>DASXMF010000192.1:0-39416 GCA_036495845.1 Rhizomicrobium sp.
GCCCGTCGGGGGGGACCAACCCCGATGGATTCCGCGTCGCGATATATACGTCGCACCTGGGCAAACCGAAAACGAAACTTGTCTCTGCACACGCAAGTCAGCCGGGATGCGGACTCGTGAAAGTCCCGATTTCCCCGATAACGTTGGAGTACGGAAAGAAATACTGGATTGTGCAAAGCGCAGTATCGACCTGTTGCTCGGGTTCGGCCTCGATTGTCTGGCTTTACGGGAAGCGGATTCACGGAGCATGGTCGCAATCGGGGCGCTCGTCCGGCTCCGTCAGTGTCCCGGGGCCCTGGAAGCCGCTGAGGGGAGGAGTTCCCTACGCGCGTGTCCGGGAGAGCGCCGGGGCATCGGAACTGAATCGTCCTCCGCAGTCGCAGGCTGCCAGCGACAGCTCCATATCTCCCAAGGCCGTTCCGACAAGGCGTGGCGGCCGAGAAGGCGACATTCCGAGATATCCGCCCTGAATCGTGCCCGAGTTTGCAACAGCCAACTGACACCGTGTTGCCACGGGGAACGCCGGCGAGTTTTTTGATGCACGGTGTATGACGGCTCTCACTGAATTTCATTCGCTATGCGACGCGCTCCAAAATTTCCGATCTTCCACGCGCGTGGAACAAAATCGACACGCCGATCAAGCTCCATAAGAAAGTCCACACGCAGCTCCTGTCGCTGAATTATTGCGGCGTTGAATCTTCCTTTGTCGCGAATTGTCGTGGTTCACGGCAAAGTGGGCCTTCGCGCATTGTAAAGCCGGACCGGCATCATAGGTTGAATGCGGGAGCTTTCGGTTGTTCGACGAGGTCCGCTCATGCGTAACATGATCTCCCTGATTTTCGCCGCGGGGCTCATTGCCTCGGGTTTCGCCCAAGCTGCGACGCCAGAACGTGCCGGTACCGTACATGTCGAGGGCCGTCATGATGGCGGCGGACATTCCGGTGGTGGCAATGTCGGGCGCGGCGGCGGAAACCGCGTGAACCACTTCAGAGGCGGCGGAGGTCGCGTGGGCCAGCGGGTTCAGCTCTACGTGCCATCTTATGCGGGCGATCTTGGGCTGGGCTATTACGGCGCCTACGACGATTTAGGCGCATACGATGCGGGCACATACGATACCGGTGGATATGATTCCGGTGCGGCGTCCGCAGATGCGCCTGTGCAGCCGGTTCTGTATTACTGCGACAATCCCGCGGGCTATTACCCCGACGTCACGGCCTGCAACGACGACTGGCAGCAGGTCGAAGCCCCGCCGGCGCAGTAGACAATCGCTGATAGCAAGGGCGGTTACATCTGGCCGGCGCAAGAAGTCCACGCCGCGCGGAAAAGAGGAAACGCCAAGGCGCCAAGGCGCCAAGGCGCCAAGGAAGAGGCGCAATGCAGAGACACTCAGGGCATCGAGAAAAATAATGGCGCGCGAATGCGCGCAAAAATTCCTCAGCGTTCTCAGTGCCTCAATGGTTCGTTGCCGACACCTTGGCGGCTTGGCGCC
Source organism: Rhizomicrobium sp. (assembly GCA_036495845.1). Lineage (GTDB taxonomy): Bacteria > Pseudomonadota > Alphaproteobacteria > Micropepsales > Micropepsaceae > Rhizomicrobium. The sequence goes on from DASXMF010000192.1 coordinate 1,490, forward strand.
TTGGCGTTTCAACTTTCTTTTTTCTACGGAACCCGGGCGGCGAGTTTGGTTGCGGGGCCGGTCGCCGCCTGTGCGACGTCCAGCGCGAGCCGGGACTGCATTTCCGAATTGGCGGGAAGCGGCGCATCCGCGATCGGCGCACCCGCGATCAGGGCCGCAACCTGGTTGGCGTCGAGGCCGTCGCCGGTCATGACTTCCACCATGTCGAGACTGGGGATCACGGTGATGCGCTGGCCGCCGGCGCCGTTGGCTTCGAAATCCGCCGGCGCGTGGTTGGGATAGAGCCACATTCCGTAGCCATACTGGACGCCCTGTCCGACACTCGCATGCGCGGCCAGCGCCTCGTGGAGATAGTCCGCGGGAATGATCTCGTGGCCGTCCCAGCTGCCATTGTGCAGCCACAGATAGCCGAGCTTGGCCATGTCGCGCGGCTGCAGCTCCAGATCGCCCCAGCCATGGGAGACGCCATTTGCACTGGTCGGCCATCCCGCATCCGCAATTCCCAACGGTGCAAAAAGCTCGCGTCGCGCGAAATCGCGCGCGCATGATCCCGTGCTCTCGGTCAGTACCGCCGAGACCAGCTCCGCGTTTCCGGCGCAATAGCCGAAGGTGCTGCCCGGCGCCGCCACGACATCTCGCTTGAGCATGAACCCGGTCCAGTCGGGGCTCGCCAGCATCTGTTGCAGCAGGTTGCGTCCGCCCTGCGCGCGGCAATCGAGCCCCGAGGTCATGCTGAGCAGTTGCGCGAGCGTGATGTGCGACTTGCGCGGGTCGTCCGACGTGCGATCGGGGAGAAGGCTCAATACCGGCGCATTCAGATCGGCGAGCCTGTGCTCGCGAACGGCGATGCCGACCAGGCTCGCGGTCACGCTCTTGGTCACCGAATAGGCGTTGTGCGCCTCGTTGTCGGTGAAGGGATAGAAATAGCTGTCGAGAACGATGGTGCCGTGACGCTCGATGAGCAGGCTGTGAATCGGAATGTTCTTCGCCCGGATTTGCTCGAGCGCGACGGCCAGCCTGCCGGAATCGATGCCCTGCGCTTCCGGAGTCGAGGTCGGCCAGCCATGCGTCGGCCAGATCACGCGCGGTGCGGGAGCCTGCGCTACGACCGGAGGCGTTGTCTGAACGACGGTCGGTGCGCAGGCGAAAAGTGCGATCGAGATCGTTGCGCACATGAATGCCGCGTGCGCGCGCCGGGCGGTTCCGCCTGTGGGCATGGGTTCCCCTTCGACTGCCGTCTATCCACGACACCTTCGACGGGTCCATACGGAACCACCGCGCTTTCTATCGTGAAGCGCTTCGCATCTCGTCCGTTTGCATGTTCCCGGCCCGAAGGCCCCGAGCGATCAGCGGAACGCCGCAGCGAAACGCGATCGACATCGATGGCGATTTCCGTAGCGGAGCACTTGGCCGGGTGTCAATCGAAAAGCCCGGCGCCGCTGCATTTGTAACGATGGACAATTATCATTTGATGATTGCGGCGTGCGGCACGAAAAAGATTTAACGCGGAGGACGGATGCGCATGCTTCGACAAGCTCAGCATGAGGGCTCAGAAAACATTCCTCACCCTGAGCTCGTCGAAGGGCTCAGCGTCCTCCGCGTTAAATTTTCTTCGTGTCTTCGTGGTGAAACCCGGAAAGACCATTCCCTGGGCAGCTAGCCGGCGATGCCTAGGATTTTTGCGGCCTCGAGCCGCGCGGCCTCCCATTGCCGGATCGGCCGCCGCGCCCACAACGCCTTCCAGCGCGGATCGCCCAGAAGCGCGGGTGTCTGCCATTTTTCGTACGGCACGCCGAGCAGCAACACGTCGCGCACATCGTAAGCGCGTTCGTACCATTTCATCGCGTCGTTCAGATCGCCGAGTTGCCGATAGCAATCGCCGATGGTGGTGAAGGTTCCGCCGTTTGCCAGTGCATCCACCGCGGCGGCATCGGCGATTTTGCGCGCGAGGCGCAGATTATGTTCGGCGATGGCGATGTAAAACGGACAGTTCAACGAATTTTGCGGAGAGCTTGCGTAGTACGAAGAAATCCTTGCGGCGATGCGTTGGGCTTCGGCCGGATTTCCGCGACTCGCCTCGATGGCGCATTGCTGGTCGAGGTCGGTGAATTTTCCCTGCCGCAGCCGCAGCACGTCCTGAATCGCGACGGCGGCTTGGTCGTAACGCTTGTTGTTCCAGTACCAGAGGGCGATGTTGTATTTCAGCGCGGGGGACAGCGGGTCCAGCTTCGATGCTTTGATTTCGGCGGAGATGTCCTCGTCGGGATAGTTGAAGAGGGACGCCACGAGCGAGCGGAGATGCAGGACCGCGGAGCTGCCCGGATTGATCGCCTGCGCAGTCCGGTAGGTGTCGAGAGCCTCTTTCCATTGCCATTTGTCGAGAAACAAAGCGGTGAGCGCACCGAGGGCGCTGAGGTTCTTCGGATCCAGTCTGATGGCCTGCCGGCTCGCCGCCTCTGCGGGCGCGAGAAATTCCGTTTTGCCGTATCTGTCGACGAGTGACATCAGCGCGCCACCGAGCGCGGCAAAGCCGTTCGCGTAGCCGGGCTCCAGCGCGGTAACTTTTCTGAGCAGTTCGGCCGCCCGCTCGACATCGGCCAGATTGCCGTGGCGGTGGGCGGCCTTGGCCTCGAGATAAAGTCTGTAGGCATTGGCATCGATGCCGCGCCGGTCGCGCGCGTCGAACGCGGTTCCGAGCAGGGTGGCCTTCATCGAGCGCGTCACTGAGCCGGCAATGTCGTCCTGCAGCGCAAGGATGTCGGTCAGGTCGCGGTCATAGGTTTCGGACCAGCTCGAAAAGCCGTTGGCGGCATCGACCAGTTCGGCCTCGATGCGAATGTGATTGGCGCTCTGCCGCACGCTGCCGTCCAGGATGCTGCGAACGTTCAACAACCTTGCAATCGTCTTCACGTCCGCGTGCTTGCCTTCGAAGGCAAAGGACGACGTCCGTGCCGCGACATGCAGGCTCGGGATGCGCGACAATTCGCTGATCAGCTCGTCGGCGATGCCCTCTCCGAAATACTGCTTGGCGGGATCGCCGCTCAGATTGGCGAATGGAAGCACGGCCACGGAATTGGGTGGGGGCGCGGCCTGCTGTGCGGACGGAACGGCAGCCGCTTTCGGCCAGAACACCCAGACGAAGAGGACGCCCGCAACGACAAGAAAGAGGGAGAGAAGCGCCAGCACATGCAGGTCGGCACGCGTCGGTTTCAGCTTCCCACCCGCAGCCCGATGCACGCCGAGCGACCACGCACCGATCAGCACAACCGGCAAGCCGGTCACGCCGCTGACGATGACCGCCTGCTGGATCCATTGCGGCCATGCGAACGCGCCCGCTCCGATGGACGACGCCTGGATGACCGCCCACGCGGCCACCGTGTAGCCGACCGTGATCCTGTCGAGTTTCTTCGCTTGTGCCGCTTCGACCAGATATCGCATCGCCCGCCCTGCCGGGCGGCATCATATCATGGAAATACACCGCGGGCGCGGCGCGCGCTCAATCCGCGATCATGGGCCGGGCTCTGGCGCCGCGATCCGCAGCGCGTCGTCCATGCGCGACCGATGGAGTTGTAGCAACATCGCGAAGCGAGCGTTGCACTTAAATCGATGTAACCGGCCCCTCCGTCTCGCGCCCAGGCTTACCCCCAAGACGCTCGACACCTCCCCCGCGAACTCGCGGGGGAGGAAAGACAGGGGCGAGGCACGCCGAACACTTTCCTCCCCCGCCGAAGGTGGGGGGCGATAGCGTCAGCGTATTCGCGGACCACGAAGTGGTGGAGGGGGCGAAGCGCCGGAGGGGGCAGCCCCTCCTTCACATCGGCTTTTCGCAGTTGACCATCCAGTGCGTGCCGAAGCGATCGGTGAGCATGCCGAAGCGTTTGGCCCAGAAGGTCTCCTGGATCGCCATGCCGATCGTGGCGCCTTCCGAAAGGCCGGCGAAAATCCGCTCGGCTTCTTCCGGCGTGTCCACATTGATGTTTACCGCATAGCCCTGCGGCTTGTTGTAGCGTCCGCCCATCGCGTCCGAGCCCATGATCATGGAGTCGCCCGCGGTGAAACGGGCGTGGACCACATTGTCTTTCTCGTTCTCTGCTGCCTGCGTGGCCATAGGCGAATCCCGAAACGTCATGACATGCAGATCCTTGCCGTGCAGGACCCTCGCATAAAGGTCGAAGGCTTCCGCGCAATTTCCGTTGAAGTTGAGATAGGGATTGATTCTCATTGTCTTCTCCTTTTTACCCCTGCCGTCACTTTGCATCATTAACGCGACGGATCCGAGTCGGAGCCGATTTTTTCATTGGTATGCCGGCCGCGTCCGCAGGTTCGCCGGGGCCGTTCTGCTCGTCTCGCATGGCGAATGCGATTGACCCTTATTGGGTCCGCGCAGTAGTATCCGGGAGATTTAGCGCGTATCGCTTCGGACGGCTGCACCACGGGGGAGGCAGTGTCGATCAGCACATACGCAAGGCTTCTGCTCCTGATGTTCGCCGCCTCGATGACGGCGTGCGATTCGTGGCCGATGCGCGGGGCCAAAGGCGTCGGATTGCTCCCCGCCGCTCCTCCGGATGCCGCGAAGCTCTCGACCTCCCAGACGCGCAATCCTTTTGCCGAACTCGCGCCCGGAATTCTGACGCGAACCCTGTTCGAGGCTTCGAGCGGGAGAGGCTATCGCGTCGAAGTCCGCGATCTTCTGGTCGGCCCGGGAAAACGCAGCGCCTCAGTGACGTTGCCGGGCGCCGCGGTGTTCGAAATCCGGTCCGGTCCGGCAAGCGTCTCGATCGGCGACAAGCTCGAGGAATTCCGTCCCGGTTCGACCTTCGTGGTTCCCGAGGGCGCCGCTTTCACCGTTGATAACAGGGGCGGCACCGCCATTGCCATCAGGGTCCAACTGTTCCGGGGCGAATAGACCATGCCGGAATCGCAAGAAGGATTCGCCGGATGAAGAGAAAGGATCGAGTCCGCAATGCGCTTTTGGCCACGCTGGCGCTGCTTGCGGCCGCCGGCGTCGCGGCCTGTTCCACGGAATGGCCGGAATTCCGTCAGAACATCTTTCGCACCGGCTCGCAATTCAACAACGGCCCGCTCGCGGACCCGCAGAAGGTCCAGTCGCTCGCGGTCAAATGGACGTTTCCCGGTTCCGCGGGAGTCAATCTCAATCCTGCGCCAGGCCCGTTCTATGCGGCGCCGATCGTCTTCAAGGACACCGTCTATATCGGAAACTCGAACGGCTTCTTCTATGCCATCGACGCCACGACCGGTGCGCTGAAATGGCAGTTTCCCGCCAAGGGATCACAGCCGCTCACCTCGACCTTCACCTGCAATCCTTCGAGCATGGGCATCGCTTCCAGCGCGGACGTCGCAGTCATCGGGGATACCGCGGCCGTGGTGTTCGGCGCGCCCGACATGTCGATCGGCACGGGACTGGGAAGCGGGCGGCTCTTCGCCCTCAATGCGGCGACAGGTGCCGTGGTCTGGAAATCGCCGGAGATCGCCAGGCTGCGGAGCGACGGCGTTACGCACGAACAGATCGGTTATTCGGCGCCGACCGTTTATGGCCAGGACGTCTATGTAGGGATCGCCGATCATTGCGACGATCCGATCCAGCAGGGCAAGCTCGTCGCCGTACATCAAAGCGACGGCACGATCGACACCGCTTTCTCGTTCATGAGCACGGGTCCGCCATACGGCGGCGGCATCTGGGGCACGCCGGCCGCCTGGATCGGCGCGCTCATCGTCACGACCGGCAATGTCAATGAAGGTCAGCCCGAGCCTTCACCCGATCACGCGCTGAGCATGGTGGAGCTGAATTCGATTTCCGGGTCGGTCATCTGGGCGTGGCAGCCCGTGCCGTACGATCTCGATTTCGATCCCGACTGGACGTCCACACCATCGGTGATGACGGCGAGTTGCGGAACCTTCGCCGTCTCGACGCAAAAGGACGGCTGGACATGGGCTGTCAATGTGGGAAACGGCACGCCGGGTCCGCCCAGCGTGCAATGGGCGTTCCCGACGGGCTCCTGGTTCCCGGGTGGGTTCCATTCCGGCGACGGAACATCTCATAACGATACCCGCTATCTGCGGCCGGGGGCAGTCTGGGACGATGTCTACATCGTTCAGACGGGCGGCCTCGACGTGACGACGGATGTCTATGACGGATTCAAGCATCTCTATGCACTCAACGCATGCGCCTCGGATCCCAACCGCATCCGCTGGATCGCAAACGTGCCCAATTCGAGCGGGGGCGAGGGCTCGATCGGGCCGCCCAGCGTCACTTTCGGCATCGTGTATGTGGGAACCGATCTGGGGCACCTGGTGATTTTTGCGGACCCCAGCATCGCTGCTCCCGACGGCTATCAATGCTCCGACCCCGACGTTTCGACCTTGCCCTGCGTACCCTTCGGCTTCACGCTGGTTCCCGAGCCGCACGTCGTGAACGATATCAATCTTGGCGCGGGCGAAATCAGCACCGAACCGGTGCTGGCGGACAATCGCGTCTATGTGTCGACCGGGAACGGCAACGTCATCATGCTGGCGCCGCCATGATAGCGGCGGCCGGGCAAGGACGCGCCGTTGCGCTGCTTCCGTTCGCAGCCGCCGCTCTTCTTGTGCCGGCGATGGCAATGGCGGCAGTTGCAGCGAAGCAGGAGCAAGGCCCGGCGCCCGGCACGGTCGTGCCGCTGGAGCGCTTCGACGGAAGCGTACGCATCCATTCGCCAAGAGCCGCCGCCGAGACGCTGCATGTCATCGCCCGGGTGTGGCAGATTCACGGACGGCAGCACATCGCCAAATTTCCGGAAGCGGGATTTCTGATCGTCCATCTGCACTCAGGAAAAGTTGTCACGGTCATAGACGGAAAGGAAACGCAGCGGCATGGCGACGATTTCTGGACGGTAGCGCCGGGATCATCCATGTCGCTGCGTGTGACGAGTGAGTCCGCGCTGGTCGAAACAACCGCGGTCACACCCCGTTAAGAGCCGCGCTTTCAGCCGGACACGCTTGGCACGCGGGTAAGCCGCTCCTCAATCAGCCGCTCGTCGATCTGCCGCGCCCTGCGTCTGCGATCGGCAAGCCAATAGAACAGGAGACCCGCCGCCAGCATCGCGAGCGTGGAGAGCACGATCTTGAGCAATCCGGCAATGGGATGCGCATCGCCGGAATTGGGCACGAGCGAACACGCAATGGCGATCAGCGTGGAGATTTGACCGAGCAGTGCGAGCACAATGCTGGTTCGTCTTCCACCGGGCGGCGCCCATGCGCCTGCGACGGCCGGCAATTGCGCAGATTTCAGATAGGCCGCGAACATGAAAACGTAAGGAATGGCGACGGTGAGGATGCTCATCGCGACCAGAAGGTCGTAGGCCGCAGCCACGGAAGCGCCGGCCTGACTCACGATCACCAGCGCCAGCATCAGCCCACCCTGAAGCAGAATGGCGGCGACTGGCGCGCCCGTCTTTGGGCTGCGCCGCGCGAACACCGGCGGCAGGAAATGGTCGAGGCCGGCGGCGAAGGGCAGGCGCGCTCCCACGCCAAACCAGGCCGTGAAGCCGCCCAGCATCGCAAGAGCGAACAATCCGAGCGCGGGCACCACGAGCCAGGTGAGTCCCACATGAATGAGTCCGAGGCGCAGTGCATCCGGAAAGCCCGCGAGCCGCGTCAGCGCGCTTTGCGGCAGCACGATCAGAAACGCCGTGGTGCCGCCGAGATAGATAACGAGCGATCCGACGCCGACGATCGCGAGCACGCGCACGACGGTGCGCATGCCGCCCTCCAATTCGTTGCGCAGGAAGCCAAGCGCCTCGACGCCGGAATAGGCGAACATGATCGTGCCCCAGAGAATGGCCGTATCGAAGGTCGGCCGCGGGAGATAGGACGCGTGCAGGAAGTTGGTTGCGCCCTGTCCGCGCGCGCCCAGCACGACGGCCACCGCGATGATGATGAAAAGGACGACCCAGCCGCCCGCGGTGCCGAAATTGGGAAGCCATTTTCCGTATTTGAGTCCGGCGAGCTGAACGCCCGTGACAAGGCAGGACATTGCGACGGAGATCGCGAGACTAAATCCCGCATCGCGCGGGTCGCCGCCGAAGGCCGAAAGGATCAGGCCGCTCGTAAAGACGAGAATGGTCGCGAAATACGGCATGAGGCTGATCCAGTAGAACCAGCCGCAGAGGAAGCCCGAAAGCGGGCCCAGCGCATCGCGCGCCCAGGCATAGATGCCGCCTTCCCCCTCGAAGCGGGCCGTAAGTTCCGCCGTCGCCGCCGCGAGCGGAATGAAGAATGCCGGAAGTGCGAGCGTCCACAAGGACAGCGAAGACGGACCCACCGCGGCGGCGACGGCAATCCAGCGCATGCCGGTGCCGATGGCGAGCGCGTAAAGCGCGGTGTCGAGAAATCTCAGCTTCTGCGGCGCGGAAGATTCCATTTGTTCCTCATTCCGTTGCCAGTGCGGTTGAGCGGCCCGTTGCGCGCAGCACCGCGAGCATCACGAGTCCGGCAACGAGCCACAGACCACCTGCGATTTTTGCATTGTCCGGCGCGTTCCAGAGGACGTAGCCGATAATTGCCATCCCGACGCATGGCGCAACAAGATAGCGAGCAAAGGCGCGGCTTCTCTGTCGGACGATGAAATGGGCGATTACCGAAGCGTGCAGCATCAGAAATCCGAGCAGCGCGCCAAAGCTGACCATGGAAGCGAGCAGTTGAAGGCTGTTCACGAGAGTTATCGCGAGCGCTACGGTCACCGCCGCCACCAGCAGGAGTGCAACCGAGGGCACCTTTCGTCCGGGATGCACCCGCGCGAGCACGCGAGGCAGTTTTCCGTCGCGCGCCATGCTGAAAAGCAGTCGCGCCGTCGCTGCCTGAGCGGCAATGGCGCAGGCAAAACTTGCGAACAGGACTTTCGAAACCGCCACGTAGAATTTGAGCCAGTAGCCGCCGATCCCCGCAATGATGTTGTAGAAGGCGGCATCGGTCGCATCGCCCGGCGGAAAGCCCGTCCGGTTGAGAACAAAGAGCGAGGCGAGATAGCTCTGCGCCACGAACAGGACACCAGTCAGGCACAGCGACAGGATCGTGGCTCGTCCCACCGCATCCGGGCCTCCACTCGCTTCCTCGGCAAGGGTTGAGACGGCATCGAAGCCAAGGAATGCTCCGACCGCGATCGACAGGCCGCCAAAAATAATTGCTGGATTGAATTCCGCGCGGTTGAACAGCGGTCTCCAGGAAAGCTGCGCGCCGGCGACGTGATGGGCGAGGGCGTTCAACTCCAGGCCCATAACGATCGTGAGCATGAGCAGCTGGAATCCCAGAAGGATAAGTGTCGTCCGCGCGGTGGTTTCGATGCCGAAATAGTTGACGAGTGTGGCGGCCGTGAGCAGTCCCACGATCCAGAACGGCTTGGGGATCCCGGGCAGCGCGGAATGCATGGCGATCGCGCAGGCGACGTAGATCACGGTGGGTATGAAGAAATAATCGAGCAGGATGGCCCAGCCGGCCACAAAGCCCGGAACGCTGCCCAGACTGCGCGCGGCGTAGGCGTAGACCGAGCCCGCAATCGGGTACTCGCGGCTCATCGCCACGTAGCTCAACGCGGTGAAGAACATGGCAACGAAGCCGACGATGTAGACGAGCGGCACCATGCCGTGACTGATGTTGAAGACGATGCCGAATGTCGCAATCGGCGCCGTCGGAATGATGAAGACGAGGCCGTAGACGAGCAGATCGCGCAGGCCGAGCGCCCGCTTCAGTTCCTGCTTGTATCCGAACTCTGCGAGATCAGTTGTCCGCTCCAGCTCAGACATGCGCACGCCATTTCGCAAGCACAGCGCCGTCGGCGCGTGAAAGATCGAGACTCTTCGCAGCAGAAAATTGCGCGCGCGCGTCGTCCGGGCGGTCGAGATACCAAAGCGCCTCGCCCCATTTCAGATGCAGGCGGCCCCAATTGGGCGCGTATTTGTTTGCTTCCTCAAATTTCGCCAACGCGAGGTCGGAGCGGTTCTTGGCCATCAGCGCCTCGCCCCACATCTCAAGCGGGTCGGCGAAGTGCGGACCCTTCAGATTCGCTTCGTGGAACTTCGCGATCGCTCCGTCGTAGTCGCCCTTGTGCAGAAGCATTTCGCCCCAATCGCTATCGGCAAACGGGAGCGACGGTGCCTGGCGCGCGGCCACAGCAAACCACCGTTCGGCTTGCGGCCAATCTCTCTTCTCGGCAGCGATCCGTGCGCGCACGCGTACGCAGAGATAGCAGTCCGTTGGTGTCCGCCCGATGAGGGATTCGGCGCGCACAATGTCGCCGCTCATTGCCGTAGCAAGTGCAAGCTTTGGAAGATCGAAGACCAGCCAGATCCGGCGCACGAAGGGGCGCCCGCTGCTCCCGGTGTTCTCCACTCCCTTGAGCTCGTTGACGGCTGCCGCCCAGTCTCCGGTCGCGGCATCGATGACATAATAGGGCGGGCTATCGACGAACGAATTCGCGGCAAGCGGTTTGATGGCGGCGTCGTTCTTCCACCCGTGCCCGGCGAGCATGGCGCGCGCGGCGCCCAAATCGTGCGCGAGAGCCAGTGACTCGGCCCTTTGCGCGGGAGCGATCGAGGCAGAACCCGTGTAGTTGGGCAGCACTTCGGCTCTCGCAAATGCCGTTTCTGCCGCGAGAAAATCGCCGCAGTAGAGATCGTAATAACCGCGGTCCGTAGCCTTCAGTGTCTCCGCGGCGGCCGGTTCTATGCGCCAATTCTGCTTCAGGGCTCTCGCGAGCCAGACAAGCGCGTCCTCATCGTGGCCAAGCAGCATATCCCCCCAGGCGGCATCGGTGTTGCCCACAAGGGAGGGATCCAGGGTCGCGGAGGCGATCTCGGTTTTCAGCGCGCCCGTGAAATCTCCGACGATCCATTGCCAGTTTCCGAGACCCACCAGCGCCCACGCGCGTTCCTGCCTGTCTCCGCGCCGGGCGAGTTGTTTCAGGACGGCAACGCCTTTGTCCGAGGCCGAGTTAGGCGCGCCCTGGGTGACGAAGACCGCATAGCGGTAGGGTTGGGTGCGCGCATAGACGGCTTCGGCGGCCTGCTGCAGAAGACTTGGAAAATCCCTTTCCGCTCCGGTTACGGTCGTCCCTCCGCTACTGCCTGCTCGCGCCGCGATCGCAATGCCGGTCCCGGTACGAAACACTTCGCCGGTAATGCGCGTCTGGTGACCAAGGAGACCCGTCAGGAGTCGATAGAATTCCCCGATCGATATGCCGGTGTCGGGAATTTGCACCCGGATGTCGTCACCCCAGTTGTTCACGTAGGAATTCGCCGGCCGCGCAGAATCCGTCGCGTCCTGCATGACGGCGAGCCTGTCCTGGAGCTGGGCGGCAACGGCCTGGCCTGTGAGGCCGCGCGCCGCCATGTCCGGCGGCACGCTGAAAGCTTCGATCACCAGGCTGCTATCGTGGGCCGCCGTCCAGACGGCGGCGCCAATTCCTGCCGCGATCGCGAGAAAAATGAATGCCAGCGCGACTTCAAATGCCAGTTTCATCACGGCGCTGAGATTGCCGAAGCGAAGCATCCAACGGTGCAATCTGCTGTCGCGCTGCAGATCGTCGACCTGCAGCTCCGTCAGTCTGCCCTGCCTTCTCAGGAATGCGTCGGCTTCTTCGCGGCTCGCGCCCGACAGAGCCAACGCGATGCCCGCAGAATCCGGACTCGTCCCCGCGCGCGGCGCTTCATTGGAACTCTGCTGGTCGTCAGCCACGCGCGATCCTCATCTTCGCGAGCTCGGATCGTTCGCCCGGGGTGAGATCGAGGTTACCGGCAATCGCGAACTGCTTCTGCGATTCGTCCTTCTTGCCCGCATACATCAGCGCCTCGCCCCATTTGAGATGCAGGCGGCCCCAGTTGGGCGCGTATTTGTTCGCTTCGTCGAATTTGGCGAGCGCGAGATCGGAGCGGTTCTTCGCCATCAGCGCCTCGCCCCACATCTCCAGCGGATCGGCGAAATGCGGGCCTTTCAGGTTGGCTTCGTGAAATTTGTCGATTGCCGCGTCGTAATCGCCCCTCGCGAGCAACATCGCGCCCCAATCCGTGTCGGCGAAAGGAAGCGACGGCCCCTGCCTGGTTGCATCGGCAAACCAGTCCGCCGCGCCGCGCCAGTTCCCGCGCGCGGCATCGACGCGTCCGCGCAACCTGGTGCAGAGATAACAATCGGGCGCCAGCGTCTTGAGGATGGCGTCGGCTTTCGCCTGTTCACCGCGCATCGCATACGCATATGCGAGCCAGGGCCCGACGAATTCCTCCGGATAGAGCCGATCGCTGAAACTTCCCTTCGAAGCGAGGGCAGCCGCGTGAGCAACGTTTTCGCTCAGCTCGAACCACTTGATCGCATTCGTCCAGTCTTGCCCGGCGAGCGATATCATGCCGCGCGCGTAGTTCAGGAACGCCGTGGTGGCCGGTGCATTGGGAGTTGGCACGAGATCGGCCGGTTCGAGTCCCGCGAGCCGCGCGCGCGCGGCCGCAAGATCATGTGACAGCGCTTCGTCGATTGCCGAGAAGATCGTGTTCTGGGCGGCGCTGCTCACGCCCGGAACCAATACGATTGAATCATGTTCGCGCAATGCGACGCGGTAATCTCCGGTCAGCTCGGCCACCTTGATTTCCGAAAGCGTCGCACTTGGTTTGACGGCCGCAGAATCCAGCTCGCGCGCGCCCGGGCCCCTGTACATTTCCCCGACACGCAGTGCGGTCGCGAGCGCGTCCTCGTCGTGGCCGCGGCGGGAGTCCAGATTGCCGATCGCGATCATCGGATTCGGCAGCTCCGGATCCGCCATGAGTGCACGGCGCGCGTAAGTCTCTGACTCGCTGTACTTGCCCTCCAGCTGCGCGCGCAACGCTAGCCCGTTATAGCCCCAGGCGCGGTCGTCCGGCGTGCCGGATCGGGTCAGCATTTTCTCGACCTGAACGCTTTCCCGGAATCGGCCCTGGCCGCCGAGATACACGGAGTAGCGATAGGGTTGCGCCGCGCGAAACACCGCTTCGGCAGCGCGCTGCACGATGCCATTCAGATCCCCGGACGCGCCCTCGAAGGTCAGCCCCGGCCGGTCGTCGAGGCGCAGCGTGAGAGCGATCCCATTTGCGGTGTCGACGATTTCTCCGGAAAGATGGATTTCATGGCCAAGCGTGTTGCGAAGGTAGCGCATCGCCTCGCCGAGAGAGACGCCGGTGTCGGGGATCTCCACCTTGATGTCGTTGGCCCAGTCATTGGCGAAGGTGGATGCCGCGCGCACGGAAGCCGTCGAATTCTGCATGGTCGTGAGCCGGTCGAGCAGCTTGCTGGCGACCACCTCTCCCGTCAGTCCTTGCGATGCCATCGAGGGCGGTACAGCGATGGATCTGATGACGAGACCATCGGCGCGGCTTGCCGACCAGATCGCCGTGGCGAGGCCGGCCGCCAGCGCGAGCACGATGAAAGCGAGGCCCACTTCGAATGCGAGTTTCATGGCATCGCTGACGTGCCGCACGCGCAGCGACCAGTGACGCAGCTTGAGCTCGTGCTTCAGCTCGTGCGCCTGCAGGCGCACCAGCACCGTCTGCTCGCGCAGGAAAGCGCGCGCTTCCTCGCTCTGCGAGGCATCGCCAAGCGCCGCCGCGACGGCAGCGGCGGAGGACGCGCCGAGCGCGTCTCCCGGCGGAGTGCCGGTTTCGGTGTCGTCCATGGTCCCCAGTCCCGGGGGGACATTAGCCTGAATTTCATCGCCGCGCTGCAAGAGACGCCCCCCTCCACCGCTTCGCGGTCCCCCTCCCCCACGCAAGCGCGGGGGAGGAAAAGAAAAGGCACGATTCGTGAATGACTTTCCTCCCCCACTCTTCAGTGGGGGAGGTGCCCCGAAGGGGCGGAGGGGGCACTCCGCCAAGGTCTGTGGTAACATTAACGAATCGGGGGGCGCCGCCATGCGTCGTGCATGGCCGAACGGGGGCTATTCCCAATGACGAAGCGTTTCGACGTTCTCTACATCACGCTTGGCGCGCTCTACCTGCTGGCCGGGATGATCATGGGGCTGGTGATGGGCGTGCGGCACGATTTCACGCTGGCGCCAGTGCATGCGCATTTCAACCTGATCGGTTTTGTCGCCAACAGCGCGTTTGGACTGACGCATCGCGCCTGGCCGAAGCTCAGGGACAGCAGCGTCGCCGGTGCGCAATTCTGGATTTTCGTGCTCGGCACGCCGCTCTATCTGCTCGGACTCGCCATGGCCGTTCTGTACGGCCACATTGGTCTGGTTGCCCTGGGTTCGATCATCCTGATCGTGGGCGCATTGATCTGGTTCATCATGGTCTGGCGCAACCTGTTCGTCAGCGAATCGGCATGACGCTTTCGTAAGCGCATCCCTCGGCGTCCGCCGCGTCAGGCCGCGGCGGACGTGCTCGCCCCATTGCAGCCTTGAAGTCGTGCTTTGTCCGCGTCCCGAGCGGGCGACAATGGAGTTGCAACTGTGGTCAAATCGAATGCCTGCATGATTTCAGCCGCCGCATTGGCGGTATTCGTTGCCGCCGCCGGTTCCGAAGAGGCGCGTGCGCGTGTCTCCGTTATTACGATGGAACGGGCGACGGAGATTGCCCTCAAAGCGCGTCCGGGCACGGTCGCGGCGAAGGAACTGGAAAGCGAAAAAGGCGGCAGCGGATTGCGCTATTCCTTCGACATCAGGGCGGGCGGCAAGACGTACGAGGTCGGCGTGGATGCCGCCGACGGCACGGTACTCGAGAACGCCCCGGAAGGGAAAAATCCCGACTAGCGAGAAGCGCCGCAATCGGGCTCACCCTTCGACAGGCTCAGGGTGAGGAATTTTTCTTTTTCCCTCATGGTGAGCATGTCGAACCATGGGGCTCACGCCTCCTTCTGCGCGCTCTCCTTCAGGAGCCCGAGGCGCAGCAGGCTTTCCGCGGCGGCGAAGATCGCTTCCTCGCGCGAGCGCGGCGCCCAGCCGAGCAGGCGTCTCGCCTTTTCGCCCGTCCCGTTCTTTACCTTGCCCAATTCGGGAAGGATCTGCTGCACGGCAGGATCGCGCAGGGAGGCGAGGCGCACGATCCAGTTGGGAAGCTGCATCGTGGGCACGCGCCTTGCCGCCGTGCCCATATGCTGCTTCAGCACCAGGGCGATCTCGCGGATCGACATGAAATCGCCGGCGACGGCGAGAAAGCGCTGGCGATTGGCGGCGGGATGCGTCATGGCGCGGATGTGCAGGTCCGCCACGTCGCGCACATCGACGACGCCGAAGGAGAGCCTTGGGCATCCCGGCATCGCTCCATCCATCAGCCGTTGAATCAGGAGGATCGAGGTCGAATAGTCGGGGCCGAGCACCGGGCCGAACACGGCCACCGGATTGATCACTGCGAGCTCCAGTTCGCCCCCTTCCATCGCAAGAAAGTCCCATGCCGCGCGCTCGGCGAGAGTCTTGGATTTCACGTAAGGCCGCACGTCGTCGCCGCTCGGGTCCGTCCAATTCGTCTCGTCGAACGGCCGATCCTGCTCCGGCTGGCCGTAGCCGATCGCGGCAAACGATGAGGTGAGCACAACGCGCTTCACGCCCGCGTCGCGCGCGGCGCGCAGAACGCGCAGCCCGCCCTCCCGTGCCGGCACGATCAGCTCGTCTTCATTTTCTGGAACGCGCTCCGGAAATGGCGAGGCGATATGAAGCACGTAGTCGCATCCTTCCGCCGCCTCTCTCCATCCCGCGTCCTCTTGCAGATCCGCCGCGAAGAAGGAGAGCGTCTCGCCCGGGTCCATGCCTCCCTGCCTCAGCATTTCGCGCACCTGGCTCTCGCGCTCCAGGCTGCGCACGGTGGCGCGCACCTGATGTCCCGCGGAGAGCAGCTGCAAGACTGCGTGGCTGCCGATGAAACCCGATCCGCCCGTGACCAGAACCGTACTCATTCCCGACTCGTTCCAGTTTTCCGGTTCAGCATATCACCGCGATGCACATTCCATATGCGTTGCGTTTGCCGGGGAAAAATTCGCTCTCGGCCGTAGGATGGCACCCGACAACCGCAACCAGAGTTGCGGTCAAGGCGTCAAACAGACTTGCGTCGCGGGAGGCCGCGAATCAATACAAACGCAATGCGCGCTAATCCCCGGTGTCGAAGAGGATCTCAAATCCGCCGAAGATGAGCCGCTTGCCGTCGAAGGGCATATCGGGGCCGGGCTGCATGCGCGTGTCCGCCATGACTTTCTTCATGCCTTCGTCGCGCGCCGCCTTCGAGGGCCAGACGATCCAGGAAAAGACCACGTTCTCGCCTGCCTCTGCTTTCACCGCGCGCCTGAAATCGGTGAGCTTGCCGTCGGGCACATCGTTGCCCCAGCACTCCACGATCCGCGTCGCGCCATGTTCCCGGAACATGATCGACGATTCTTTTGCCATCTTGAGATAAGCGTCCTTCTTGTCGTTCGGCACGGGAACGACGAACCCGTCGATGTAGCTCATGATTTTACTCCTTGGGCTTTGGAAATACGGTTCGAATGTAACGAGTCCGCCGGTCATTTGCTCCGGTAATTCAGCGTACCAAGGGCACCAGCATTGCTACACGGCGGCTGTAAGAGTCGTAAGCATCCACGCCCAATTGCTCGCGCAGGAAGCGCTCCTCGATCTTGGCCGTCATCGTGAAGCCCGCGGCGAGAAGAACGAATCCCAGAAGGCCGGCAGCGTTCGCGCGGATGAGCGCGGTCGTGAGTGCGGCGAAAATGACTCCGGAATAGATTGGGTGGCGGACGAGAGCATAAGGCCCGGTGTCGACGACGCGATGGCCTTCCTTCAGCGTGACGAAACCGGACCACAGGCGCCCCAAATGCAGCCGCGCCCACCAGCAGAAGCAAAAGCTCGCAATTGTGAGTCCGACCAGGCTCCATGCCAGCCATTGCGGCTCGTGCCAGAGCTGCCTTGCGAACAGGCCGAGGAATGCCGAACCCAGGAACGGACCGCCTGAATTGGCAGGAACGAAGAAAAGTAACACGGCGCCAAGCCCCGACAGAATGCGGTGCAGGCCGTTCACGTCGGTGCCCATCTGCGTTTTGGTCTTCGCCGACCACACCACTGCGGCGATCCACGGCACATACCAGACCAGCCACACGATATTGACCGCAAGATTGATGGTATATTCCGGGGACACGTTTTTTGTGCAACTTCCAGATCGGCGAGCGATTTAAGCGCAAAAAAACTAAACCGCCAAGCCGCCGCATTTCTCCGGGATTTGCAACCCCTCACCCAGTTTTGCAAGGTCGATCGGGCATCGCCCTTGACCCCTCTCCCACATGGGGAGAGGGAACCCGGCGCTGATTTCTCGGCGCTAATGCAGGATTCGGAATTACCCTCTCCCCTTGTGGGAGGGGGATGCAGATACGGGCAGCGAATTCTTTTCCGACATGGGTGAGGGGTCACCTCGCCAACACGTGCGGGCCGATATCGGCAATGGTCCGGCAGCCGGCCAGCGCCATGGTGGCGTCGAGTTCGCGGCGGATGATGTCGATCGCTCGCGCTACACCCGCCTCGCCGGCGGCGCCGAGCCCGTAGATATAGGCTCGGCCGATCAGGCAGGCCTTCGCACCAAGAGCCACGGCACGCAGCACGTCGTGTCCTGAGCGTACGCCGCCATCGAAAAGAACTTCGGTCGTGCCGCCGACCGCATCGGCAATTTTCGGCAGCATCGCAATTGAAGATTGTGCGCCGTCCAGCTGGCGTCCGCCATGATTGGAAACCACGATCGCATTTGCGCCCGCGCCGACGGCGCGTCTGGCGTCATCCACGTCGAGAATGCCCTTGATGATCAGCGGGCCGCGCCACAGCGTGCGGATCCACTCCAGATCTTTCCAGCTGAGCCCCGCATCGAGCTGTCCGCTCACCCAGTGCGACAGCGACTTCACGCTGGTCATTCCCTTGAGATGTCCGTGGAGGTTTCCGAACGACCGGCTCTTGCCTCCGAGGATGCCGGTCAGCCAGCGCGGCTTGCCAGCCATGTCGAGAAGATTGCCGAATTTGAGCGACGGCGGCACGGAGAGCCCGTTCCTGATGTCGCAATGCCGCTGGCCGACGACGGGCAGATCGACGGTCAGCATCAGCGCGCTGCAACGGGCGGCCATTGCGCGCTCGATGAGCGCGTGCGCGAAGCCACGGTCCTTCGTTACATAAAGCTGGAACCAGAACGGTGCGCCGGCCGCTTCGGCCACGTGTTCGAGCGAGCAGATGGAGAGCGTGCTCAGCGTGTAGGGAATACCGGCGGCGCGAGCGGCGCGGCAGGCGTGAATTTCGCCGTTGCCCCATTGCAGCCCGCTCATCCCGACCGGCGCGAGAGCGAGCGGCAGCGCAATCTTCTGGCCCAGGATCGTTGTCGACGTGTCGCGCTCGGCGACGCCGACCATTACCCGCTGTCGAAGCTTGATGTTCTCCAGATCGGCGCGGTTGGCGCGCAGTGTGTCCTCAGAATAGGAACCCGCCTCGACATAATCGAAGAAGGCGCGCGGCACTTTGCGCCGCGCGATTCGCCGGAGGTCCTCGATGCAGGTGATGTTTCTCATGCCGGCGCGCCCCCATTGCAGAACAAAAACGCTCGCGGAAGCAAGAGGCAGAGTTCTGCCCCGATATTCCTCCTTTTACGCCGCTTTGTCCAAGTCAGACTAAGAAATGCGAGCGGCTATTTGGATGCCAGAAAGCTATACCATATTGGGCTCCCTGCAGGTTGTCGGTCGACGGCTTGGTTTTGATCATGAGTGCTAAACCGCCATACTGATAAGTCACCAGTGCTGTCTTGCATCGCAATGAGCATGGAAATCCACGCGAACAGCTTTGGTCCAAATGGAATAATTGCCACTCGCGCACGACCCCGCAAGTTCCTCAGAAGTTCATCGATCCTGGAGCGAAGGCCGATGGGATCGCGAAGGTCATATTCAAGAAATGTCGCGTCAAAACTTCGTTTAACCGACCGATTCGCGTCAGCCAGCTTTTCGGCGTATCGCAAGTCATCCCCCTTGGGCTCAAAGCACCAAATGTAACTTGGATCGAGAAATTCGATTGCACCTAGCGCTAGTCCTTCCTCGTAACCCAGGCCAACAAAGGCGGCCAAGGGAATATCCGGGTGCGCTGACCAACCCGAAAACTCTGCGCGAACTGGTTCCGCCTTATTTAGCTGCATGGGTTCGCCCGGAGGCAAATACGCTGACGGCATATACATGGAATAAACATTGATCGGACGGATCGACGCCAAATCTCCAAGGACCGTTACGACATCCGCTAGCATCAATCGAGACATGACTGAAAAATCGAGAATAATTCGCACATTCTCGTCGTGTGACCCTATCGATGCCAATACCGTTTCGATGAGCTGTTGCTCGTATCGTTGTTTGGAAGAATCGACAATATCAAAACCAAGCGATACAAATGTCTCATAGTTGATTGGAAAAGCAGCAGTCTCAGAGTAGCCAAATCTAATGGCTATTTTTTTTCGCGCGTTGAATCTCAGGTTCTCCGCCGACCATCGCGATCGACTCTCATACCCAAGCGCGGTGATAAATACCGTTGCATCCGAATCAAGCTCCGGTGGCGCACTACTTTCGTTATTGATTTTCACGGGACTCTCGATCAAAGAGCGACGACTGCGAACGAACGAATTTTTCTCTGTCAGATCTCTTCAGGATAGAGCCCAAAGAAATGGAAAAGCCCAGAATCAGCGGAAGCCTAAATCGCGGGTTAAGTTGGTATGAAAGTCTAAACCGCTTGCCGCGCAGACCAAACAGCAAGGAATCCGTATCTATTTCGTGATCGGGAAGGAAAATAAGAGCACCTGCATTCAGCGCGTTACCAACAGCGTTTACAATGTTCTCCGAAGCATCGCTATCAACCGTGAACGATCCTTGATAGTCCGGTTCAAATTCAGAATCCAAAAGTCGGGACTCAAAATGCTCCCCGATCATATTCAAGAATCCGAGCAATCCGCGTCGCGCGTACATTCCATCGAGCGGCGTGGGAATTGCGCGCACTAGCGATTCCAAAATATAGGTAACATGTTCCAGATGGTCGCTTTGAACTGGTACTGGAATCATTGCTTCAGCATCCTGCTCTCGCAACACGGCCAGCTCCTGCGCAAGCGGAACCATCAGCGTCAAAATGGTTCGGGGGTTACCCTCCGTTATTTCGATCATTGACGGCATTCCTGCGTACAGTTCGAACGGCGCTTTCCGAGAACGCCGTTTGCTTCGAAGTCCTCTTGCTGTTGTAAGAGACTCGTCAGCGTCACGATTGCTGTATTCTCGCATAAGGACGATCGGCAATATTTTTCTAATGTCGGCTGCACGTTCGTCCTCGATTCCAGAATAACTCTTTTCGAAAAGCTTCTTGTCTTCCGCGTACTGTCGAAATGATGGATCTTTCTCCGCCAGAGCGAAAAACACGTCTGGGACATAGCTGTCTTTTTCTCTAATACGTGCCATTTGGAGTTTCGAACGCTCAAACAGGGAATCCAATGTGTCGCTCCCAATTTTGAACTTGGTGAATATCTGGCGCGTGAAATCCGCGGAAAAAGTCATCGCGTCGTTTTTGCGCGCGTATGTCAAATTCACTACATGAAAATCATGTCCAAGCTGAGGATTCTGCAAATTGCGAATATAGCTTAGATCCTTATGAAACGGCGACATGGCTAACTTTAGCACGATCCGATTGTCGCGCCCGCGAAGGGAATTTATTAACACGTTCAGTATTTCCGTGGGCGCAATTTCCAATTCGTCAAAGAGGAATGCCCACCTTCGTTCCGGATCGCCAGTAAGGGAGTTGAAAGCGGAGATTATTGGCACGATCAAATCGGGAAGCGACTTGGCGAAGAATTTGTTCGTCGGGGTGTCAGTAGAAAGTGTGCTTCGGAGTTCCAGTAGTCGGTTGCGAAGTGCGAGTTCAACGCCTAGCAAGCTGGGGACGACCGGTTCGATACCCAGAGTTGCGGCAATGGTCCGTGCGATCTCGACTTCTAATTCAGAACAAACTGAGACCGCCAATCGAGAGAGGGCACCGGACGGGCTTCGTCGACCTAAATCGACCGCTTGTTGCATTGCGACGAGCAAGCTGACGACGGTGTGAATCGAAAAGGCCATCTCTCCCAAATGTGAGATGGTTGGCCTGGACTCGGACTGGGCACTCCAGGCGCGATCCGTTGGAATAAATGCTGAATTAAAGTGAATTGAACTCCGATAATGCTCGGCTTTTGGATGGGTCCAATTCGCCAGCGCTGGCAGAGTCAACATTTTCAATAGAGTCGTTTTTCCACTGCCACGTGGACCCAGAAGAATATGATGATCCAACGACACCAGTCTCTCAAACTGTGACGCTGGTGGAACAAATGTCTTTGCTACGTCAGCAGGCTTGAGCGCTCTAGCGTTGAATTCCAGCGAAATTGCCATGAGTTTGCCTATTTACGTGCCACCTGCGCCGGCACCCCTTCCTTTTCTAGAAGTTCGATCCCCAAGGTCCTAAAGTTGGCGCGAAGTTTCTGATAATCTTTCGGAAGCAGGAATTCCAACTCCGGGATTTCATTTACGAGATCGCACCAACGTCGGAATTGTCCGTCTGGAATCAAAGAACGAACCCTGTTGGCGACGAGAGCTATGTTGCCTCTAAACCCAAAACCGGATCGATGTGGGAGTCCATAGGGTCCCTGCGCCGGATTCCAGCCCTCACCGATCGTCCAATTCCAACTTCGAATGATGCCAGCCAGACCAACGCCAATTTGTGTGGCACCTTGCGCATTGAATTCTACAATATGAAATTGGTTTGGGCACTTGTTTGTCGCATCCCGATTTATTTGAGCACTAAAACTTGCCGACCCCAGCACGAGCGGAGTATCTCCAGAACCACCGGAATAAAATAGCCGCGGTCGATGTTTGTGACCGTGAATTACTAGCCAAGGTCCAACATTGCTGTCATTCAAAAGATGCAGAAGCTTTTTTCCGCCTTCCATTACCGAACGGTCATTCTCGAGTATCTCCTCGGGATCATCTGGATGATGATGGCAAATCAAAACATTGACAGGCTTAATGGGCAGCCGCGCTAGTTCACTTTCTATGCGTCGCAGTGTAGGGGCGCTAACTCGTCCATTTTCCCGTTCTTCTTCCGGATTCTTACCACCACCATGGTATGCCGAGCTGTTCAGCAGGAGAATTCTGGAGTCTGCAAGTTCAACAAACGCGAAATGCTCTGCCCAAAACTCCAGATACGTCGCTCGAGATCTCACTGGAAGTGTGGGCATAAGCAGCATGGCTTGCCCGCGTGCGTCATACTCAGTGTAAAGGTATCGGGAATCGAGATCGTGATTGCCCGGCGTGGCAACCAGCAATCGGGCGTCTAGTTCGCTGGCGACCTCCCCGAGCTTGTTCCACACGTAAGCCACGCCACTTGGATCTCCTAGGTTCGTTAGGTCACCCGCACATATTAGGCACGAAATCCGAGTTCCTAGTGCTCTAACCGTTCTTACCATGTTGTCGAAGGGATCAATTCCTCCAAACGCGGCGGATGGTTTTGAACTCACATAAGACGGGGCGTCGCTCTTGGTGGGATCCGTTGTACTCGCATGAATATCACTGAGCACCAAGATCGCAGAGTCAAAAATGCTTGTCGTGCTAAAGTCCGTTGCCGACACTATCTTTAGTCTCCAGGGACGTTTGACACGATTATCTCGCTGTGAACTCGTCGACTTCCTCGAAATCCGCCAACGTTTCGCATTACACGATTTCGTTTCACTCTCCAACGAGCACAATGCCGTCTGATTTGTCGATCATCTCGATAAGTGAATACAAACGCGGCTCCGGCTTGATCTATTTGATTGAGCAATTGAAGGAGATCCAATAGGTCATCGTTGCAAAATTGCTTCTCGCCATATTCTACGAACACCCGTTTTTGATCGGCAAAATATGGTGGGTCGAGATACACGAAAGCGTCCGGTCTGATGGCAGCTTTGAGAGTTGCGCGGAAATCTGCATGTCTGAGGTCGGCACCTTTTAATGCCTCACCGCAAAGGGTTAGGGTTTCGAGCGTAGGCGTTGCGCCAGATTTTTCTCCGCCGTAAGGCACATTGTAGCGGCCAGAAGAATCGGTGCGCCAAAGACCATTGAAGCTGTTTCTATTAAGATAAATGAAATAAGCTGCATTCGTGATTGGGTCGGAGCGTTCGTCATTAAATTGTCGACGGATTTTGTAATATTCTTCTGGCGTTCTTGGAATCTTTGCGAGTCGTCTAAAAATCTCAGTTGGGTGATCTCGAATTCCGGAAAGCGCGCTTATTAGGCTTCCATTTAGGTCGCCCAGAACGGCCCTCTCAGGCTGTAGATGAAAAAAGAGCGCCGCCGAGCCAGCAAATGGCTCAACGTACACTGGGTATTTCGGCTCAAAAAATTGCGACAGCTTAGGTAGTAGTTTTCGCTTGCTGCCCGCCCATCTCAAAAAACTTCGCACTCTAAGTGCCCCGCTTCATCGGCGCATATTAATTTGAAATTGTCTCTTTGAGTATGGGCAAAGTGGACTTTTTTGGTCTGGCGACACCGGTATCCTCGAGCGGTTACGCTGTTCCCGTAGCACGCCGGCCCGCTCTTCGGTGAGCTACACCGCTGCGATTCTGACGACAAAGCGGCCCGGGCGGAAGAAGACAATGCCGAATAACAATCCTCCAATGCCCACGATATCCGTGACGACGTCGAAGGTCGTCATGGCGTAAAGACCAAGCACGATCAGCGAAATGGCGCTCGTTGCCGGAAAGAGACAGAGCCCTGTCCATCTCGCCACGGATTCCCGCCACGTGCCGCGGAAGACCCAGGCGGCCACCAATCCCGCCAGGCCGTAATAATAGGCGACGAGGACGCCCACGGCGCGCACGCCGTCCTGGATGATGGAGTTGATCGTCGGCATCAGGCTCGATCCCCAAACCAGCGCCAGCCCCACCAGGGTGAGCACCAGCATGGCACGCACCGGCGTCCGGGTCCGCGCGTCCACCTCGCCGAAGCCGTGCGGCATCGCGCCCTCGCGGCCCATCGCGAACAGGGTGCGCGAGAACTGGAGCATGGTCGTCTCCAGCGTGGCCACGCTGGAAAGGATCACGGCCCAGGAGGCGAGCAAACCGCCGCTGCGGCCCAGGCCCGCGCCCGCCGCGATGTTGTAGACAATGTTGGCGTTGAAATTTCGCGCGTTGCCGACGGTGAACAGGAATAAAGCCGCGAAGACGAAGCCGACATAGAAGGCGATGGTAACGAAGATGCTGACGAAGCCGCCGAGGCCGGCGCTTTCCCGGCCGTTCCTGGTTTCCTCCGCCAGATTGGCGGTGACGTCCCAGCCCCAATAGAAGAACACTACGATCAGCGCGGTGTTGGCGAAACTCGCGGCCGAATAATCGAAGCCGAACCAGGCCCAGGAAAACGGATTCGCGGATCCGAGTCTTGCCGTGTGAAGGAAGGCGGCGGCGAGGATCGCTATCAGGATGACGAGTTCCAGACTCGTCATCACGATCTGCACGCGGCTCGTGACTTCGATGCCCACGATGAGAACGATTGCGATCAGGAGAAACCATCCGCTCGCCACCGCCGCGCTGAGCACGACATTGTCGGCAAGGGCG
The DNA here is from genome assembly GCA_036495845.1 of Rhizomicrobium sp. GTDB lineage: Bacteria > Pseudomonadota > Alphaproteobacteria > Micropepsales > Micropepsaceae > Rhizomicrobium. The sequence goes on from DASXMF010000192.1 coordinate 26,086, forward strand.
GGATTGATGAAATCGAGCGTCGCCGTGGCGAGCGGCAGGCTTCCCGTCACCATGAAGATCATGGAGGCGACCAGCAGCGCCCAGCCCGAGAAATAGCCCCAGAACTTTCCGAAATGGACGCTGGTCCACCGATAGGCAGCGCCCGCGCTCGCCTCGCGGCGGTTCAATGCCCTGTAGGCGATGGCGATGCCAAGCATCGGCACCGCGAAGATGAGAAGGGCGCCGGGAGAAAGCCTTCCCGCAGTACCCAGCAGCACGGCGGTCGTCACGGCGATGGTGTAACCGGGGGCGCTTCCGGCAATGCCCATCACAATCGATTCGAGAAACGATAGCGAGTCCGCCTTCAAATCCGAGCGCGCGGCACCCGCCGTCACGGTCGCCGCCGCGGAAGGACCATGCGGGACACGAGCAGGGGGCAGACCTTCAAAACTGGTAATTGCCCGTGATGCCGATCGTGCGCGGCCGCAAGGTCGACGCTTCGAAGAGCAGCGTATTGCTGTCCTGATGATTCAAATCGAGCTGAGGATGGGAGTTCAAAAGATTGTCGGCAAAGATCGAGACATCCAGATTGTCGAATTTCATTCCGGCGCGCAGCGTCAGCATATTCGTCGACGGTTCGGGCACCAGCCCCGGATCGAAAAGAGTCGTGCCGGGATCGCGCTCGGGCGTCAGCCCCGTCTCGGCGCTCTCGAATTCGTCCTGCAGGGTGACGTAGGCGTCGTGGTTCCAGATATTCTTTCTATATTGCGCATTGACCGAGAAGCTCCAGGGCGAACCGGGCAATTTGTCGCCATTGCGCGCGAGAATGAGACCCGCCGAAACGATGGTGCTTGTGTAATGGGCATCGGTGTAGCCGAGGCTGAAGCCCGCATCGAAATCGTCGCTCAGCGCCCACTCGCCCTGCAGGTCGAAGCCCTTGCTCGACGCCGCGCCCTGGTTGACCGTGTAGCGGAAAGCGCAGGACGGCAGCGTGACGGATTGCTGGATGTTGCTCCACTCCAGGTAGTAGACGCTGCCCGAAACCTGCACTTGTCCATCGAAGAAGCGGTCCTTGCTGCCGGCCTCGTAATTGACCACGGAGTCCGAGCTGTAGGATTCCGGCTCCACCTTGATCTCCGTGCAGGCCTGGACGGGAAAGAGCGGGTTGGCGCCGCCGATGCGATAACCTTTGGAGATCGTCGCATAGACGAGATCGTCGGGATTGAACTGATAGGAGACGCTTCCCATCGGCGTGATCGGAGTTTCGTTCTCCTGGCCGCCGGGCGGAGAGAGCGGGCCGAAATTCTGCGCGCCGTCCGAGAAGTTGATGAAGTCGAAATGCGTTTTGGCGACGCGCACACCGGCCTGCAGTTTCAATTCGTCGGTGAGCGCGTATGTCGCGTTCGCAAAGCCGGCCAGCTGCCATTCGTGGGCCAGGGTGTGGTTGATGTAATCGTCGCCGTTCGGCAGCAGACCTTCGCCCCAGATATTCTGCATGGTGTCGCCCCACAGAAATTCCGTCAGGGCGGGCAATTGCGGATCACGGATTTCCTCGATGCTCAATTGCGTCTCGTGGGAATAGAACAGGCCGACGATCCAGGCCAGGCGCGCCTTCGAATCGTTCGATTGCAGGCGCATCTCCTGCGTGAAATCCTCCTGGCCGTTGGTGATGTAGTTGGTCGCTTCGTAGTGGCCGAATCCCGGCAGGTCGATGCCGTTCGGGGTCAGGAGGGGCGGCGGGTTGGCGAGCTTCGCATATTGAGCGCAAAGCCCGCCGGTGCACGGCGTCACGAAGTCGGGTTCGAGTCCGGAATCCACCGATTGCTGGAAATAGGAAAGATCGTAAAGCGTCCCGCTATAGTCCTGGACGACTTCATGACGGTTGAAATAAGAGGTGTCGGAGATCAGTTCCGCGCCCTGGAAATTCCAGTCGACCTTGAGCGACGGCAGCACGAAATTGTCCCGGTCGCCCATGTTCTCCGGCGTCGCCGTCTTGTAGTTGCCGCTGCCGGGATCGGACAGACCGACCCAGTACTGGTCGAGATTGTTCTGCTGGCGGTATTGGTAATAGACGCTGGGCGTGACCGTAAGGTCGCTGGCCGGCTGCCACGTCATCGCCGCGCGCATGACGGAGGTGTTGACGAAATTCGTATTCGCCTGCAGCGTCTGCCCGGTCATGTAGTCGACCTTGTCGATCCAGCCGCCATCGTGGCGCGCCCAGCCGCTGACGCGGAAGCCCAGGACGTTGTCCTCGATCGGTCCGCCGACGGCGACGCCCGCCTCGTAGCTTGGCTCACCATCTTGCGTGGTCGAGAGTTCCGCCTTCGCGAATCCGCCGAAATCAGTGAGGCTCGGTTGCGGGGTGATGTAGCGCACCGTGCCGCCTTCCGAGCCGGCGCCGAACAGTGTGCCCTGCGGGCCACGCAGGACTTCCACGCGCTCGAGATCGAACACGGCAGGCAACGTGTTGTCGGAGCCGAAGCCCAGCGCGCGAAGCTGGATGGGCGTGTCGTCGATGTAGATGCCGGTGGTGGCGTCGCCCGCGGTCGAATTCACGCCGCGAATGGAAATGTCCTTGCTCGCCGGATCGTAGGTCACGCCGGGCGTGTAGCCGATCAGGTCGGCGATGCTCTTGGCGTCCAGTTGCTCCATGTCCGCGGCTGTGAACGCGCTGATGCTCTGCGGAACTTTGCTCAGCTCTTCCGCGCGCCGTGTCGCGGTGACGATCACTTCCTCGATGCCGCCCGTTCCGGCCTGGGCGCCCGCCGACTGCGCTTTCGCGGGAACGGTACCGGCGATAGAAGCCACTGCGGCCGACAGCAGAAGACATGCGGCGAACGAATTGCGCATGATTGAATTCCCCCTCGCGCAACGACCATGTTGCAATTGTGTGACAAGGCCGTCAATGGCGGAACAGCGAGCCCACCGTCCCGCCCCCATGGTTCGACAAGCTCACCATGAGGGTAAAAGGAAAAAGCCCTCACCCTGAGCTTGTCGAAGGGTGCGGAAGTCGGAGGGCGGGGAAGCAATTTCCCTCACTGCGTATTGATCATCACGTGACGCGCGACGGAGTAGTCCTCCAGCGCATAGGTGCTCAAATCCTTGCCATAGCCCGATTGCTTCATGCCGCCATGCGGCATCTCGTTCGTCAGCACGAAATGGCAATTGACCCAGGTGCATCCGTAGCGGAGCCGCGCCGCCGTGGCCAGACCGCGCGAAATGTCCTTCGTCCACACGGAAGAAGCGAGGCCATACTCGGAATCGTTCGCCCAGCCGACCGCTTCGTCCACATCGGAAAAGCGCGTGACGGAAATGACCGGACCGAACACTTCGTGCCGTACGATCTCGTCGTCCTGCAACGCGCCGGCGACGATGGTGGGCTGGAAATAGAAGCCGGATCCGCCGGGCCGCCCGCCGCCGGCCGTGATTTCGATGTGCCGGCTCGCGCGCGCGCGATCGACGAAGCCGCTCACCCGCTCGCGCTGCCGCGCGGAGATCAGCGGTCCGATCTCGTTCTCGGTGTCGTCCGGCCGATCGAACGCGAGCGACGACGCGGCGGCGGACAGATCGGCGACGAGATTGTCGTACACCTTTGCACTCGCATAGACGCGGCTGGCCGCCGTGCAGTCCTGCCCGGAATTGTAGAATCCCGCGCCACGCAGCCCCGACACGACAGCTTCGAGATCGGCATCGTCGAACACGATGACGGGCGCCTTGCCGCCGAGCTCGAGGTGCGTGCGCTTGAGCGTCGCCTGCGCCGCGGCGATTACTTTCCGGCCGGTGGCGATACTGCCCGTGAGCGAGATCATCGCCACATCGGGATGATTGACGAGGGGAGCGCCGACCGTCTCGCCACGCCCGGCGATGACGTTTGTCACGCCTTCGGGAAATATTTCGGCGAGGTGCCGCGCCAGCTTCAGCGCGGTCAGCGGCGTCTGCTCGGACGGCTTGAGCACAATGGCGTTTCCAGCGGCGAGCGCGGGTGCGAGCTTCCAGGCCGCCATCATCAGCGGATAATTCCAGGGTGCGATGGAGGCGATGATCCCCAGCGGGTCACGCCGGATCATGGAAGTGAAGCCCGCCACGTATTCGCCGGCGACGGGGCCGTGCATCGTGCGCGCCGCACCCGCGAAGAAGCGGAAGCAATCGACGATGGAAGGAATCTCGTCGGCCAGCACCAGATGGCGCGGCTTGCCGCAATTCAGCGATTCCAGATCGGCATAGGCTTCTGCGTCGCGCTCGATCAGGTCTGCCAGCTTCAGAAGCATGGCGCTGCGCTCGGCCGGCGTGGTGCGCGACCACGCATCGAACGTATTAGCGGCTGCGTTCACTGCCCTGTTCACCTGCTCGGGCGACGCCTCGGGCACTTCGGCAATGACCGCACCTGTGCGCGGATTGAGCACGCGCTCGACCGCGCCTTTCCCACGCTCGAATTCCGCACCGATGCGAAGCGATGTGTCCATAATCTTACTCCGATCTCGGCGACACCCGGCAATGGATCAAGGCGCAAACCTAATTCCTCCGCCGTCGTCAAATTAGGGGAAAACTCGCCCATGTGCCCCCGCGCGAGGGGCGAATCATAGCATCAGGCGCGCGCCGCCCGAAGGCCGGTTTTTGCTGCGGCGACGGAGGCGCGTGACCGTGGTACCTGCGTCAGCCGGTTTTGATCCAGGCGACATCCCAGCTTTCGCGGCGCTCGACGAAACCGGTGATTTTGCCCGAGCCGTCCCGCTGAAAGATCTTGCGGATGCGCGGATCGCCTTTGATGAAGAATACGTCGGGCGTTTCTGCATTCCAGGTGGCGGGCTTGCGGCCTTTACGGGTACCGACCAACTCTCCGTTCTGCACTGTCAGCGTGTAGGTCGGCTCAGAATCCTTGAGCCGGTAGGTGCCTGCATATTGCGCAAGCCTGCCGGGAACGAGGGCGATTGCAGGGGGATCGGTCTTCTCGGCAAGCACCTGCGCCGCGATCATCTTCCAGCCTTGGGAGCTTTTTCGCCAGGTCGTGTTCGAGAGATATTTGGCATGGATGGTCTGGCCAAAATAATGCTCGGTCTCGTTCTGGCGGAACAGCGCAACGGCCACGCCGCCGTCTTCGTGATACGAAAGCAGTTCGATCCGGATCGTGCCTCCAAGTCCTTTCGGCAGCGGCTTGATCTCGCTGAGCATTCCCGCCTTGCCCTTCCAGGAATCATCCTCTTCGGCATAGATCACGCTGGCGTCGAGATATTTGTCCCAGACCGCAACGTTGCCCGGCACCAGGGCGTCGGCCATCTCCTGCATCTGCGCGGAGATAAGCGCGCGATCGTCGGCGAACGCGGAATTCGCGAACACAAGGAACGCGAACAAGGCAATGATCGGACGCATGGGGCTCCCCGCTTTTGGTCATGACGACGTGCATAAGCTTCACTTGGAGATTAGAGCAGTTTTGAAATGAGCTGCGTCACAAAAAATTGTCATGGCCCGGTTCAACCGGGCCATCCAGCCGGCGCGCGTCCGCGCGCCGAATGAAACACGGAGATGTTTCAACTGGGTGGCCCGCTCGAGTTTACACTCCGGCCGCGCTCCCGCGTGGACCGGGGTGGCGGGCCATGACAGTGTTTGGTGCGGGCAATTTGATTTCGAAAACGCGCTAGCGGATCACTGCGGGCACGCGCTTCAAGTCCGCGTGATTTCGACGAACACAAAGTCGCGTTGAAAGTGCTCGCTTACGCCCTTGCAACAAACGCGTCGATCACGCGCTTTTCGCCTGCCTTGTCGAAATCGACCGTCAGCTTGTTGCCTTCCACCGCGCTGACATGCCCATAGCCGAATTTCTGGTGGAACACGCGGTCGCCGCGCGCATAGGCCGCCGATTGCGGATCCGTCGTCTGCACGACATGCGCCTGCGCTTCGATCAGGGGCGGGCGCGTGCGCTCCGCATTCGCCGCGCGGTTGGCCTGTGCGCGCCGCCAGCCGGGGCTTTCATAGGCACTGGCGAAGCCCGCATTCGCGGCGTTGTCGCGGAAGCCCACATAGCCGCCGTAGAACCCCTCGTCGACGACTGCATCCACATGCTGTTCAGGCAGCTCGGAGATGAAGCGCGAGGGCAGGGCGTTCTGCCAGGTGCCATGCACGCGCCGGTTGGCGGCGAAACTCACGCGCACGCGCTTCTTCGCGCGCGTCAGGCCGACATAGGCAAGACGGCGTTCCTCTTCGAGGCCGGCGAGACCGTTCTCGTCCATCGTGCGCTGCGAAGGGAACAGCCCTTCCTCCCAGCCGGGCAGAAACACCGTGTCGAATTCGAGGCCCTTCGCCGCATGCAGCGTCATCAGATTAAGTCGGTCTTCCGTCTCATTCTGCTCGAGCTCCATCACCAGCGAGACATGCTCCAGGAACCCCGCAAGCGACTCGAACTGCTCCATCGAGCGCACCAGCTCCTTCAAATTCTCGAGTCGGCCGGGCGCCTCGGGCGATTTGTCGTTCTTCAACATCTCGGTGTAGCCGGATTCGTCGAGCACGATCTCGGCCAGCTCCATATGACCGATATGCCGCGCCGCTTCGGTCCAGCGCGCGAAACTCGTGGCGAGCGCCGACAGTGCGCGCCGTGCCTTGGGCGGAATCTCGTCGGTGTCGGCGATTTCGCGCGCCGCGGTCAGCAGCGGCAGCGAGCGCGCTCGCGCAAAAACATGGAGTGCCGCAATGCTCGCCTCGCCGATACCGCGCTTGGGGCGGTTGACGATGCGCTCGAAGGCGAGATCGTCGTCGCCTTGGGCGATCAGGCGCAGATAGGCCATTGCATCGCGAATTTCCGCGCGCTCGTAAAAGCGCGGGCCGCCGATCACGCGGTAGGGGATGCCGAGCGAGAGAAAGCGGTCTTCGAATTCACGCATCTGAAAGCTCGCGCGCACGAGCACTGCCATCTGGGCGTAACGATGCCCGTCGCGGTGAAGCTGTTCCGCGTCGGTCGCCACCGCGCGCGCTTCCTCCTCCGCGTCCCACACCCCTTGTACCCGGATGCGGTCGCCCGCGTCGCCCTCTGTCCACAGCGTCTTGCCGAGCCGGCCCTTGTTGGCGGCGATGAGCCCCGAAGCCGCGCCGAGAATTGCAGGCGTCGAACGATAGTTGCGCTCGAGGCGGATAACGGTGGCGCCGGGAAAGTCGCGCTCGAAGCGCAGAATGTTCTCGATCTCCGCGCCGCGCCAGCCATAGATGGACTGGTCGTCGTCGCCTACCACACAGAGATTGCCAGAGGATCCCGCGAGCAGCTTCAGCCAGAGATACTGGACGATGTTGGTGTCCTGGTACTCATCGACCAGCATGAAACGGAAGCGCGAGCGGTACTCGGAAAGAATGTCGGGCTGCGATTTGAGGATGTTCAGCGTGTCGAGCAGCAGATCGCCGAAATCCGCGGCGTTGAGCGATTTCAGCCGCTCCTGGTAGGCACGGTAAAGCACGCGGCCCTTGCCGAAGGCGAAACTTTGCGATTCGCCTTCCGGGAGTTCGGAAGGCACAAGTCCGCGATTTTTCCAGTCGTCGATAAAAGAAGCCAGTGCGCGCGCGGGCCAGCGCTTCTCGTCGAGGTTCGCCGCGTCGACAACCTGCTTCATCAGGCGGAGCTGGTCGTCGGCGTCGAGAATGGTGAAGTTGGATTTGAGGCCCGCGAGCTCGGCGTGCCGCCTGAGCATGCGCGCACCGATGGAGTGGAAGGTGCCCAGCCATTGCATGCCTTCGACCACGCCGCCGATCAGCGCGCCGATGCGCTCCTTCATCTCGCGCGCGGCTTTGTTGGTGAAGGTGACGGCGAGGATTTGTCCGGGCCAGGCGCGGCGTGTGGCGAGAATGTGCGCAAGCCGCGTCGTCAGCACCCGCGTCTTGCCCGTGCCCGCGCCCGCCAGCACCAGCACTGCGCCGTCGAGCGTCGTCACCGCCTCGCGCTGCGGCGAATTGAGGCCTTCGAGGTAGGGCGGCTCCGAGGCGAGCACGCGCTTCTGCGCCTCCTCGCCGAATGCAGCCTCGAGCGGATCGATATAGCGGTTGTCGGATGTCATCGTAGGGAATGTATGCCACGCCGCTCGCCGCGAAACACCCCTCACCCGCGTCTGAGCGGAATTCACTGCCCATAGCTGCATCCCTCTCCCACAAGGGGAGAGGGTAATTCGGAGTCTCGCATCAATGCCGGAATATCAGCGCTTGGAGTCCCCTCTCCCCTTGTGGGAGCGGGGTCAAGAACGAGACCTGTCATGCGCCTCAGCGCGGGTGAGGGGTGGGCCTATTCCAGCGGCGGGCTGAACAGCGCGCCTTCGGCATCGCCAATGCCGTCGAACATCGCGCAGCCGGCTTCGAATTTCACGCGGCCTTCCGCGAGAAGCCTCAGCGCATGCGGATAGAGGCGATGTTCCGCCGAAAGGACGCGCGCGGCCAACGCATCTTCCGTGTCATTCGCAAGCACCGGTACGGCCGCCTGCGCAATAATCGGCCCCGAATCAAGCTCGGGCACCACGAAATGCACGGTGCAGCCGGAAATGCGCGCGCCCGACGCGAGCACGCGCCCATGCACGTCGAGACCCTTGAAGCCAGGCAGCAAGGAAGGATGGATGTTGATCACACGTCCGAGCCATTTCTCGACGAACGTGTCCGATAGCACGCGCATGAAGCCGGCGAGGCAAACGATGTTCACCCGGGCGCGCGTGAGCATCGCGTCCAGTTCCATGTCGAATTCCTCGCGCAGCGCGAATCCGCCATGCGCGATCACCTGCGTCGGGATTCCTGAGCGTTCGGCGCGCGTGAGGCCCTCAGCCTTCGCTACATTGGAAATGACGCAGACGATTTCCGCAGGAGAGTCCGGTCGGGCGCAGGCATCGATCAGGGCCTGCAGGTTGCTCCCGCGCCCGGAGATCAGAACGCCAACTTTCGCGCTTGCGGTCATAGCACGCCCGTATAGCGGACGCGTGGTTCGTCCGAGCCCGCGACCAGCCGGCCAATCGCGCGGGCCGATTCGCCGGCGCCGTCGAATGCGTCGATACAGGGTTGCGCCTGCTCTGGCGCGACAACCGCGACCATGCCAATTCCGCAATTAAAGGTGCGCAGCATTTCGACATCTTCGATGCCGCCCGCACGTGCGAGCCAGGCGAAGAGGGGCGCGCGCTGCCACGCCGCCAGATCGATTTCGGCGTCGAGACCGTCAGGCAGGACGCGTGGCAAATTCTCGCTGACGCCGCCGCCAGTGATATGCGCAAGGCCTTTCACGTTTGCCGCCACAATTGCAGCAAGCGCGCTCTTCACATAGAGCCGAGTCGGGGCGAGCAGCACCTTTCCCAGACTCGTATCGCACGCAAAGGGCGCGGGCGCGGCAAGAGCATGCGATCCGTCTGACAGGACGCGCCGCACCAGAGAGAAACCGTTCGAATGCAGTCCAGACGAGGCCACGCCGATCAGCACGTCCCCTTCGCGCATGTCCGCAGTCCGGGGCAGCACGCGATCGCGTTCCACTGCGCCGACGGAAAACCCGGCAAGATCGAAATCGCCCGGCGCATACAGGCCGGGCATTTCCGCCGTCTCACCGCCAATCAGAGCGCAGCCGCTTTCCCTGCAGGCGCGTGCAATGCCCTCGATCAGCGAAGCAGCGTCGTCGACTGCGAGCTTCCCCGTCGCGTAGTAGTCGAGGAAGAACAGGGGCTCTGCGCCTTGCACGACGATGTCGTTCACGCACATCGCCACCAGATCCTGACCGATGGTCGAGAGTTTGCGTATCTCGATGGCGAGGCGGAGCTTGGTGCCCACGCCATCGGTCGAGGCGACAAGGATCGGATCCCTGAATCCGGCAGCTTTGAGATCGAACAAACCGCCGAAACCGCCGAGTGTGGCGTCCGCGCCGGCACGCCGCGTCGCCTTCGCCATGGGCGCAATGCGGGCGATTAACGCATCGGCGGCGTCGATATCGACGCCCGCCTGCCGGTAGGTCAGCCCGTTGCGGCGGGATCGATCGTTTGAGTTCATCGACCACAGCCGCGCCGGAGGGGGTGATTGCTGAGTTGGTAAGTGAAGCCGTCCCCCTCCCCGGCCTTCGGCCGGACCTCCCCCATGCTGGGGGAGGAAAGAAAGGTATGTGGTGTTGCGGCCATCGAAATGACCGCGCGATTCGCGGGCAAGGACCAAAGCCTCATTCGACAGTTCCTATGCGTCGACAGCTTGGACAGCAAGCTGGAACGACGATTGTGCGCCCGCCTTCCGAAACGGCCCGGCCGCCCGTATAGTCCCGGCCGCCCAAGGGGTCCTGCGATGCGCCTACTCCTTATAATATGTATATTGGCCGCAGGATTGGGTCTGGCGCCGCAGGCCCGAGCGGCGGACGATGCCTATACGGTCAGCAACATTCCCGTCGATGCCTCGGCCCAATCCGAGGTTGTGGCGCAGACACGCGCGATCAACAACGGGCAGGCGCGCGCCTGGCAAACCCTCTATCGCCGTCTGACCAAGCAGCAGGACTGGGCGAAGCAACCCACGCTCGATCAAGTGACCCTGCAGCGCATGATCCGCTCCTATCAGGTGAGTAAGGAACGCCGCTCGACCACGCGCTTCGTCGCCAGCATGACCTATGTGTTCAATCCGGACGCGGTGCGCCGCATCCTGCGGCAGACGAATGTCGCCTATGCCGAGGTGGCGGCGAAGCCGCTCCTGATCATTCCCATGTCTCCCGGCTACACCCCGCGCGCGCCGTGGACGCAAGCTTTCGCCGATCCGCATATTGCCCAAGGCAGCGTGCCGATCGCACTGCCGCTGGGCGATTCGGTCGACACCTCGGCGCTTGGCGCACTTCAATACGGCAGCGCGACCTGGCAGGACGTCGAACCCGCAGCGTCGCGCGTCCATGCGACGGAGGCGTGGCTCGTGCTGGCCGAGCCGGGCTCCGGCCGCATCACCGTGAAGGTCAGGCGGCTCGGAACGGGAAAATCGGCGGACATTCCCGACGTGAGCGTCACCATTCCGCCCAAAACTCCGCCCGCGCAGGCACTCGAGATCGCCGCCAGCGCGGCGGCGGGCGCGGTCGTCGATTCCTGGAAATCCCATTCCGTGGTCGACTTCGGAAAGAAGGCCAGGGTCTACGCGTCGTTGCACGTCGATTCCCTTGGTGACTGGAGCGAAATGCTGAAGCGGCTCGGCGCAACGACGAATGTCACCGGCGTCGATGTCGTCGCCATGGATGTCGGCGAGGCGAAGGTCGCAATTTCCTTTGTCGGATCGCAGGACCAACTCAACGATCAGCTCGCGCATGCGGGTCTCAGTCTCGCCAGCGCGGGCGGACAGATGTGGCTGAGCCGGACCAGCGCCAGCGCCGGGAATCCGTGAGCCGCATGCTGAGGCATCTGCCGAATTTTCTGACCTGGCTCAGACTCGCTGCCGCGCCCACCCTCGCGCTGCTGCTGTTCGCAGGAGCGGATCGCGCGGCGCTCGGTGTCTTTGCTTTTGCCGGTCTGAGTGATGCCGCGGACGGATTTCTCGCGAAACGGTTCGGACTTGCCACGCGCTTCGGGCGATACCTCGACCCGGCGGCCGACAAACTCCTGATGTTCGCCGCTTTCGTGACGCTTTCCCTCCTGTCGGTCACGCCGATGTGGCTGACTGCGCTCGTCATCGCGCGCGACCTTGCGATCGTGAGCGGGATTCTCGTTGCGCGGCTGCTGGTGTTGCCGATCTGCGTCGAGCCGCTGCTCATAGGCAAGGCAAGCACTGCAGCGCAGATCACCTATGTCGCACTGGCGCTCGTGTTGCTTACGCTGGGCCTTCACTGGCCGGTGATTGAAAACATCGCGGCCGACGCTACTGCGTTTCTGACGGTCGCGTCGTGGCTCGCTTATGCCGGCGTCGGCGTGCGAGCGCTGTCGCGCCGCAACGCTGCGTGACGCCGTCGCAGCTTCCCCTTCCGCTGGGTGCAAGGTCTGCGCTTTCGCGTGCCGACCTGATTGTCGCGCCGTCAAACGAGCGGGCCGTGGCCTTCATCGATTCCTGGCCGGATTGGCCGGTTGTTGCCGCAGCCCTCCATGGCCCTCGAGGCTGCGGCAAATCGCATCTCGCCGCGATCTGGCAGGACATGTCCGGGGCCCACGTGATTCCCGCTTCGCAGGTTTCGCTGCGCGGCCGGCGCGCGCCCATCGTCATCGAGGATGTGGATTCGGCGACGCCAACCATGGCGCGCGACTCCGCTTTGTTCGCGATACTCGAATCGGCAGCACGCGGAGCGGAAGTCCTGCTGACCGGAGCGGAACCGCCGCAATTCTGGCCGGCCGTGCTGCCGGATCTGGGCTCCCGCTTTGCTGCGCTGGTGACTTTTCCTCTTTGGGCGCTCGACGAGACGATGCTTGCAGCCCTCGCGCGCAAATTGTTCGAGGATCGTCAGCTTGCGGTCCCAGACGTCGTGATCGAGAGGATGATTCACCTGCTCGAGCGCTCGCCCGGCGCGGTCCGCGACTTTGTCGCCCGTGCCGATGCCGCGGCGCTCGCGCGGTCGAGGCCGATCAATCTGGCGCTGGTGCGCGAGCTGATTTCGGAAGAGGAGGGGGGTACGCCATGACAGATTCATACATTTGCTGTAGGCTCTTACCCGTGGATCAAGCCCCGGAAAAGGCGGCCCCCCGCCGATGAACGCCGAAATCCTCGCCCGCTCGGAAAACCGCCTGCTGCCGCTTGACGCCGAGCCGGCCGCCGAGACGCGTGCGCCCGCGATCGACGCAAAATCGCCAGAGCGGTTCATCAATCGGGAATTGTCCTGGCTCGCCTTCAACCGCCGGGTACTGGAGGAGGCACGAAACCTTCGTCATCCGCTGCTCGAAAGATTGCGCTTCCTTTCGATTTCGGCCTCCAACCTTGACGAATTCTACATGGTCCGGGTCGCCGGCCTGAAGGGGATGGTGGAGGAGGGGGTCGCGTCCCGGAGCGACGACGGCCTGACCGCTGCCGAACAGATCGCGCGTGTCGACGAAATGGCCGGGGAACTGATCGCGGACCAGCAGCGCATGTGGGCGCAGCTTCGCAAGGAGTTGAGGGACGCGAGCATTTCGGTGCTGGACCCCGGCGAACTAACCGATAGCGACCGGGCCTGGCTCGGCAAGGAATTTCTCGAAGGCATCTTTCCGGTGCTGACGCCGCTCGCGCTCGATCCGGCGCACCCCTTTCCGTTCATCCCCAATCTCGGATTCACGCTGGCGCTGCAGCTCGTGCGCAAGCGCGACAACAAGGGCATCACCGCTCTCATTCCGGTGCCGTCGCAGCTGCGGCGGTTTATCAGGCTGCCCGGGGCCTCGGCGAGGTTTCTCTCGCTCGAGAACGTCATCGGGCTGCATCTTCACCGGCTGTTTCCGGGGTACACGGTCCTG
>DASXMF010000193.1:0-3512 GCA_036495845.1 Rhizomicrobium sp.
TCGGAGTTTACGGCTGTGGCACCGTCTTCAAGCTGGCGCCGGATGGGACCGAAACCGTGCTTCACTCCTTCAAGACCGGCAGCAACGGCGCCAATCCCACCGCCGGCCTGGTCGCAGATGGCGCAGGCAATCTCTACGGCACAACGAGCGACGGCGGCGCTTATGGCTACGGCACGGTGTTCGAAGTCACGCCTTGAAGAATGAACTGAAAGGCGCGGACACCCTGTCCTCCGGATCGCGCTAAACCATTCCGATTGCTTTGCGCTCGATGGTCGCGCAGCATAGTACCGAATTTTGTATCGGTTGGCTCGTGTTTAGAAAAGCTTTTAGCGCAGGGTACGTAGAGGAAAGTGTCGCGTGAGTATCTTCCTGCGTCCTCTGCGCAGCCTCCGCGTCCTCTGCGTTAAATCTGCCTTCATGACATTCACCATCGAAGCCGGGTACTAGCGGCCATGAAATTCGGCATCGACAGGCTGCTCGCGGAACCCGAATTGCGCGCACCGCTTGATGGCAGGCGGGTGGCGCTGCTCGCCCATCCTGCTTCCGTCACGCATCATCTGACGCATTCGCTCGATGCGCTTGCCGCCAGCGGCGACATTCGCCTGACGGCCGCCTTCGGCCCGCAGCACGGAATGCGCGGCGACAAGCAGGACAACATGATCGAATCGCCGGACTTCCGGGATCCCGTGCATGGCATTCCGGTCTTCAGTCTTTACGGCAATGTGCGGCGGCCCACCGACGCGATGATGGAGACGTTCGATACGGTCCTCGTCGACCTGCAGGATGTGGGTTGCCGCATCTATACCTTCGTCACCACGCTGCGATACATGCTCGAGGCGGCGGCGGCGCATCGCAAGGAGGTGTGGGTGCTCGATCGTCCGAACCCTGCCGGCCGCCCTATCGAAGGGCTGAAACTTCAAGCGGGCTGGGAAAGTTTCGTCGGCGCCGGACCGCTGCCCATGCGCCACGGGCTGACGCTGGGAGAACTCGGTGCGTGGTTCGTGCAGGCGCTCGGCCTCGATGTCGCCTATCGCGTGGTCGAGATGGAGGGCTGGAGGTCTGATGGCGCGCCGGGATTCGGCTGGCCGCTCGGCGAGCGCGACTGGATCAATCCCAGTCCCAATGCCGCCAATCTCTGGATGGCGCGCGCTTATGCCGGCACAGTGATGGTGGAAGGCACGACGCTGTCCGAGGGCCGCGGCACCACACGTCCGCTCGAGCTCTTCGGTGCGCCCGACATCGATGCGCGCCGCACGATCGAGGAAATGCACCGCCTTGCGCCCCACTGGCTCAAGGGCTGCCATCTGCGCGAATGCTGGTTCGAGCCAACCTTTCACAAGCATGCGGGCAACCTTTGCCACGGCGTGCAGATTCACACGGAAGGACCCGAATACGACCACCACTCGTTCAGGCCGTGGCGTGTGGCGGCGCTCGCCTTCAAGGCGATCCGGACGCTGCAGTCCGATTATCCGCTGTGGCGCGATTTCGCCTATGAATACGAAGAGGGCAGGCAGGCGATCGATGTCATCAATGGTGGTCCGCATTTGCGCGAATGGGTGGATGATGCGGCGGCGTGGCCCGACGATCTCGATGCGATCGCCCTGCCCGACGAAGATTCATGGAGGAACGAATGCGCGGCGTACACCCGCTATTGAGTACCTTCAGGCGCCCTCCGCGATCTGTCGGAGATATTCCTGATTGTCGAACCAGTCGAGCGAGGATTTGATCTTCAGATTCTCGTCGAGTTCCCATTCCTCCCAACCGCCGATCTTGACGTAGTTGTTCGTGCCCGAATGATGGCCCTCAAATGTCCAGAGAAAAACCGCGTGGTTCCCCGCACCGCGGATGCCGTCGCAGTGAACGGAGAGATCGGGGAACTCGTCGCAGAAGCCCTTGACCATGCCCGAAATCGACGCTCGGCCTGTCAGAACGTGGCCGCGATTTATGACCATCTGGGCGTCGGTCGCATAAAATGAGGCGACTTCGGCGGGCTCGCCCGAACACCAGGCCTTCGCATAGCCCGTAGCGATCTCGTTCAATTGTGCGGGATTCATTGGCAGACTCCGGCGCGTCCCGCACAATCGATAGCACGCGGGACGACTTCTGGGCAGATGCTCTCTTCCGCTGGTGCCAGCCATAGTCCTACTGACCGAGGTGCGGCAGGCTTCCGGAATCGCCCGAGCCGCGATAAGATTTCCCTTGCGTGCCTTGGGGGATACGGACATGGCGTTACACGGCCGTCATTGGACTTTTCGGGCAATCGCACCATGGCTTGCGATCGGCGCCCTGGCCGTCGCGCCGGTTCAGGCAAAACCCGTCTATACGAGTTTCGACGTCGCGAACGCGGCGGGAACTTTCGCGCTCGGAATCAATGGGGATGGCACGATCACCGGATACTACGTGGACGCGGAGAACGCGGATCACGGATTTCTTCGATCGGCTGACGGCACGATCATGACTTTCGATGTTTCCGGTGCCGCCGCGACCGTACCCGTCGCAGTCAACAAGAGCGGAATCGTCGCCGGCCAGTACACGGACTCCGGATTGGTCGACCACGGATTCGTCCGGGCAGCGGACGGCATGATCGCAAATTTCGACGTCAAGGGAGCGGGCAACGGCGGCAACGAAGGCACGCGCACGAGCGCAATCAACGCGAAGAGCATGATCGCTGGCTATGATGTCGATTCCAACGCCGTCTATCACGGCTATCTGCGGGCAAAGGGAGGCAGGATTTCCCGGTTCGACGCACCGGGTTCTGGCACGGGCCCGGCTCAAGGAACGCTTGTCTACGCCATCAATGGCGGAGGATCGCTGACCGGCTATTTCATCGATCAGGACAATGCACTTCATGGATTTTTGCGCACGGCCGACGGCAGCGTCACGCCGTTCGACGTTTCCGGGGCCGCGGGCACGTCTTCTTACGGCATTAACGACACGGGCTCGATCGCCGGATCCTAGTTCGATTCGGCCGATGTCGAGCACGGCTTCCTGCGGGCCGCAGACGGTACGATCACCACTTTCGATGCAAAGGGCGCCGGCAAGAGCGCGTTTCAAGGTACGTTCCCGGTTGCAATCAACGAGAACGGCGATATTGCCGGACAGTTGCTCGACGCGAACAACGTGTTCCACGGCTTTCATAGGTCGAGCGACGGGCGCGTCAGGGTTCTCGACGCGCCCGGCGCGGGTGGCGGCGCTTTTCAGGGCACATTTGTGTCCGCGATCAACGACAAGCGCGCCGCCGCGGGTTATTATTTCGATTCCAGCGGAACGGCGCACGGGTTCATGCTGAAAATGTAGGTCATTCGGCCTGACGGGAGTTCGCGTGCAGGCCTTGACAAGCAACCAAATGGTTGCATATTAACTTCATGAGCATGGATGCGGTGTTCCGGGCACTGGCGGACAAGAGCCGCCGGAAGCTTCTGGACCGTCTCCACAAGCGAAACGGTCAGACGTTGGGCGAGTTGTGCGAGGGATTGACGATGTCGCGCCAGGCAGTCAGCAAGCATCTGGCG
>DASXMF010000194.1:0-7949 GCA_036495845.1 Rhizomicrobium sp.
AATCTTGGCGGTCCATAGCACGTCGACTGCTTGTTCGTCATGGATTAGGGGCGGCATGTGCACAGTGCTCGAGCATTCGATGGCAGCTTGGTCGAGGTCGGCGTTGCCGCTCGATCCAACTATTTTGACATCCTTGATGCCGCCGTCTGCCAATAGCCGTAGTGACATGACAGTCGTGCCTTCAATGCGCGATGGACGGGCCGTCGGCGGATACCAGGAGTCGCAATAGATTATTTTGTTCGGAACAGAGTTCGGGTTTGGCAAAGACAGTGTCACTCCAGTTTGGGCAAAAACGGACGTCGGTAGCAGCGCAAAAAATGCCGCCGTAAGATGTCTTGTGTGCATCAACAGGCTCCGCAATGTTTTTCGCGCCATTTATCGCGAAAATTTTTCTGTCAGAATGATCGAGGAGACGGTGCGCGCGACGCCCGGAGCCCGTCCGATGCGGTCGAGCACTGCGTCCATGCGCGCGGGCGTGTCCGCCTCCACGATCGCCATCATGTCGTGCGCGCCCGAGACGGCCGAAAGCGCGCGCACCTCGGGCATGCGCTTCAATTCTGCGCCCACGCGGTCGGCCTGCTTGGGATCGGCGGCCATCATGACCACGGCGCGAAGCCGCTTGGAGTCGGCCTCTTCCGAAAGAAGCAGCGTGTAACCCCTGATGATTCCGTCGCGCTCCAGCCTTGCGATGCGCTCCTGCACCGTCGAGCGGGCAAGGCCGAGCTTGCGGGCGAGCGAGGCCGCGGGCTCGCGAGCGTTGGCCTTGAGAAGGGCGATGAGCCTGGCGTCGGTGTCGCGCATCGGCGATCTGGTGGAAATTCCCGCGATTCGCCGGATGCTAGCGCATTTTCCGGCGCTTTGCCGTCTCCTTTCCGACCTCCGGAACGGTTAAATTAGTCGGACACTTTTCTGCGGCAGGAGAGAGACATGAAAAACGTTGCGCTCGTCGGCGGCGGCAAGATCGGCATCGCGATCGCGGAACTGCTTGGCGGAACCGGAGATTACCGCGTGTCGGTTTTCGACCGCGATATCGAGAGCCTCGAGCGGATGCCGAAGCGCAACGTGGAGACGCGGCGGCTCGAAATCGCCGAGCCGCGGGACTTCGCGCGCGAGCTGGAGGGCCAGGACATCGTACTTTCCGCGACGCCCTATTCTCTCACCGCGACCGTCGCCGAGGCGGCCAAGCGTGCCCGCGTCCACTATCTCGATCTCACCGAGGATGTGGAAAGCACGCGAACCATCAAGCGGCTGGCTGAGGGCGCGGACACCGCCTTCATACCGCAATGCGGATTGGCGCCGGGATTCATCTCGATCGCGGCCTTCGATCTTGCGAAGAAATTCGAGAAGTTGCGCGACGTGCAGATGCGTGTCGGTGCGCTGCCGGTGTTCCCAACCAATGCTCTCAAATATAACCTGACCTGGTCGACCGACGGACTGATCAACGAATATTGCAATCCCTGCGAATCGATCCGCGACGGCCGTCGCGGCGAAGTGCCGGCGCTGGAGGAGCTGGAAGCTTTTTCACTCGACGGAATCGAATATGAGGCATTCAACACCTCGGGCGGACTGGGCACGCTGTGCGACACGCTCGAAGACAAGGTTGAAAATCTCAACTATAAGACGGTGCGTTATCCCGGTCATCGCGATATTGTGAAAATGCTGGTGCGCGATCTGAGACTCGGTGTGCGCCGCGAGATCCTGAAGGACGTTCTCGAGACGGCGATTCCCATCACCTATCAGGATGTCGTGCTGATCTTCGTCACCGTGTCCGGTTGGATGGAAGGGCGGCTGACGCAGGAAAGCTATGCGAAGAAAATCTACAGCCAGACGGTGGGCGACCGGTTGATGAGCGCCATCCAGATCACCACCGCGTCGGGTATCTGCGCGATGTGCGATCTGCTCGTGGAAGGCAAGCTGACGCAGAAGGGTTTCGTGCGCCAGGAAGAGGCGAAACTCGCCGACTTTCTCGGCAACCGTTTCGGGCGCTATTACGCAAGAGGGATGTAGTAGTCTCTTGCGAAAAGGACAGATGACATGAACGCGCGCGATATACTTTCTCAATTCGGTGCTGCTGCGCTTTCGGGAGATCACGTGATCTGCTCTCCCATCGATGGCGCAGAGGTCGGGCGCGTCACGTATGACAACGCGGCCGCAATCGATTCGAAGGTCGCGGCCAGCGTCGAAGCGTTTCACGCCTGGCGGGACGTGCCTGCGCCCCGGCGCGGCGAGCTCGTACGCCTGCTCGGCGAGGAACTGCGCGCGCACAAGGACGCGCTTGGTCGCCTTGTAACGATCGAGAATGGCAAGATTCTTCAGGAGGGTCTGGGCGAAGTCCAGGAAATGATCGACATCTGCGATTTCGCGGTCGGTCTTTCGCGTCAGCTCTACGGGCTGGCAATTGCTTCGGAACGCCCCGGTCACCGCATGATGGAGCAATGGCATCCGGCGGGGCCGGTCGCAATCATTTCCGCATTCAACTTTCCAGTCGCGGTCTGGGCATGGAACGCCGCCCTGGCGCTTGTCTGTGGCGATCCCGTGATCTGGAAGCCGTCGGAAAAAACGCCTCTTACGGCTCTGGCAACGCAGGCGCTGTTCGAGCGCGCCGCAAAGCGATTTGGATCTACGCCCGGGCATCTCAGCCAAATTGTGCTTGGCGCGCGCGAGGCGGGCGAAACCCTGGCGCAGGACCATCGCATTCCCGTTGTCAGCGCCACCGGCTCGACCACGATGGGCCGCGCGCTGGCGCCCGTTGTCGCGGCGCGCTTTGGCCGCGCCATTCTCGAGCTCGGCGGCAACAATGCGATGATCGTCTGTCAATCGGCGAAGCCCGATCTAGCACTGCGAGCCATCGTGTTTGCGGCGGTGGGCACGGCCGGCCAGCGTTGCACCAGCCTGAGGCGGCTCTTCGTGCATGACTCGATTTACGACAGGCTGCTCGAGGCGTTGAAATCCGGCTACTCGCGTCTTGCCATCGGCGATCCTCTTGCTGCCGGCACGCTCGTGGGCCCGCTGATCGATGCTCACGCCTTCGAGCAAATGGAAAACGCGCTTGCGGCTGCGAAGGACGAAGGCGGACGGATCACAGGTGGCGGGCGCGTCCTGGCCGACAAATTTTCAAATGCCCACTACGTGAGGCCAGCTATCGTCGAAATGCCAGGCCAGACCGCGATTGTGCGGCGCGAGACTTTCGCGCCGATCCTTTATGTCATGCGGTACCATCAATTCGCGGACGCGCTCGGGGAGCACAATGCGGTACCGCAGGGATTGTCGTCCTGCATCTTCACGCAGGACATGTCCGAGGCCGAGCGCTTCGTTGCCGCCGCGGGCTCCGATTGCGGGATCGCCAATGTGAATATCGGCCCGTCCGGTGCGGAGATCGGCGGCGCGTTTGGCGGAGAGAAGGAGACGGGGGGAGGCCGCGAATCCGGCTCCGATGCCTGGAAAGCCTATATGCGCAGGCAGACGGCCACGATCAATTATTCCGACGCGTTGCCGCTGGCGCAGGGCATCCGCTTCGACCTCTAAAAATTAACCATCTGTTAAGGCTATGCTTCGATCGCGTCCCCACGGCGTTAAGGTTTTGCGGACGCGAATCGCGCGGGGCAGCCGATGCCGAGGAATGTTGCGCAATGGACGGGGATTGCCGTGACCACGCTCGTCGTGCTCGGCCGCGACCTTGATGTCTTGACCGCCCTGCCACTTGGCGTACTCGCCTGCGTCCTTTCCGCATCGCTGGTGACGCTGGGGCAACGGATTCCGGTTCGGGCAAGAAAGGCCGGATCCTGATATCCTCGACGGCACGGTGAAGCGCGATATAAGCACGTCGCCACTCGTGCTCCGGTTGCGCCGTGCGACGCATCCTATCATTCGGTCGTTCGAGCCTCGCGCTGAGCCTCGCCGCGCGGGCTTGGCTGACGCCCGTCTCGTTCGGAACCAACGCCATTGTCGAGCGCGATGACGGAACGATCGTACTCGTCCGCCATCGCTACCGACCGGGCCTGTGCTTTCCGGGCGGTGGGGTCGGAGCAGGGGAGCCGCCCCAGGAGGCGATCTTGCGCGAATTGAAGGAGGAAGTCGGGTTGATGCGCGCGTCTGGGGGTTCACTGTTCGGTCTGTACACGCGCAAGGTGGGCTGGACGACAAATGTCGTCGCCCTCTATCGCATGCGAGCCGACGCGCTCGAGTTCCAGCCGAACGCCGAAATCTCCGCGATCACTTTTGTGGATCCGCACGCTCCGCCGCCGGAAACGTCGCCCGCCACGCTCCGCCGCCTCGCCGAATTCACCGGCGCCGCACCCATCAGCGCGTATTGGTAAGTGAAGGCTGGCGTCGCATTGAGGGCAACGTCTGCATTTCGATCCTATTCGCCCTATACCGGATCCCAGCCGAACACAGACGTTGTCGCGCCGAGATCGAAGAAGCTTGGCTTCAGAGCCGGCATTGCGTGCTCGGCGATGGTCTGCGGCGACCAGCCCTCGACTTTGCCGATGCCGCGCAACGGCCGCGGCTGTGACATCAGGAAAATCTCGTTGCCGCGCGCCGCGAAGATCTGTCCCGAAACCTCTTTGGTCGCGGGCGAGGCGAGAGCGACCGCGAGCTGCGCCACCTGATCTGCCCGCATCATGTTCTTCATGCGCTCGACGCGCTTGGCGGACGCTTCGTCTTTGACAGGTATGGTCGCGATCATGCGAGTCCAGGCGAAGGGGGCGATGACGTTGGAGCGTACATTTTTCTGCGCGCCTTCCATGGCGATGATCCGCGACAGACCCGCGATGCCCATCTTGGCGGCCGCGTAATTCGCCTGGCCGACATTGCCGATCAGCCCAGAGGTCGAGGTGAAGAGCACGAACGAGCCCTCGTTCTGCTCCCGGAAATGATTGATTGCCGCGCGGCAGACATTGTAGCTGCCCTGCAGGTGGACCTCGATGACGGAATCCCAGTCATGGTCGGTCATCTTGTGAAACATGGTGTCGCGCAGGATTCCCGCGGGACTGACGATGGCGTGCAGGCCCCTGAAGCTGTCCATCGCCTGCTCGATCATACGCTTGACGCCGTCGCGGCTGGTCACGCTGTCGGAATTGGAAACCGCGTGTCCGCCCGATCTGCGAATCTCCTGTACAACCTGCTCGGCCGGCCCTGCCGAACCTTCGTCGCCGCCCGCGACGCTGCCGCCCAGGTCATTGACGACGACGCTGGCGCCTTCCTTCGCGGCCAGCAGCGCGCTCTCCCTGCCGATACCATTGGCTCCGCCCGTGACAAGAACGACCTTGCCTTCCAGAACACCCATGCGACGATCCCCGCCTGTCGATTGTGAAGAAACAAGCCTATCCGCGGGCGAACCGCCGGAAAAGGGGAAGGGCAAGAGCGGCATGGCGACGTGGGAAATCAGGCCGGAGGTGCCGCAAGACGCGCCGCTCATCGATTCGCTCGTCGTCCGGACCTTCGGCCCCGGACGGTTCACAAAATCCGCCTGGCGTCTGCGCGAGGGTGTCTCGCCCGTGCAGGGTTTGAGCTTCGTCGCCATTGAAGGCGGCGTCGTGAGGGGCTCCGTGCGCTTCTGGCCGATTGCAGTTGGCCACGACCGGGCGCTACTCTTGGGCCCGCTCGCCGTTGAGTCCGACCAGCGGGGGCGCGGCATCGGCATTGCGCTGATGAAGCGCGGAATCGAGGAGGCGGGCTCGCGCGGACACCGCGCCATCCTTCTCGTCGGCGATGCGCCTTACTATGGACGCGTCGGCTTTGCTTCGCTCGCCGCGGGCAAGGTGCGGCTACCCGGTCCCGTTGATCCTGCGCGCATCCTCGGACTGGAGCTCGTTCCAGGTGCGCTCGACGCACTGACCGGGGAAATCCGTCGTCCCCGGATCGACATGCAGGTATGCGCCGACAGTGCGCCATTGGCTCCCGTGGGCACGACTTAATTTGAAACTTCCGCAAGGCACATCCCGCTCGTCAGGAGACGGTCGAATAACGCGCGTGAGAACTGTTCGGTCGGGGAATCGCCGGTCAGGACGTTTGCCGTTCGCAGGCGTTGCATGGCCGGTTGCGCAACGCCAAGAATGCGGGCCATTTCAAGCGTCCTCGGATCGTCGAGCGAAAGGTGTCGGACGTCCGGTAGTCCCAGGCGCTGAACGATCTTCTGCGTCAGCCTGAGAATCTTGTTGCTTGCGTAAAAGGGCAGGTCGCCGAGCGCCGACAGTCCCTTGCGCGCCGAAAGACCGTCGTCCGTCCGTAATTTCGCGATCTCCGGCGCGTAACGCGCAATCGTTTCGCGGTGCCATCGCGAGAACAGGCGTTCGCGAACAGGCTTGTGAAACGAGGCGACGGCGCCATCGAAATCGAAAAGCGGGCAGAATGGCGGCAACCCGCTTCGAATTCCCGCCGTGACCGACGGTCCCGACGTGAAGGGAATGCGGCGGAACGCGTAGACGCAGTCATAGGCCATCGTTCGCGGGAGCGCGCCAAACTGCTCGCGCATTTCCTCAATGCGTGAGTTTCTGCCTGCTGCAAAGGCGCGCGCAAACGATGGTGTGAGCGGTAAATCGGGCACGGCGCGCGGTTCAAGCCGGGTTCGGAAGAGCCGTTTGAAATCAGGAGGGCCTGTCAGGAAGGGAAAATCCTGCAGCCAGAGAATGTCCTTCCACAACTCGCCGCCGTTTCCTACAATGCACAGATCGATGCCGCGCGCCTGGCGCTCACGCGTGAACTGGTAGATGTGGTCGTAGGTGAGCATCCCCATCTGACCGTGCGTGAGATGCACCAGCGTCCACGCACGCTCCTCCAGACCGGAAACGTCGTGTTTTGATACCAGATGCGGCAGCTTCAGCGCCGATGCCACGCGCCGCGCGATTTCGACATCCAGATTTCCGGATTGGCCGGTTGTGGCGCATTCCCGAATTCCCGCATTTTTCAGACAGGCGGCGAGAAGGCGGCTGTCGTAGCCTCCCGTCAGATCGAGCGATACGGTGCGGGCTTCGATGGCGCGCCGCACATCTCGTACATAGGCGTCGAAGTCAAACGCGTGTGGATTCGCACGAAAATCGGGTAAAGCTTTTTGCCGAAATACAATATCCCGGCCCGGCGAAACCATCGCGATCTCGTTGCCCGCGAGAAAGCGCACGCGCGTGTCGAAGGTGCGCCAGAAATCGTAGAAACCAAACCGCAGAAAACCGGCCAGGGCGGGAATGTCCAGATGATCGTCTGCCTTACCCAGACGCCGGATGGAAGCGAAAAGATCGTCAGAAACGAAACCAGCTCCGACAAACAGACGCATGAGCCCGAACGGATCGATAGCGCAGATCGTATCTCGTGTGCGTTTGTCGAAGATGCAAAGCGCGAATGAACCCTTGGGTCGCGCGAGCGCTTTTTCTGCGCCTTCCCGCCGTAGCGATTCGAGAAGAACCGCTACGCTGTCATTTCCCGCGATACATCCTCTGACGAACAGAAAGCCGGTCCAGACGGCGATGAATTCGCCCGTTTCAAGCCGCTCGTATCCTTGTGCTGTTGCCGAGTCGGGAATGCCGGAGCCATCGAGCAGCATTTCGGTGGCCTCAGTTTATTCCGCGTGCCAGAGCGAATTGAGATCGAATTGACATTGCTCGCCTCTCCGCTTCACGTCTCCGGCGAACGCCGGTGACGCTCGGCACATCGCCCGCGAAGTCGCGTGGGAGGAAAAGTAACAGGCCCTCCTCACCTTTCCTCCCCCGCTTGCGGGGGACGTGCCCGCGAAGCGGGCGGAGGGCGCGAGCGCGCCGGATATTGTTTGATTCGATCCGACCACGTGAATGCCCTACCGGCTCTCCATCCGCCAGGCGAAGAGGAGCGAGCCGAGAACGAGAACGAGCGCGAGCCAGGGCGGCAGAAGTGGTTCCTGCTCGACCCGTGTGACGCGATAGGCACCATTCGCGCGCAGGCCGATCCAGTTGTCGCCGGTGGCGACGCGATCGGGCGCG
>DASXMF010000195.1:0-24848 GCA_036495845.1 Rhizomicrobium sp.
ACGCCAATCATTTCCATTTTCATGACGCTCACCCGATCGTTGAGTCTGCGAGCACGGGCGAGCCGCGCACGACACCGACATTCGTCACGCCCAGCATCTTCGGAAGCTGGTCGGCCGGAACCTTGAGCGGACCTGGCCCCGGACCGTTGCCGGCTACGGGCTGCGGATAGGCGGTGGAACGCGCGGTGTGGAAGATGATGTTGCCTTCGACCTTCTGCACGATCTGGTGGATGTGCCCGTTCAGCACCGTGACCGAACCGAAGCGGCGGAGCAGGCCCGCGACCTGGTCGCCTTCGGCGGTACCCCATCCCCAGGGTTCGTAGATCGTCCACAGCGGCATATGCGCAAAGACGACGATCGGCTCGCTCGATTTGCGCGCCGCAAGATCGCTTTTCAGCCAGGCCAGTTGCTCGTCACCCAGTGCACCGAGGCCGCCAAGCCTGAAGCTCATCACGTTGACGAGCGCCGCGAAATGCACGCCGCCCGCATCGAAGCTGTACCAGCCGCGATTGTTCGAAGCCTTGCCGAAGCGCGCAAAGAACTCCTTTCCCGTTCCGTCGGTCACGTCGTGCTCGCCGGGCACCACGTGAATGTCGCTCACGCGCAGCCGTTTCAGGAGCTGCTGTGCCGTGTCGAATTCTTCCGGTTTGGTCAGATGCGTCACGTCTCCCGTGTGGATTGCGAAAGCGGGCGGGTACGGCAACGCATTCACGAGATCGATGCTGCGGTTCAGCGTGCCGATCACATCGGGATTGGCTTCCTTGTTGAAGCCGATATGCGTGTCGCTGACCTGCACGAACAGCGGCGTACCGGATTGCGGCTCGCTGGCGGCGCGCGCCAGATCGATCGCGCTGAATACGCCGCCTGAAAGCGCGAACAGCGTGCCGGTGCCCATGCCCAGGCATTTCAGTGCGCCGCGCCGCGAAGTTTGACCCATCATGTCCGGAGCCTCTTGCCGTTACAGGGCCCAAGACCGGACGTGGGTCTGATTTATTCCCGTTGCGCGCGCACGAGGCTCACGAATTTCCTGATTTCGGCAATCTCCATGTCGGAGACGGCCGAAAAATCGAGATCGCCGCTCTTCCAGAAAATTGCGCGATAGCCGCGGACCGTGGTTTCGCCGGGCAGATGCGAACCCCGGTCGGGCCAGACGAAGAGGTCGATCTCATGGGCGCCGTGACGGTAGACGACGACAGCGGATTCCGCGCCGGCCACGCGGTCGACGCGTCCGCCAGCGAGCGCAAAGCCCTGGGCGGCATAGTCACCCACGGGCGGCGACAATGCCACGCGGCCTGCAAACCAGGGTTTGACGGTGTGGTGGCTGCTCGAGGCGACCGCGACCTCCCGCCGGCTCATCAGCGCGCGTACATGCGCATCGACGATGGATTGGGAGAGCGTCGACGGCAAAGGTGGCAACAGCATTGCGATCACGAGGCTTGCCGCGAGAGCGGTGATGCCGGCTCCCCCCGCTGCCCCGTACCAGAAGCCCCGACGCCGCGGTCTGCTTTCCGCGTCGAGCGCACGGCGTATGCGCGCACGAAGCCCGTCCGGCGCGCGATGGTGCGAGACGTCGCGACGTATCGCGTCGCTCAGTTCCGCCGCGTCCGCGCTGAAGGCTTTGCACTCCGCACAGGATTCGACATGGCGCTCGGCTTCCGCGGCCGCGGCGCCGTCGAGCTCGCCATCGAGCCAGGCCTGGGTGCGCAGGAGTTCCGGGCAATTCATCTTTGCGCCATCCATTTCTCCTTCAGCATCGCGCGTGCGCGCGCGAGCCGCGACATCACCGTGCCGATAGGAATGCCGATCGTCTCTGCAATCTCCCGGTAGCTCAATTCCTCCATCTCGCGCAGGATCAGCACCTCGCGGAATTCGTCGGGCAACAGAGCCATCACGCCGTCGAGCCTGCGGCCTTCGCCCGCATCGATGGCGCGCATCTCGGGATCCGCATCTGCGGCGACGAGCGCATCGCTCCCTTCCTCCGGCAGCGGCGCGTGCGCGCGGCGCCTGGTCTCTGCGCCGAGATTGCGCCAGCAATTGCGCACGATGGCGAGGAGCCAGGGCTTGGCGTCCTGGCCCCGAAACCCGTCGAAGCCGCGAAAGGCGCGCAGCATCGCGTCCTGCACGATGTCCTCCGCGTCGGCGGGCGATCGCGTGAGCCAGCGGGCAAGACTGTAGGCCGCATCGAGATGCGGCAAGGCTTGCGCCTCGAACCTCCGCCGCCGGTCGTCCATCCGGGATGTATAGACCATCGCGGGCAATTACTTATTCCCACAACCCCTCATCCGTGATTGAGCAGAAAGCGACTCCCGTACTTGCATCCCTCTCCCACAAGGGGAGAGGGAAATCGGAGCTCGGCATCAATGCCGGAAAACCAGCGCGTGGTGTCCCCTCTCCCCTTGTGGGAGAGGGGTCAAACGCGAATGCTAGCAACCGTTCAAGCGCGGGTGAGGGGTACCTGCGCGCCGGGAGGGTCCATGCATCGCAATCCACACGTTCTGAACGCGTCGACCACGCTTCTGGGCATCTGCTTCGTCATCATCGGCGGGCTGAAATTCACGGGTCAGAACCCGAAATCCTATTCCGACGAGATCGCCTGGGCGGCGGCCGCCCTTCTTTTTACGAGTACAATCGTCTCGTATCTCGCGATCCGCAACGATGACAAGAAGGTCTGGCAGACCTTTCTCGCCGATTGGTCGTTTCTCGCGGGCGTGCTCACCCTGATGTGTTCCGTGCTGGTGGCGGCGATCGTGCTGTAGCCCATGAGCAGTGCGTCTACTGCGGCAGAGGGCCCTGGCTCGCGCGCACCAGATCGCCCGGCCGCATCCATTTCCTGAATGCGGTCTGCACATCCGCGGGCGTCAGCGCGATGTAGCGCCGTGCCGCCAACTGCGGCTCGTCGAGCGGCAAATTCAACTCGCGCCGCTCGGCGAAGGCGCGCGCGATCTCGTTGACGCTCGATTCCGCAAGCGGCATTTCGCGCAACAGGATCGCCTTGGCGCGCCCAAGTTCGCCCTCGCCCACCGCCGCCGACTGCATGCGCCGCACATCTTCCGCCGCGATCGCCGCGGCCCGTTTTGCCTTGTCGGGATCGCTCGCGTAATTGATCAACCATATGCTCCGTGTACGTCCTGATTGCAGGGCGGAGTTCACCGAATAGACAAGGCCGCTCGTCTTCCGCAGGTCGATGCTGAGCCGCGAGGCGTAGAAGCCGCCGGCCAGCACCGCGTTGCCGAGCTCGAGAGCGTAATAATCGGGATCGCTGCGCGACATCGAGAGCGTCTGCGCCAGATAGACGTTGTCCTGGACGCGGCTGGCGTCGGGAACGGCGACGGTGGTCGCTTCGTTCGGCGGCGCCTGAGGCAGATCGGTGTCCGGTTTCGGCCCGTTGGCCGTCCAGCTGCCAAAGTATTTTTCGATCGTGCGCCGAGCCTCCGCCGGATCGACATGGCCGATGACGATAAGTGTCGTCAGATCCGGACGGAATACCGTTTTGTAGTAGGCGCGCACATCGTCGAGCGAGAGCGCGCGGACGGCCTCCGGTGTCGCTTCGCGCAGGGACGGATCGTCTTTCGGAAACAGGCCGGCACGCAGGGCGTGCAAGGTCAGGTGCTCGGGGCTCGCCAGCGTCGCCGCGGCGATCCGCGCCACCCGCTCGCGCACGATGGGGAAGGCCTCGGCAGGCAGGCGCGGATGCAGCTCATTGTCGGCAAGCAACGCGGTGGCACGGTCGAATTCCCCGGCCAGCGCCTGCACGGAAAAATCCGTGCCCGGCACTTCCTGCGCGCCGATGCGGTCGAGCGCCTCCTCGAACGCGACCCGGTCAAGCCGCTCGCTGCCGTAGGGAAGCAACTGGGCGAGCGCGTCGGCAACGCCCTCCTGCCCTTTCGGAGTCTCCGTTTCGGGCCGGTTGCGGATGTGGCCGTACACCGTCACCGTGTCGCTCACGCTTTCCGGCTGCACGATCAGCGTCATGCCGTTGGGGAGCGTGCTGACGACAGGCGACAGCGTCGAAGGCGGCACTTCGAGCCGGCTCAATGCCGCTTCGGCCCATGAAGGCAGCGCCGTCGGCTCCGCCTGGCCCAACGTGATGTTTTCCTGTCCGCCATAGCCGCCGGCAGAGGCGAACGGCGCGCCCGACCCCTTGGGATTGAGGATTGCGGTTGACGCATGATCCATGACGAGGAGTTTCCGCGCGACGCGATCGACATCGGCCACGCTCACCTTTTCGATGCGGACGAGATCGTCGTCGGGCGCATTCAATCCGTAGAGCGCCACCGCGTCGGACCAGACGCTGGCGAGATCGGCGATCGAATTCTTCTGGAATTCCGCCTCGCGCTTCTCCTGCAATTTGGCCGCATCAACGAGGGCGGGCGCGACGCCCTTGCTGGCGACGCCTGCGAGAATCGCCTTGACTTCGCCCGCGAGTGCGTTGGCGTTGTTGCCGGCGGGAAAACGCACATAGGCATAGCCCACGCCCGCCTTCGGAAGCGCGTCGAGAGCGAAACTCGCATCGATTGCCTCGCCTTTCGGAACGAGACCGTAAAGATCGAAGCGATGATTGCTGAGCACGTCGGCCAGCACTTCGAGCGCGGGAAAATCCTTGCTCTCGAGCCCCGGCGTGCGCAGCGCCACGAGCAGCGAGCCTTCGGGCTGGTCGGTATCGGCGCTGAGCGACTGGGCCTCGGCCGGGCGCAATACGAATTTCGGTCGCGGCGGAAGACTCTTCGCCTTGATTGGACCGAACAGCGATTTGATCTCGGAAAGGGTCGCGGCGGGATCGACGTTGCCAACGACGATCAGGATCGCGTTGTTGGGCACGTACCATGCATCATGGAAGCTCTTCAGCATCGCGCCGGTGGTCTTGTCGAAGCTCGGCCTCGTGCCCAGCGCGTCGTGCTCGTAAGGCGTGCCGGCGAAGAGCGCCGCGCGCAGTTTGACGTAGAGCACGTAGATCGGATTGGAGAGGTCCTGCGCCACCTCCTGCTCGATCGCACCGCGTTCGAGATCCCAGTCGGCCTGGCGATCGAGCACGTCCTGCATGCGTGCAGCCTCGATGTGCAACGCCACGTCGAGATAGCCGGCAGGCACCGTGTACAGATATTGAGTCAGGCTTTCGCGCGTGTTGGCGTTGAAATTGCCGCCCATGGCGCTGCCGATGTCGGCGAGCTGTTCGGCGGTGAGCCCGGCGCTGCCGCGAAACATCATGTGTTCCTGGGCATGCGCGGTTCCGGGAAATCCCGGCGGCGCTTCGTCCGAACCGACGAGATAGTTGACTGCCGTCGCTGCGACGGGGGCCAGCGAATTGCGCACGATGATAACGCGCAGCCCGTTGGCGAGCGTCGCGCGGAGAACATGATCTGCGTCCACGGCCGGCGCGGCAGGTCCGGCGAAAGCAAGCAAAAGGCAGGCCGCGAGCGCGCCTGCCAATGGGCGCGCCAGGCGCCACGGTAATCCGATCATGATTGCTCCAATTGCCTGTGGCAGGCTTCTCGCCCATCCCGGCACGGAAAGTCGAGAGACGATTGATGAAAAGCGCGAAATACATGATCTATTGCGAGCAACCGGCCCGCGGGGCAGCGAAAACCGTAATAACGTTTGAGTGAACCGTGGCGAGAGATTTCGGTTATCCTGATCCCGGCGATGCATTATCAGAACGAACTGTGACAATGCCGGCCGACCAGGGGCCCGGACTGGTGGGTCGCGTCCGCACGCTGGTCGCCCCCCGCGCGCCCTCGGCGCCTCCCTCCCCCGCGATCAAACGCATGCTGCCATGGCTGGTCGCGGTCGCATTTTTCATGGAGTCGCTCGACACCACGATTCTGAACACCGCGGTACCGGTCGTCGCGAAAGCCTTGGCGGTGACGCCGCTCAGCATGAAATCGGTGCTGGCGAGTTATACGCTGAGCCTCGCAGTTTTCATTCCGCTGAGCGGCTGGATGGCGGACCGCTTCGGCACGCGGCGTGTCTTCGCGTCGGCCATCGGCATCTTCACGCTGGGATCGCTCCTGTGCGGCCTGTCGGGCAACATTCACCTGCTGGTCGCCTGCCGCGTTCTGCAGGGCCTCGGCGGCGCGATGATGGTGCCGGTCGGACGGCTCACGCTCGTGCGAAGCTTCGACAAATCCGAGCTCGTCCGCGCCATGAGCTTCGTCGCCATTCCCGCTCTCGTTGCGCCCATGCTCGGGCCGGTCACGGGCGGCCTCATCGTCGGGCTTCTGCACTGGCGGGTGATATTCTTCCTGAACATTCCCATCGGCATCGCGGGTCTCGTTCTCGTCTTCCGGCACCTGCCCGACTACCGAAGCCGCAACGTCAAGCCGCTCGATATCATCGGCCTGATCCTTTTCGGTTCCGGCATCGCTCTTCTCTCCTATGTGCTCGAAATATTCGGCGAGAACGCGCTGGGCACCGGCGAGGTTCTTCTGCTGCTGGCGATTTCTCTCGTGCTGATCCTGGGCTATTGGCTGCACGCGACGCGAACTCAGTGGCCGTTGCTGCAGCCCGGATTGTTTCGTATCCGCAGTTTCGCCGTTGCCTCGATCGGCGGCTTCGTCACGCGCCTCGGCATCGGTGGCGTGCCGTTCCTGCTGCCGCTGCTCTATCAGGTGGGGCTCGGGCTTACGCCCATCCAGTCGGGCCTTCTCATCACGCCCCAGGCGATCGCCTCCATGAGCACGAAATTCTTCCTGCCGAGGATTCTGGACCGTGCCGGCTACCGGATGGTTCTGGTCGCAAACACCATCCTTCTCGGCATTTTCCTGATGCTGTTCGCCGCGATCGGCCCGGGGACGCCGATCTGGCTGATCGTGCTGCAGGCCTTCTGCTATGGCGCCCTCACTTCCCTACAATATACGAGCATGAACACGCTGGTTTACGCCGACGTTCCTGCGCGGCGCGCGAGCAACGCCAGTTCCATCGCCAGCACCACACAGCAATTGTCGATCAGCTTCGGTGTCGCGGTTGCAGGCCTGACGACGGTGTTCTTCATACCCGATCGCGTGCGCTCCAATCCTGGCGAGTTGATCCACGGCCTCCATCAGGCCTTTCTCGTGCTCGGCGCGTTCACCGTTCTGTCGACGATCGTTTTCAGCCGGCTGAAGAGCACGGACGGGGCGAGCGAAACGCGCCAGAAGGACATTCACCTCGGCTGAAGCGCTTGAACGAACCTTTGCCGACAGGTTGGCCGCCACAAACGGATCCGGTCAGCAATAAGGCCAGTGATGAAATTTTGTCCCAATAAACGTCTCATATGGGGGAGTGTTTGGGGAAAAACCTCGCCAAGAGGTGCTATGATCTTCACAGCGTCACCGCTCGCCAAAAAATCTGTGGCGATTGCGCAATGAGGGAGGAATGCAATGGCCAGTCATGATCGCGGGACGGCGTTCGGATTGCTGACGGCGGCGTTCCTGCTGGCGCCAGCGGTTGCAATGGCGCAACCGGTGCCGAGCGGATCGTCGCCCGGGAAGTATAGTTTCGCGATTGTGCACTCCTTCACGGGCCCGCCCGACGGGTCCGACCCTGCCTGGGGCGTGACGATGGACGCGGCCGGCGAACTTTACGGCGCCACCATTCTGGGCGGCGACGCTGGCTGCTCCGTCATACCTTACACCGTCGGCTGCGGCGTTGTGTTCGAGGTGGACACTTCGGGGGGAGAAACGGTGCTCCATACCTTCACCTCGGCCAAGGCAAGACGCGATGGAGTCTATCCCTTCGTGTCTCCGCTCACGCTGGCGAATCCGTCGCTAACCGGTATCCGTTTTTATGGCACGACCTATGTAGGCGGCCGTGCCGCGCATTGTTACAGGGGCAATTCTTATGGCTGCGGCACGATCTACGAATTGGGTGGCGCCGGCAGGGAGACCGTACTCTACGATTTCGCAGGGAATCTGGATGGGAAGGGCCCGTGGGGAAATCTCGTCCGCGATCCGTCGGGCAAGCTTTACGGCGCGACCTACGTCGGTGGCGCAAACAATTTCGGAACGATTTTCGCGTTCGACGCCAACGGCGCGGAGAGCGTCCTGCATACTTTCAGCGGAGGCAACGACGGAGGAAATCCCATGTCGGGCGTGATCCGTGACGATGCGGGCAATCTTTACGGGACGACCCATTGCGGCGGTGTGGCGCCTTGTCCGAATGGTTTTGGAACCGTGTTCAAGGTGGATACCGGCGGCACCTTCACCACCCTCTACAGCTTCACCGGAAAGACCGATGGAGGAAATCCCGAGGGAGGCGTCATCGCGGACACCGCGGGCAATCTCTTCGGTGCGACGGCCGGAGGGGGCGACGGCGCGTGCAGCGGCGAAAACGTCTCGGGCTGCGGCGTGGTGTTCGAATTGGATTCTGCGGGCAACGAGACCGTGCTTCACACTTTCACCGGTAGCCCGGACGGAAACAGTCCGACCGCGAACGTCGTGATGGACAACAGGGGCAATCTCTACGGAACCACCCTATTCGGCGGCGACAGCGCTTGCAGCGACGGAAACGGACTTGGCTGCGGTATGGCATTCGAAGTGACGGGATCCGGCACCGAAAAGGTACTCCATGTCTTTACGGCAGGCGCGGCCGATGGGAGCAGGCCATTCGGAGCATTGGTCCGCGATGAAGCCGGCAATCTGTACGGCACGACGGAAGCGGGCGGCAGCGCCGGAAACGGAACCGTGTTCAAGCTGACACCGCCGCACCGCTGATGCGTGCATTAGCCTACCGGTGACCCACGCCGAAGCGCGCGGTTTCAATTGAACCGCCAAGACGCCAGGGTGAACGACCAAGGCATTGACGATGCCGAGGAATCCTTATGCGTGTCGGCGAGTATTCTTTTCCGGCGTGCACTCGGTGTTCCTGTGGTGCTCCAACTCTCTCTTGACGCGTTGGCGTTTTGGCGGTGAGTCTTTCGCCGGTACCAGTTGGATTGACGATATTCGAAAGGTCACGCTCGATTCCCTCGCGAGCATTGCGCAGGATCGATGCGCTGCCCCCAAAGGAGAGTCTCATGTTTGCCAACAGGCTGCTCGCAACAATGGTGCTGATGCTGGCCGGCGCAGTCGCCGCCGCCACCGCCGGAACTGCTCGAGACGGAATCGGAACCTTCGTCCGCGGAGAGCACGCGAGCATGACCATGATCACCACATCGCCGCGCACCCTCACACCGACGAGAACGAACGATGCGGGACTGGTCACTATCTTCAGCAATCTCGCCAGCAAATATCCGAAGGGCGAGTATTGGTGCTGCACGGGCTACAACGTCATGGGTTCGCAGTCCGGCAATGGCGAGCAATGGATGGCCGCCGCGTTCACGCCCACTGCCGACCATACCGTCACCAAAATAGAGGTGGGCGCCGGTTGGTCGCAAGGCACCAACGGCATCGTGGTCAGTCTCAACAAGGACAGCAACGGTGCGCCCGGCGCCGCGCTCAAGACATGGAATGTCTCGAACCTCGGGATTTTCGGGACCTGCTGCGCGCTGGTGGTGAAGTCGGACAAATCCGGAATTCCGGTCAGCGCCGGAAAGCAATACTGGGTCGTTCTCTCCACCAACGGCAACGAGCTGGATACGGTCGATGCGTGGAACGTCGACGACACCGATCAGGTCGATTCCGCGACGCTCGCTTCCTTCACCGGAAGTCAGTGGAATGTATTCCAGGTCTCGCCCGGCGTGGCCTTCGCCGTGAAGGGAAACTGACGAAACCAGCCGCGAGTCCGCGTGCTTTGCGCTTTGCGGCGCGTGGACTACAGTGCGCGCCATGCGCCTTCTCCTCGTCAATCCACGGTTCCCTGAAAGCTGGTGGAGCACCCAATGGGCGCTGGACGAAATCCTGCCCGGTAAGCGCGCGGTCAATCCGCCTCTCGGCCTTGCGACTTTGGCGGCGCTCGCGCCTGCGCATTGGCAGGTCGAAATCGTAGACGAAAATGTCGAGGACCTGCCGCCGGATCCGAAAGCCGACATCGTCGGCATCTGCGGGATGGGCGTGCAGTTTCCCCGCCAGAAGGAGCTCCTCGCGCATTACCGCGCCCGCGGCTATTTCGTCATGGCGGGCGGCAGCTACGCATCACTCTGCCCGGAGCAATATGAGGGCCTCGCCGATGCAGTCGTCGCCGGCGAAGCGGAATACATCTTTCCCGCCTTCTGCCGCGATTTTGAGAGCGGGGCCCCGCTTGCCCTCTATCACGAAACGGGAACGGTGGACCTCGCCCATTCGCCGACGCCGCGTTTCGATCTGCTTCGGCTCGACCGCTATCATTACGTGACGCTGCAATTCTCGCGCGGCTGTCCGTTCCGCTGCGAATTCTGCGACATCATCGTGATGTTCGGCCGCAAGCCGCGGGTGAAGAGCGTGGAGCAGATCGGCCGCGAGCTCGACGAGTTGCGCCGCCTCGGCCAGCGCAACGTCTTTTTCGTCGACGACAACCTGATCGGCAATCTGCCGATGGCGCGCAAGCTGCTCGTCTACCTCAAGGAGTATCAGGAGCGGAATAGCTATCGCTTCCATTTCGGCACCGAAGCGTCTCTCAACCTCGCGCAGTATGAGGACCTGCTGGCGAAATTCCGCGCCGCCAATTTCGGCTGGGTCTTTATCGGCATCGAATCCACCGATCCCGAAAGCCTGAAGGAGACGATGAAGACGCAGAACCTGCACGAGGACATTCTCGTCTCGATCCGCCGGATTTACGCGCACGGCATCGAAGTGCTGGCCGGATTCATCATCGGCTTCGATCACGACACGCCCGATTGCTTCGAGCAGCAATACCGCTTCATCACCGACGCCGGAATCCAGTCCGCCATGATCGGACTTCTGACCGCGATGCCCAAGACGCCGCTCTACGAACGTCTGAAACGAGAGTCGCGGCTGCGCACGCTCGAAGATGTGAACGAGAACACGCGCCCCGCGACCAACGTGCTTCCGCTGCTCATGTCTTACGATGTGATGGTCGACGGTTACATGGCGCTCTACCGCCGGCTGCTCGAGGACGGCGAAATCGCGCGGCGCATCAAGAACAAGCTGCGCTTTCTGGCCGAACCGGCCGCCGAGTGCCGCCCCGTCATCCAGTCGCTCACCATTCTGTGGCGCCTGTTCTGGCGGGGCATCGTGCCGGGCGGCCCCAAGAGGCTCGGGCTGTTCCTGCGGACGCTGGAATTCTCCCGGCCCTTCGCCATCCCGGTCGCCGTCTCGGAATGGATCATCGCGCTTTCGATGCGCGACTATGCGCTCCGGCAATTGGTGCTGGCCGACGAGAAACCGTCGCCCGCGTGAGGCGCGGCGCGCGCCGGCCGTCAGGAATTCTTTGCCCTCACCAGCCCAATGCCGCCGCGAGCGTGCGGCAGGTGATGAAAATCAGGATGAACGAACCGATGCTCCACAAGGCGGCGCGCGTCTCATGGTTCTGCGCGCTCAGATAGGCGGCTAAGTGCAGGAATCGCGAAATGACAAAGCCGTAAAACAGCAGGCTCGCGAGCAGCAGCGAAGGTCCCGTGAGCACATAGAGAAATCCGGCAACGAGAAAATAGGGCACGCTTTCCAGATCGTTCAGCTGGATGCGCCGGATACGCTCGACGCGCTCGTCGGGTTTGAGCTGTTCCGCGCTGGGCGTAGGGTTGAGGAGCGTCTTTCGGGTATCTTCCGGCGAACGGAATCCGCCATTCGCTCCGATCATGCGGGTGACCGTCATCCACGACATGGCCACCCCTTTCAGGATCATCAGCGTCGCAGCGATGACGTAGGTCGCAAACACGGGGTCGTGCAGGCTCAGTCTGTCCAAGATTCGTTCCTCACGCGGGTCGGAAATCGCGCTCCGTCATGCTTCGACAAGCTCAGCACGAGGAATATATCCTCACCCTGAGCTTGTCGAAGGGTGGTCTGAGCCTGTCGAAGGGTCCGGAAGTCCCAGCTTTTCGATCAATGCGGCGTAGCGCGGATCGTCCTTGAGGGAATCGAGTTCGGGATCGCCGCGCATGCGCGCCACGCCGGAATCGTGCTGCGCGACCGCTCGGTCGAGCCAGGCGAAGGCGGCGTCCTTCTCCCCGCGCCACGCATGCACGCCGGCAATCTGGTAGGCGAATCCGGCGGCGTGCCTGGTCTCGAGCTCGTGGAGCGCGGCCCGCGATTCCTCCTCGTGGCCCAGCGTATGCTCGGCCATGGCAATACCCGCCTGGCCGTACCCCCCGCCAGCGCGGCGGAAATGTGCGATCGCCGACTCGGCCTGACCCTCTTCAAGCTCGACGATACCGAGATAAAAGCGCGCTACGGTCGAATCCGGACTGGTCTCGAGCGCGTGTTCGAGCGCTCCCCGCGACTCGAGAAGCCGGTCCATGCGGCGCAGGATGGCGGCGTAGACCATCCAGGCTGCCCACCAAAGCGGATCCGCCGCAATCGCCCGGTGCGCCATCGCAAGCGCCTCGTTCATGCGCCCGAGATTGTGGAGTGCCAGCGAATAGCCGGTCAGCGCCGCGCTGCTGTTCGGATCGAGCGCGACCGCCTGCCTGAAATCCGCCTCCGCGCCCTTCCAGTCCCAACTCAGGCGATAACGAAATTGCGCACGCACGACATAGCCGTCCGCCTGGTCCGGCGCCATCGCGATCGTTTTTTCCGCCGTCGCCAGCGCCTCGTTTTTCCATTGCGAGCGCTGCGCGGGGTCCGCCGTGAAATCCGCCGCCGCGCTCAATGCCATCGCCACGCCCGCAGCAGCAGCCGCGTAATGGGGATCGATTGCGACTGCTCTCCTGAAAGCGGCGACCGCGCGCTCGAAATCTTCGAGCCGCCCCCGCCGGAAAAAATCCTGCCCGAGCAGATATTGCTCATGGGCTTCGGCACTGGTGGTGCGATGCACATTCGTCACGTGCTGGTTCGGCAACAGCTTTACCTTCAGCGCGTCGACCACCGCGCCGGCGATCTCGTCCTGCACCTTGAAAATATCGGTCAGCTCGCGGTCATAGGTCTGCGACCACAGATGCGAAGAGTCCGCGGTGCGGATCAGCTGCGCGGTAATGCGCAGCATGTTGCCGGACTTGCGCACGCTGCCCTCGAGCACGGTCGCGACATCCAGCGCGCGTGCGATCGTCGCCAGATCCGCGTCCTTGCCCCGGAACGAGAACGAAGAGGTGCGCGCGATCACACGCAATTGCGGCAGCTGCGCCAGCAGGTTCAGCAATTCCTCGGCCAGCCCGTCGGAAAAATATTCCTGGTCCTTCTTCTCGCTCATGTCGGCAAAAGGAAGGACCGCGATCGACGCGCCGCCGGTTGCGGGACCTGCTGCCGGCGGACCCGCGATGATTTGGCCCGGTAGGTTTTTCGCAGGGGAGTTTACCTCATCCTGAGCCTGTCGAAGGATGGGCCGCGTTGCCGGCGTCCACACATTGAACCACACCAGCAGCATCGCGAAGGGAAAGCCGATGACGAGGGCGACGATGATCAGCCGCACCGACCAGTTCGGGATATTGAAAAAGGGGAAGACCTGCGTGGTGATCTGGATCAGCACCCACGCCGATGCCGCGTAGATCGCGGCCGCGCCGTAAAGCTTGCGGGATTGAATTCCGGTGAACAACGATTGCATCCGCGCCCCTTCGCCCGCACAGGGATCAATCTACAGAAGCGGGCCGTGAATGCCTATGCGGGAGGGGGCGGAGCGGGTGACGCTTCGGCCGATCACAATCCTCGACTCGCAATCGTCGATAACGCTGCCGCTATCGATCCTATAACAGGAGTGCCGCCCCGCGCCCGCATCCGAGCCGGAAAACTTTCGTTGTCACGGCCCGGCCCCCCGGTCCGCGCGAAGCGCGGCCGTAGGACAAGCTAAGCGACAGCGGAGACCGGGCCACCCAGACAAGGAAAACAAGTGCGGTGCGGCTTCAACTGGGTGGCCCGCTTGAGTTTACACGCCGGCCGCGCTCTCGCGCGGACCGGGGTGGCGGGCCATGACAAACATGGAGGGAACGCAATTTAAGCGTTACAGACCGTATTGCGCGCGAAAGGAATTCTTGCTCAGCCTGGTCCCGACTGCTTCACCCTGGCGATCCTGAGCAGCAGCTCCCAGGAAACGGCGGTCGCGGAGATCAGCAGGACCACGGTGGAAGCCGCAAGCAGATTGCGGCTGTCGTCCAGGTTCAGCGCCATGCGCAGGGCGGCGAATATCATCATGCCGAAACCGACAAGAGATGTCGCCAGGCGGCGCAGTGATTGCCGCCGCAAGCCGGCTTCGTGCGGTTTGACGAGCGCCAGATACAGGCGCACCAGCACCCAGAAGGCCGATATCCCCGTCACCCCAAGCGTGACAAAGCTGAATTCCGATATCGACAGCGACGGAAAGAGAGCGAACAGCGAAACCAGCATGACGGCGAGGAAATTCTGAAACGCCTGTTCGGCCAGGCGTTGCGAGTTTCCGTGAGCCTCGTTGAGAATCGCTGTCGCGTTTATCGAGACTGCGACGAACAGGAGTCCCAGGAGCGTGGTCGCCGCACTTCCGATCACTGCGTAGAATTCGGACCAGGCCTGCATGGGATAACCGATGGCGCCCTAATTTCGAGCTTTCCAATAGCTTTTTTTCTTGCGCAATAACCGAAGACGATTGATGACAGTCTGGCCTGGCGTGGTCACCGTACAGGTCCCTACGAATCCCGCACGTGTGACTCGGCCCGCGTAACGGCCAGTTTCATCAGGTCCCGCCACAACAGTAAACGTAACCTGATTTCCAATCACCGCTACGGGGACGGTGACAAGAGTGCTGGGTTCGCCTTCGGCAACCTGCACAGCCGCATTGTAGAGACCGTGAGATTCGGTGATGTGAATTTCCATTCCCAAGAGGTCTCCGCCTTCTTTGTTATAGCACAAATCGCTGAGAATCCCGGTGCCCGGGATGATCTGAGCAGCGTTGGCAAACCCTAACGTGGAAGCCATGAATAGTGTGGTTACCGTTGGCTTCAAGAGATTCATACCCGCCTCAACTGGAAATGGCAGATTGATATAGCATTCTCTGTTATTAATCTCTCCTAGTCATGGCCCGGCGACGCGACAGCGGAGACCGGGCCACCCAGAAAATGAAAACAAGCGCGGCGCGGCTGGGTGGCCCGCTCTTCGGCGGGCCATGACAAATTTAGAGGGATCGCAATTTGGCGCTACGGACCGTTTTGATTGCTCCTGACATAACGATTTCTCGATCAGCGCTGAGCAACGCGGATCTGAAATTGCGTTAAGATGGGTCATGGTCGACGACGATTCCGCGCGGGAGCTGCCCGACGTACGCCGTCCGTTGCTGATCTACGACGGCGATTGCGCGTTCTGCATGTACTGGGTGCGCTACTGGCAACAGCTGACCGGCGACCGCGTCACCTATGCGCCCTATCAGCAAGTGGCCTCGCAATACCCTGCGATTCCGGTGGACGAATTTCGACGTGCCGTTCAGTACATCGCTCCCGATGGCGAGATCGCCGGCGCGGCGGAGGCCAGTTTCCTCACTTTGAGTCACGCACCCGGCAAGAGCTACTGGCTGTGGCTCTACCGGAACATTCCCGGCTTCGCCTTCATCACCGAAATCGCTTACGCCTTCATCGCCGCGCGCCGCACTTTGTTCGATCACGTCAGCCGGTTTCTCTGGGGCAGGCATTATGCTCCGCCGCGCTACGAGCTCGTGTCGTGGCTCTTCCTGCGCCTGTTCGGAATGATCGCGCTCTCCGCTTTCGTCTCCTTCGCCGTGCAGGCGAAAGGATTGATCGGCAGCCACGGTATCCTGCCGCTGACCGATTTCGTCGACCTGCTGAACAGCCGCATCGGCATCGAACGCTATTTCCTGGTGCCGATGGTGTTCTGGCTCAATGCCAGCGATCTCGCCATTCAGACGGTGTGCTGGGCGGGAGCCGCCCTGTCGCTGCTACTGGTGTGCAATCTGTTGCCGCGCCTGAGCCTCTTCCTCCTCTATGTGCTCTATCTGTCGCTGCTCTATGCCGGCCAGGCGTTCATGAGCTACCAGTGGGATACGTTCCTGCTGGAGACCGCAATCGTCGCGCTCGTGCTGGGCTTTGCCACGCTGCCCGGCATCTGGCTGCTGCGCTGGCTTCTGTTCCGCTTCATGTTCCTGTCGGGCGTGGTGAAGCTGATCAGCGGCGACGACAGCTGGTGGAATCTCTCTGCCCTGTCCTACCACTTCCTGACGCAGCCGCTGCCGACTCCGCTCGCATGGTACGTCGCACAACTGCCGCCCGCGGCCTTGAAATGGGCGACCGGCGCCGTCTTTTTCGTCGAGCTGGTTCTTCCCTTCCTGATTTTCTGCCCGCGGCGGCTGCGCTTCTTCGCCGGGTTCGGCATCTTCCTCCTGCAGCTCGGCATTCTACTCACCGGCAATTACAACTGGTTCAATCTCCAGACCATGCTCCTGTGTCTGGTGCTGTTCGACGACGCGGCTTTGCGCAGAGTGTTTCCGCAACGTCTTCTCGCCTTGCTTCAGCGGCGCATTCCGATTGTCCGGCCCCACAGGATCAAGCGATATCTGGTCGGCGCGGTGTCGGTGTTGCTGGTCTTCTGCAGCCTCGTCGAGATGGATGTGCGCTTCGGCGGCCGCCCGCCCGATGCGGCTTTGGCCGTGGACGAGTTCATCGGGCCGCTGCACCTCGTTAGCGCCTACGGCCTGTTTGCGGTGATGACGAAACAGCGCAACGAAATCGTCGTCGAGGGCTCAAACGACGGCGTCGACTGGCGCGAATACGGCTTCCGCTACAAGCCGGGCGACGTCGCGCGCGCGCCGCCCTGGAACATCCCGCACCAGCCGCGACTCGACTGGCAGATGTGGTTCGCGGCGCTGGAATCGCCGCGGGGGCTGCCCTGGTTCTCGCTCTTCCTCGAGCGGATCCTCGAGAACCAGCCCGACGTGATGGCGCTTATGGAAACGAACCCGTTTCCTGATGCACCTCCCGCCTACGTGCGCGCCGCGTTCTACGATTACACATTCTCCAGCCCTGCCGAGAAAGCGAAAGGCATCTGGTGGAGGAGACGCCTGCTTGGCCTCTATTTCCCGCCTGCGCGACTCAACAGGCCGGCACTGTCGGAGTTCAGATTTTGAAACGCAGGAGTGGGTTTCAGAGGTGGATCGTGATTGCCCACTTAGTGGCGACCAATGTTCTCCCAAATCTTGTCATGGCCCGGCGACGCGACAGCGGAGACCGGGCCATCCAGAAAACGAAATTTGGCGCGGCGCGGTATCACCTGGGTGGCCCGCTCTCGGCGGGCCATGACAATGAGGGGTGAGATGCAAATGTCGGTGATGCCATCTGCAATGTGAGGCCATACAACTCGCTCTCTGCCGACTGCCTACTGCCGACCGCCTGCTCTTCGCGCCACGATCGGGCGTTCCTGTCTGTCGAGCACCGAGAGCGCCTGCGCCAGATCGCCGATGAGGTCCCACTCCGCTTCGAGGCCGACGGACAATCGCAACAGTCCGGGCGCGATCCCGCTGGCGGCTCGCGCTTCGGCGCTGAGGCAGGCGTGCGTCATGGTGGCAGGATGGCAGACCAGGCTTTCGATGCCGCCGAGCGACTCAGCGAAGGTGAATAGCTTCAATGCTCCAACGACGTCTTCGGCGGCGTCCGCGTCGTCGAGTTCGAAGCTCAACATGCCGCCAAATCCGTATTGCTGGTTTTCGGCGATCTCATGTCCCGGATGAGAAGCAAGTCCCGGATAATGGACGGCTTTCACATGCGCGTGCCGGCTGAGAAATTGCGCAATGGCGGTTGCGCTCTGCTCCTGTCGCGCGATACGCACGTTGATCGTCCGCAGGCCGCGCAGCGTGAGCCAGGCATCGAAGGGTGCGCCGGTCACACCCGAACAGTTTGCCCAGCCCGAAAGCTGTTCCACATGATTCTTTCTTGCAGCTATCACCGCTCCGCCGACCACATCCGAATGCCCGTTGAGATATTTGGTGGTGGAGTGGACGACAAAGTCCGCGCCGAGCAGCAGCGGCTTTTGCAGGATCGGCGAGAGAAAGGTGTTGTCGACCGCCACCAGCGCTCCGACGGACTCTGCGCGCGCGGCGATATCGCGTATGTCGGTGATCCGCATCAGCGGATTGCTGGGTGTCTCGACCCAGACAAGGAACGGCCGGCGCGCAAAGGCCGCCGAAAGCGCATCGGGATTCGTCAGGTCGGCGAACGCGAGTTCGATAATTTTGCGCTGCGCGAGCGCCTGAAGCAGCCGCCACGTTCCGCCGTAACAATCGTGCGGCGCCACGACCAGCTCTCCGGTCGGGACGAGCGACAACACCAGGTTGATGGCCGACATCCCCGTGCCTGTCACGACCGCTCCCGCTCCTCGCTCGAGCTTCGCGAGCGCATTGCCGAGCTGATCGCGGGTCGGATTGGCAGAACGCGTGTAGTCATAGGCGCGGGGCTGTCGAAATCCCGCAAAGGAATAGTTCGCCGAAAGATAGATCGGCGGCGCTACGGCACCAAAGGCCTGATCCTCGTTGATGCCTGTCGAACAGGCGATCGTCTCATCGCGCGCGTGCATCGGCCATCCTTTCCAGAAGCACGGGACTCCGGGCTTCTCGAGGTTCGTTCGCGACGGAATGAGATTGCCTGCGGGCAGAGGCCGGCTATCAGCGGCCATCGCTTTAGCGACATTTGTAACGCGCCCGCAAGCTGAGCTTCAAATCGGCGCGACTTCAAGCGAATAACAAAATGTTTGGGGCTTGTCACGAACTTTTTCACGCAGGCGTGCAAAATCGACGGTCGGTCCCGTCCCTCCGAAATTCTATTGCACGGTGATCGCGGCGGGTGCGGATGAAATTCCATTCACGACCACTTCGAGCGCGGACGCCCCGGTTTCGCACGCATCCGGCAGAACGAATTTCGACGATGTGGCGGAGAATTTCAGCGTCGTCGCGAAGCAGACATCGCCGGTGGAATCATTGGTGATGCGCTCGATCGGATATTTCTCCGCCATCTGCGCGTCATCGCCATATTTGCCGCCATCGGCGACGCCGGTAAGTTGCGTGCCCTGAAGTTCGGTGTCCGCGCCTCTGGCAATCGTTCCGGTCACTTTCGTAATCGTAGGCAGCCATGCTTCATTGGGGCTGCCCGACGGCGTATAGATCTCGATATCACCCAGGTCGCTCGTCCAGAGTTCCTGTCCGGTGGGAAGCGGCAGGAAACGGCCTTCGTAGGCAGCGTCGGAAGGCGCCTGTCGCGGGTCGCTCACCTGTACCCACGTGCTTCCGTTGTATTCGAAGAAGTGCGACGGCGAACAGAATGCCGATCCGCAGCCATAGGCCGGGCTCATCTGCACGAGCACATTGCCGTCCGGAAGAACGACGGCCGGAGCGTCTTCGGTGGTGTAGTAATCGAGACCCACCAGCGGAAGGTCAGGGCCCGACGTCCACGTGGCGCTCGTCACGTCGTATGTCGCCGAGT
Source organism: Rhizomicrobium sp. (assembly GCA_036495845.1). Classification (GTDB taxonomy): domain Bacteria; phylum Pseudomonadota; class Alphaproteobacteria; order Micropepsales; family Micropepsaceae; genus Rhizomicrobium. The sequence continues at coordinate 19,385 of DASXMF010000195.1, forward strand.
GCGAAGGACATCCCATGTTTGCGCACGGATCGGTGCCCACCTGGAAAACGGTGTTGTTGGGCAGCAGAACCGCCGGGCCGATCTCGAAGGACGTTGGGTCGGACAACGGGTTCGGCGCCGTCGCGGTCATGCTCCATGCGCCGGTCGAGGGATCGTAGAGCTCTGCGGTGGAATTGCCGCCCCCGACATCGACGGTCAGCACATCCCCGGTGGGCAACAGCGTCCAGCCCTCTTCGTCATTGCTGCCGTACTTGCCGGAGCCTGTCGCCGTCCATGTGACCGCGCCTCGTCCTGTGATCGTCGCCAATGCGGCGTTAGTGCTGCAGCAATCCGCCAGCATGTAGGTGCCCGACTGCAGCACGACGCTTGACGCGTCGCCGATCGTGGACCAACCCTGCGGAGGTTGAACGGGGACCCACCTGTCGGCTTTCGCGTTGTACCATGCGCCGAGCGTCGTCCAGGCCGGGTTACAATTTTCAGCGTGCGGCGCACCCTTTATTTTTCCGTTGTATTCCCCGCCGTTCACGATGATGTCGCCGTCGGGAAGCACCTGGGACGCGAAGTAGAGAGGTGCATAGCCCTTCGGCATCGCCGCGATCGTGCTCCAGCTGCCGGTCGTGTATTGACCCTTTGCATCGGGCGTCAGGCGGTACCAACGTCTCGTACACGAATCATGCACGATCACGGTTCCGTTCATCATCAGGAGGGATGTTTCGGGAGCCACCCCCGGGAATCGGGTGGCCAGCGGTGTCCACGTGCTCGAAACGATGGCGTCCCGCCCGGATGCGCGATATGGCGCCTCCCATGCGCCCGCATGATGGGTTTTGCCCCAGCCCGGCCTGGGCGTTGCAGCAAAGGCCGTCGTGGAGAGAAGGACGCACGACATCGCTAACACGGACGCGCGCGAAATCGACGCGCGCACAGCGCGCCCGCGAAACTGGATCATGGGGTCTGCCCTCGTTTTTGGTCGAACGCGAATAACAAGCTCGGCCTCGGCTTTCGCGGTTTGCAATCCGGCATCGCTTATGGGCTCCGCAAGAAGCCGTGATACACGTCGCTGCTATCTTCGTATTCCCCCGCGATCGCGCCCTGGGTGTCGATGCTTTGGGGATTGGTGAGGATGGATCCCGGAGGATCCAATCTCCTGATGGTCCCATCGGCCCTCCGCACAAACCCATGAGTCACGGAACCGCGGTCGTAATAGTATCCCGTGACCACGCCCTTGGCGTCGATGCCCTGGGGAAAGGTGCCCGCCGATCCCCGCGGGTCGAAGGTCGCGAATGTCCCATTGGCGGCGCGTACAAATCCATGAAACTTGAGGTCGCTTGTCTGATATGTCCCCGCGATCGCGCCGTCCCCATTGATGCTCAAGGCCTGGGTTGCGATCGATCCCGGAGCATCGAAGGCAATGAATAGCCCGTCGGCCTTCCGCACAAAACCGCGCACGTAGATGTTGCTGTCATTGTAAAATCCCACGATCTTGCCGCCATCGCTGATGCTCCAGGCCTGGGTGCCGGCCGATCCCGGCGGATCGAAGGTCGTGAATGTGCCATCGGCAGCGCGTACAAATCCGTGATAGAAATATTGACTATCAATGTACGTTCCCGCGATCGCGGCGCCCTTGTTGATGCCCAGGGCAAAGGTGCCGATGGATCCCAAAAGATCGAATGCGGAAATTGTGCCGCCCGCTGCCCGCACGAACCCGTGAGCCACGCTGTTCGCGTCCTCGTAGTAACCTGCGATCGCGCCCCCGCCATTGATGCTGGAAGGGTTGGTGTATTGCGATCCCGCAGGATCGAAGGCCGTGAAGGTTCCGTCCGCCGCTCTCAGAAAACCATGCCGGGCGCCGTTGCCATCCTCGTCGTAACCCACGATCGCACCCCCGTTGATGCCCAGAGTCGTGGTGCGGACAGATCCCGGCGGGTCGAATGTCATGAATGTCGCGGCATGAACGGGCGCGACCAATGCCAGGCTTGCGAGTGCTGCGCCAAGCATCAGCCAGATGCCTCGCGGCCCGAGCTTATGCATGCGTTGTTGCCGACCTGGCCATAACGCAGGATTGCGCGCATGTGGTCGATGCTCCGGGCACATCATGTTTGCTCCTCGTAACCCTCATCGCGCCTTTGTTGCATGCGGGAAATCGATATTGCGAACTGCAAGATCTGCTGCCTAGTGGGCAGATGATATTGCAGCCGCAATACCGGGGCTGCCTTAGGGGGTTCGCGAGAAGCCGTGTTGCACCTGGTTGCTGTCTTCGTATTCTCCCGCGATCACGCCATGGTCGTCGATGCTTTCGGGGCGTGTCTGGATGGATCCCGGAGGGTCGAAGTTCCTGATTTTCCCATTGGCCAGCCGCACAAACCCGTGCTCGCCGCCGTTGCTGTCGTACCAGTATCCCGTGACCTGGCCCCTGGCGTTGATGCTCGTTGCAACGGTGACGAATGATCCCGCCGGGTCGAAAGTCGCGAATGTGCCATCGGCAGCACGCACAAATCCGTGATTCGCGAAGTCGCTTGTCTGGTACGTGCCCGCGATCGCGCCGCCCGTATTGATGCTCAGGGGCGCGGTCGTGATCGATCCTGCGGGATCGAACGATGTGTCTGTCCCATCGGCAGTCCGCACAAAGCCGTGCTGCGTGAGGTTGCTGTCATACCAGTTTCCCGTGGCCGTGCCGCCATCGTTGACGGCCCAGGGATGGGTGCCGATTGATCCGTTCGTGTCGAAGGTCGAGAATGTTCCGTCGGCCGCGCGCACATATCCGTGATCACCGGCGCTATCATTGTACCAGCCCGTAATCGCGCCGACTTTGTTGATGCTCAGACCATAGGTGGCCCCCGATCCCGGAGCATCGAACGAGATGATTTTGCCGCTCGCATGCCGCACGAAGCCGTGAAATTTGCTGTTGCTGTCGAAATAGTAGCCCGCGATCGCGCCCCTGCGATTGATGCTGAAGGGCGTAGTGCCATGCGATCCCGAAGGATCGACGGTTGTGAAAGTTCCGTCCGCCGCTCTCAGATAGCCATGCACCGTGGGAGTAATATAGTAGGTGCCCACGATTGCGCCTGCACTGATGCCCTGGGCACCGGTGGTAAGCGATCCGGGAGGATCGAACGTCGTGTATGTCGCGGCATGCGCGGGTGCGCTCAATGCCAGACTCACGGCCGCTGCGCCGAAGGTCGGCCAGCTGACGCCCGACCAGAGCCTGGTCAGCCGCGCGAAAGCGGCCGATGTATCAATGATAGATTGTTGCCACATATTACTCTTCCCTCCAGCCTTACCGTGTTCGCAGATAGCCATGCGTAACACGGTTGTTATCGTCGAAAGTTCCCACGATTGCGTTCCCGCGAGCGCTGTCGATGCTCACGCCTTCGGTCTGGTCAAGTGCACCAGGATCGTCGAATGACTTGATCGTACCGTCGGGCCGTCGCAGAAAGGCATGAACATGGCTGTCAGCAGTCTCGTATGCTCCCGCGATCTCGCCGTTGTTGCTGACGCCATAGCAATAAGTGCCGACTGATCCCGGGGCATCGAAAGCCGTAATCGTCCCGTCGGCAGATCGTACAAAGCCGTGTGATTGGCTGCCATCGTAGTAGCTTCCGGCGATCACGCCCGTCTTGTTGATGCTCTGCGCCTCGGTGCGGGTTGCTCCCGAAGGATCGAACGCCGTGATTGTCCCATCGGCAGCCCGCACGAACCCGTGCTCGAATCCGCCGCTATCCTGGTAATATCCCGCGACGGCGCCCGTGTTGTTGATACTCTTGGCAGTGGTCCAAACTGATCCCGAAGGGTCGAACGTCGTGATCGTCCCGCGCGCATTTCGCACTATGCCATGAGCCACGAAGTTGCCATCCACATAGTACCCGGCAATCCGGCCCCTTTTGTTGATGCCATAGCAGTGCGTGGCGAGTGATCCCGCAGGGTCGAACGGCGTGATTGTCCCATCCGCCGTCCGCACAAAACAATGATCCACGAAGTTGCCGTCCGTGAACCATCCCGTGATCGCGCCAGTGTTGATGGCATAGGCTTCAGTGTCGATCGATCCAGATGGATCGAACGCCGTGATCGTCCCATCGGCCGCCCGCATAAAACCGTGTGGCTGATCACTACCGAGGTAAAAACCTGCGATCACGCCCTGGTCGATGCTGTAGGGAAAGGTGCCGCTTGATCCCGGAGGATCGAACGTTGTGTACGTCGCGGCATGGACGGGTGCGCTCAATGCCAGACTCGCGGCCGCTGCGCCGAGCTTCAGCCAGCAGCCGCCCGACCCGAGCCCGGTTAGCCGCACGAAAGCCCCCGATGTATCCGTGATGGATCGTTGCCACATGCTCTCTTCCCATTTTAACAAATCAGATAAACGCTTGGCCGGTGCCGCGCCGAATGACTCTTGACGCAAACTGCCCCTCATGTCCTGCTTAGAGACCTTAAAAACCTTTAGATTGCCGTCTCGCGGCATCGGGTGCGCGTGGGAACTTCGATCATGGCGGAGCCGTATTGCTTCGGCCGGTTCATTCTGGACCCGGTGGAGCGCAGGCTGTTCGCGGGTGGCGTGCCCGTGCCTCTCGGTCCCACGGATTTTCGCGTGCTGCTGGCACTCGTCGAAGGCGCCGGCGACATCGTTGCCAAAGACGACCTGATGTCGCTCGTCGGCGGCCGTTCGGCCAACGACAATGTCTTGTATGTCCACATCAATGCGCTGCGAAAAGCTCTCGGCAACGATTGCATCGTCAACCAGCAGGGCCGGGGCTATCGCTTCGTGGCGCCTGTCGGGCGAAGTGAGCCCGGAGCGCCGCACACCGAACACCGTCCGGGCAATCTTCCCTCGCTTTGGACCGGCGGCGCAACAGCAGGGCCGACGCGCCTGATCGGCAGAAGAGAACAACTCCGCGTTGTGTCGGAACTGCTCGCGCGCGGCCGCCTGGTCACCCTGACGGGGCCGGGCGGCGTTGGCAAAACAAGACTGGCCCTGCAAGCTGCCAAAGAAGCCTGGTCGCATTTCCGCGATGGCGTCTGGCTGGTGGAATTTGCTTCCCTGAACGACCCCGATTTGGTGCCTGGCGCCATAGCCTCGGCTCTCGGAGTCAAGATCGGTGCCAACGCGACACCGCTCGACACCCTGTCGCGCTATCTGGCCCGAAAATCGCTGTTGATCGTGCTCGACAATTGCGAACAGGTGATCGCCGCCTGCGCCCGGACTTCGGAAACCCTTCTCGGCGGCGCCCCCGATTTGAAGATCCTGGCAACCAGCCGCGAGCCTCTGTCGAGTGGTGGAGAGCAGATTCTGGAAGTGCCTCCACTCACGGTGCCTGATGAAAGCACCACGTCGCCCGATGCCATGCGCAACATCGCCGCGATCGAGCTCTTCATGGAGCGGGCTCTGGATGCGGATGCAAACTTCCGGATCCACGATGAGGAGTTGCCGGTCGTCGCCAGAATCTGCCGTCGCGTGGATGGCTTGCCGCTGGCG
>DASXMF010000196.1:0-32138 GCA_036495845.1 Rhizomicrobium sp.
GGTTCGATGGAACGGCGGACGAAGACCCGTGCTTGGCGACGGGCTTTGCTGCCCAGGGCGCAACCGGTCTTCCGTCCGCCACCGCATCAACCACTATAGCCGATGTAGCAAAATCCGACTTACAAGGCGCCAAGCCGCCAAGGAAAACACAATGAGACAGTGAGGCAATGAGAAGAAGAGGGCGCCTCCGGCGCGACGTTCTCACTGCCTCACCGCCTCATTGTGACACTATTTTTGGCACACACGTCTTGGCGGTTTCACTGCGCTTCCATGAGCATCCGCGATTGCCCTGCGTTTTTGCCGAAGGATCAGGTTCACGGCGAGCTTGTCGCCCCTCGACAAGCTCGGGGTGAGGAACGAATCCTCATGGTGAGCTTGTCGAACCATGCAGCCGCTCCTCAAGCTCGACACTTCGCGGCGCGGCGAGCCCGCCGAAACGCCCGTCGATGTCTTTCAACTGTTCGCCGGCCGAATCGCTCTGGCCGGCGGCAATCAGGGACTCGACCTGCGCGAGCTTCGCGCTCAATTCGGATTCGACCGCCGATCGGCACGCTGCGAGTTTCGCGGCATCGGGCGGCGCGGGATGAAAAAGCGAGTCGAGAGCCTGCGACAACACTGCGGTGCTCACGATCTCATGGGTGACATAGGGGGAAAAATGCTCGTCGGTATTGAACACGCACCAGTCCCGCATCGAATGCATCGTGGCCCTGTCGCTGGAAAGATTGACATTGTCCCGCTCGCCCGTGGCGAAAACGATGTGCGAGAACTCCTGGAATTGCTGAAACAGATCCCTCGGCGGCAGCGGCGTTTCCGCCGTGCCGATCAGATCGCTTCCGGCATTCAGGATCGCTCCGCGAAACACGTCCGGATAGCCGAGCGCGAGCCGCATGGCCACCCGCGATCCGCCGGAAAACCCGCCGATGAAGACATGCTCCGGATCGATCCTGTATCGATGCGCGACGTTTTGCTCCGCAAGCAGCGCCAACGGCTCGCGGCGGGCGAGCATATTCATTTCGTTGCCCGCTCGCGCCGGGGTGACGAAGATCGTCCCGTACTGATCGAGCAGCGGAGCCCAGCCATCCGGCAGTTTTGCACTGTCCCAGGGCGCCACGAAAACGAGCAGTGCGTAACCCGTCGAAGGCTCGCGCGCAGGAACGTAAAGGGCAAATTTTTCGTCTGCGAGATTGACCGGTTGCTCGGCCAGCTTTTTCCCGGATTGCTCGAGCAACCTTGGAATTTGCGCGGCGGTGAGGGGGCTGAGCATGCGCCGCGCGAGTTCGGCATTGCTCGAAAGCGGCGTGTATTCGGTGAAGGTGACGTCGGTGAGCGTTCCCGTGTCGGCGCCAAAGGCCGCCGGAGCGGCGATGCCGAACAGGAGCGCCGCCAGCGCGCAGCGGGGGAATCGGGCAGGTACAAATGATTTGCGCATCCTGCCAAGAATAAGCGCTTCCGCCCCAACGAGAGTTCACACCTCGGTGACCGGATTGGGAATTCCGCGCTCGGCGATCCGACGCGGGCGCCGATGATTGATTTGAAAAAGTTTGAACCGCCAAGCCCCGGATTAAATTCGGGGCAAGCCGCCAAGGGGAAATTGAATGCTTCGCGCCTACCTCCTTATTTGTCATGGCCCGCCACCCCGGTCCGCGCGTAGCGCGGCCGGAGTGTAAACTCCCGCGGGCCACCCAGGTGATACCGCGCCGCGCTAAATTCCGTTTTCTGGGTGGCCCGGTCTCCGCTGCCGCGTCGCCGGGCCATGACAATTATTTTGTAATTCCGTCCGCGCTGGAATTGCACTAAGGCGTCGAAACTACGGTGCTGTAGACGTTGCTGCTGAAACTGCTGCCATTGTAGGCGTCGCCGATGCACCAGACCTGCGTCTGCCCGTTGCCGAGGGATTGCTTCGCGCAGGAACCGACTTCGTCGACCGTTTGGAGATCGAGATTCCACTTCCTGCCGCCATCCGAAGAGAAGTAGATGCCGCCGGCGCCGGAATAGATGTTGCCGCCCGCTGCCCAGCCGATCTTCCTGTTCAGGAATTCGATTTCGCGGATCGGCCATGGCGCGTTGAGCACCCGCCCGCTCCATGTTGCGCCGCCGTCCGTTGTGCGGTGCAGCCATCCCGCGACGTTGGGAGCGATTTCGCCGCCGCCGGTCCAGCCGACAAGATCGTTGACGAATTCAGTGGGGCCGTCGAACACTTTGTCGGCGGGTGGCGCGCAGCTCCACGTCGCGCCGGTATCGGTGCTCTTGCAAAAGGTAATGCCCGATGCATAGGCCGACTTGTCCTTCAGCAATGTGAACTGAAATCCGAACCAGCCGCCGTTCGGGTCCGGCGTGTCCTGCGCCCAATGATTGGGCATGTCGGTCCACCACGCCGCATTCGGACTCGCCAGGCCTTCGCCGCTCATCGCCAGACCGTGTCTGACGCCCCTGGTGAATCGCACGCGGCCGGCCCAGTCGTTGGTGCTGAGCACCGTGTCCGCCGACCAGGTCGTGCCGCCGTCGTCGCTCTCTGTCAAAATCGCGTTGCTGTTGCTGTCGTCGAATCCCGAGGCGACCACCTTTTGCCCGGTGGCATAGATTCCATAGTAGTAATAGGGAAAGTTGCGGTTGAGGATCAGCGTCCAGGTCGTTCCGCCGTCGGTTGTCTTCCATACCTGACCCAGTTCCGCCGCGGCGTAGCCGATCATCGGAGTCGCAAAGGCCACGTCGTGCACGGTGGCGCCCGGCAAATTGGCGAGTTTGGTCCAGGAATTTGACGGATGCCCCGCAGGAGTCATGTCCCTGGCACGCGGCGACAGGCCCGCCGGACGCATGGCGCCGATCTCCACGGATTTCCCGACAATCGGCACGCGCGCGTCGACATACGGGCTCGATGCCGCGCTGCACGGAGTCGACGCACCCGAGAAAATTGCAAGTGCAACCGCGAGTGACGAACGCAACGCGATGCTGTGCCAGAACCGGTTCGTGCTCATGGGGTTTCTCCGGGCGTACCCACGCAACGAAACGCCCATTTCCGCCGCTTGACAAGCTCGACCGGCACCCGCGCGTCCAGATCGACATGCAAGAACAGCGTTCCCGGCGTTTCACCCGACCCGCGCATCTCACGGACAAAACCGCGCCTGTCGCCGGACACATTTCTGTGGCGGTTTGTCGTGCAGCAGGTAGGGCAATCCGTTGTTGATATTGGAATTCTCGCCCCAAATCCGCATGCTGAGGCCCGTGGGCAGACCCGACTTGAGTTGCGCTGTACTAAGGCCAGTCACGCCCGGATCGTTGCTCACGTTGCCAGCGCCCTGGCCGGGATTTGTGATCCCGCTTGTCGTCGTATCCCAATATGCATCAAGGATTTTGCGTCCGCTCAGGGTTTCGTCAAACCCGATGAGCCCCCCGACATAGGCGCCGCTCCCACCAGTCACCGCGCCGGCCGAGTAATCGTATTCTGTTGTTCCGATCGCATTGTGTCCGCTAAGGCCTCCGACCTGTGCGTCCTCGCCCCCGTTTACGGCTCCCGTCGAATAGGAGTTGTAGGTTTGCAATTCAGCATTGTAGCCTATCAATCCGCCGACAACAGCTTTGTTTCCGCCACTCGCTGATCCTGCGGCAAACGACTGTCCGACCCCGATATTGAAACTCGACCCGATGAGGCCCCCAACCACTGCGGAATCTCCGCCGCTGGCGTTACCCGTCGAATAGGAATAGGCCACATCAGGTGGAAACTGCGCAAAAGGGTGCTTTGCACTGTTGCCAATATTGGTTCCCACCAAACCACCCACGGCGCTATTGACGCCAGCGGTGGTGTCCCCCGTCGCATGCGAATATCTAACCTGTCCCTCCCAAAGGCATCCGATGAGGCCGCCCGCAGCTCCCGCGTCGCCTGTCGCTACCGTAGCCGCAGCATAGGAGTGGCTCACGAGCCCCGGATAGGTTCCTCCTTCATCGTATCCGACCAACCCTCCAGCGCAGCCGTAACCCGTGACTGATCCCACTGCGTGGCTGAACTCGACGGTTCCTTCCAGATTATAGCCAACCAGACCGCCGACCCAGTTATAGCCAGTTGTGGTGACTTGGGCACTGGAATCAGCGATTGTTCCAGTGTTAAACGCTGCAATCCCGCCGATTGAAAGCGAATTCTTGCTCCCTGATATGGAGCCGCCGACGAACGTGTGTTGAATCAGGCCTAAGTTCCAATACACCAGACCTCCTGCTTGCGAATATCCAGGGTTTTCTGCAACGGTCACACTCTCATTAGTCAGATTTATGTCCCGAACAATTCCGGCAGAGTCAAATATCAAACCAGCGTTGCAGCAGCTAGAATATATGGTGAGGTTCGATATTGTGTTTCCAAGACCTTCAAATGTTCCGCCTAACGATAGTATCGGAGACTCCTTGTACGTGCCATCGGCCGAAGCATCGTAATTGTCGGCCAACGCGAAATATCCAGTATTGTTCGCAGCAATATCGCTTGCAAGTTGTTGGATGCTGCTTGCGAGTACGTACCCGGTGCCATTTATCTTAAGATTGCTCGACAGATTGGCAAAGGCAATTTTTCCGGGCGCCACAAATGCGACGTCGCCACCCGTACCGCCGTCATTTGTGGTGAGGGCCAATCCACCTTGGCCTGCTACGGAAACGAGGCCATGAACTGAGATTGATTGATAGGCATCCAGCGTAAGTGCGCTTGCGTTGGACCAACTCAAATTTGCCTTCATCAGAATGCTTTTTGCCTGAACGGCGGACCCCGTCGTCGTGACAGTGACGTTTCCGGATTCGAGAAGTGTTTTGAGGTCGCTTACGCTGAGAACGGCATCTGCCGCTGTCGGTTGGCAAACGGCTCCCTTGCACACCATGTGGGAACTCGCGCCTGTAGAAATGACGACCGCGGCCGGTGCATCGCCAAGTCTCGCAAATGCTGCAAGCAGTAATCCGGAAATTGGAATGATCAAATGCCTTCTGGCGAAGAACGCGCGCGTAAGCCCCATGAATTCAACTCCACAATCGCCCAAGTTAAAATAACACAGGTGGACGTCGCCATGACAGAGGGCATTTGAGAAGATCGGGGTCAGAGTAAATTCTATCGTGGTCACATCAGCCGCATTTGCCTTTTATCCGTTTCCGCAGCGGACCTCGGTCGTCAAAGCAATGGCGCCACTCGGCTTCAGCGATCTGCTTCCTGAGTCGTTCCTCGCCCAACGCCCGGCCGCCGTTAGTTGCCGCGCGCAGGGCATCCGTGATCGCGGAATCGATGCTCGCTCTGGCGCGCGCACGTCAGAGACATGAAAATCGCCACAGTTTTTACTTTGCCCCGATCTCTTTTCGGCTCTGCCAACTAGGGCTTAAATCGCGCAAGTTTCCGCTCTGAACCCAATCTCACTCACGCCCTCGGCAGATAATGTTGCAGTTCGCGGGGGAACTCGGGAAAGTAACGGGAAATCTCGGTTACATCGAACCTCGACAGGATGGATTCCTTCGGCTCGCGGTCCAGCAGGAAACGGAAGGCCGCTTCGATCACCTGCTCCGGTGTGCGTTCGCCCCCAGCCAGTTTTTCGCATGTCGGCCGCGACATCGTCACCGTGTGGGATGTTTCACCGGATGTCTCGCGCACGAGGACCTGGAATTGAAGCGGTTCTCCCGTTTGAACGCGAGACACGATGATGGTGGAAGCTGCCTTCGTCGCCATTGTCCGTATGGTCCCCGTTCAGGAAATTGCGCCGCTTGAACCGACTCTTGCGCGGTCGTCGGATAACGACGTCTCTTTTCCGCTGCTCCGTGCACGAAGTGCAAACGCGGTGATGCCGGTGATCGCTCCTACAACGAGCATGGGCACAAGCCGGAGGAGAGGCGCTCTGAGGCCGCTAAAAAGTGCTGCAAGGAAATTGCCGGTCACGCCGGGCCGAAAATCCAGCAGGATTGAAAATATCACACGGACCTGATCGCAACAGACATAGGCCAGCGCCGCGGTTTCAAGCGACAGGAAAATTCCGGCGATCGCCGCGACAATCATCGAGGCCAATGCCATTCGCGCCCGTGTTCTCCGCCAGATCGGAAGGATGAGCAGCGTCAAAACGATCGGCGGGAGAATCCACCCGAATATTCTGGGAAGCCATTCGAGCAGCTCAATGGCCAATTGCAGCATGGTCACTTCCCTACGATGCAATCATCATACTTGCGCTCATCAAAACGGGGTAATTCGCGCCGAAGGCCAAACGCAGCCCGAGCGACAGATGCCGAAAGAGGGCTTAACGCAGAGGACGCGGCCCGCCTTCGCTCTTCGAGCTTTGGCGGGTCTTGTGATTTGGATGGTCCGCCGAAGCCTTGGCGTAGGCGGAAGGCAGCGCTGAGGACGCGGGGCCCTTCGACAAGCTCAGGGTGAGGAATATGTTTGAAACCCTCATGCTGAGCTTGTCGAAGCATGTGCGTCTTCCGCGCATCCTCTGCGTACCCCGCGTTCAAATTCTTTTTGGGAAGCGAGTCACCCGGTACAAAAAGCCGGTGCGAGGCACGCCGAACTAATCCTCGCCGAATTTTGCCGCGACCAGAGCGATCATCGCCTCGAGCGCTGGCTTCGCGTCGGGGCCTTCCGCTTCTATGGCAATTTCGCAGCCCTCGCTCGCCGCGAGCATCATCAGCCCCATGATCGAGCGCGCGTCCACCTTTTGTCCGTCCTTCGACACGGTGATGTGTGACTGAAAGCGCGCCGCCGCCTCGACGATCTTGGCCGAAGCCCGGGCGTGCAGCCCTTTCTTGTTGAGGATCCTGACGACGGCGCGGGTCTCTCCATCCATCCGGAATCATCCGTCGAGCAGATCGGCGGAGCCCGCGCGCATGTATTTCCGCCCCGCCTCGATCGCCTGGGCGACGGCCTGGTCGAGCGGAAGGCGGCTCCGCACGTCGATCAGCTTGATGAGGCTCGGCAGGTTGAACCCCGCCAGCACCTCCACGCGGCCGCGCTCGAGGCAGGTCAGTGCGACATTGCATGGCGTGCCGCCATACATGTCGGTGGCGACGACCACGCCCTGGCCGCGATCGACCGATTTGACGGCGGCGGTGAGCTCGCGCCGGCGGCGCTCGGTGTCGTCCTCCGGGCCGATGCTGACCGCGCGCAGATTGGGTTGCGGCCCCACCATATGCTCCATGGCCACGATCGTTTCCTGGGCGAGGCGGCCATGCGTGACAATCACAATGCCGATCATGTGAATCCGAAGGTGTGCAAAAGGGCGCGACGATAGCGCACGCCGCGCGGGATGGAAGCCCTCACGTGTTTATGAACTTTCCGCGCGCTGCCGCGGCGATCTTGGCCGGGGCAGAGGCTTCGAAGGGCGCAAGCTCGACCAGGGACGGCCACCTATGGCGCGGAACGCGGAGCGCAGCGGGCGGCTCGTAGACGGCAGGTTCGGGCAATCGGGCGGGCCCCTGCGGCGCAACAAGGCGCACGGCCAGCGTCACGCGAGCATCCGCGGCGAAGGGCAGGGCGATGATGCCCACCGCCCGGATTTCGATCAGACCGGCAAGGACAGCAGGGGCCCGCGCCCGCAACACGCCGTCCTGCAGGAAGAGGTCGCAGCGGTCGTCGGCAACAAGCATCGCGCCTCGCGCGATCAGGCGCAGCGCCAGATCGGATTTTCCGGAACCGCTTTCGCCGAGAAGCAAGATGCCCGCGTCCGGCGGCGCTCCAAACGCCTCTCCCGCGCGCGCGAGCACGACACAACTCGCATGGATGTTGACAGAAGACGTCATGACTTTGCGAACTCGGGATCAATGATTGTTTTCACGGGTCAACGGCCATTGCCGATTGTCCCCTTGCTGAAGATGAACCGCCAAGACGCCAAGGCGCCAAGGCGCAGAGAATTAACCACTGAGGAGTCGAGAACAGTGAGAAGTTCTTGCGTGCATTCGCGCGCGATCCTTTTCCTCCGTGTTCTCGGCCGCTCCCTGGTGAATCTTCCTCCTTGGCGTCTTGGCGTCTTGGCGGTGAATCTTTGGAGCTATGGTGTTCATTGCGGAGCCAGCGGGAGCTCGACGATGAAACGCGCGCCAACAACGGCTTCGGAATCAGCCCGGTTTTCCGCCCAGATGCGCCCGCCCAGGCCTTCGGCGATCTGGCGGGCGATGGACAGCCCCAGTCCGGAGTTCCTGCCGAATCCATGTTCCGCCGGCCGCTCCGTGTAGAAGCGGTCGAAGATCGTTTCGAGCATTTCGGGAGGGATGCCGGGACCTTCGTCCTCGATCCGCATTCGCGCAAATCGGTCGCGCCGCTCGGCCACGATGCTCACCGTGCCGCCCACCCTGCTGAACGACACCGCGTTATCGATCAGGTTGCGGAAAATCTGCCCAAGCCGCTCGTCCTGACCGAGCACGAGAGTGCGCGACGGAAGAGACAACGCGAGCGCGAGCTTTATGCCGCGTGGCAACGGAACAAGCTGGTAGACCTCGACCACCGTCTCCAGAAGATGGGCCAGATCGACGGGGCGCGTCTGCTCGCGGCTCAACTCCGCATCGAGACGCGACGCGTCGGAGATGTCGGTGATCAGCCGGTCGATCCGCGCGATGTCGTTGCCGATGATCGCGATCAGGCGACTGCGCGAGTCATCGTCCGTGGCGCGGCGAAACATTTCGATGGCGCTTTTCAGCGAGGTGAGCGGATTCTTGAGCTCGTGCGCGACGTCGGCCGCAAACCGCTCGATGGCGTCGATCCGCGCATAAAGCCCGCGGGTCATCGCGCCCAGGCTGTCGGCGAGGTCGCCGATCTCGTCGTTGCGTTCCGGCAGGAAAGGAATGATCTCGCGCCCGAGCCGCCCGCTTCTTACGCGATCGGCGGCGTCGGCCAGCTGGCGCACGGGTCTGGCGATCGTGCCCGAGAGATAGAAGGACGAGACGACCATGACGAGCACGGCGACCAGCGAGATGCCGATCAGATTCGCGCGCTCCTGCCGCAGGATGTCGTCGATGTCGCCGCCTTCGGTGGTGACCATGAGCACGCCATAGATGGTGCGAAAGCGCTCGACCGGCACCGCAACGGACAGCACCAGCTTGTTCTGCAGGTCGAGCCGCCGCGCGGATGCGGGGACGCCGTCGAGCGCGCGGCGCACCTCTTCATAGACCGTTCCGTTGCCGCCGGTCTCGAGATAGGGGGACATGCTGGTAAAGGGCCGCACGCCCATGACGCCGTCATAGAGCCGCGCGAAATACGCCCGCACGCGATGGCGCCAGTCGAGCGGCGGCAACTCGAGCGTCTGCACGACGTTGCGGGCGAGAAGGTTGCGGGTGTCGATCTCGAGGCTCCCGTCGGTGCCGTAGAGCCGCGCGCGCAGGCTGGTGGGCGCGATCAGCTGCCGCAGCAGGGGTTCGGCCTCACGGATGGAGATGGATCGGGATCTCTCGCGGGTCGCATATTCCGCAAGGATGCTGGCGACGATGGAAGCGTCCTGGCGGATACCGGCCATGCGCTCTTCCACCAGGCCCCGGCGGCCCGACTCCACAAGCAACAGACCTGCGATGAGGATCACCAGAGCCGCGGCGTTGGCAAGGACGATGCGGAGCGACAGACCGGGCACGCGACGGCGCCGCAGCCGTGCCGCACTCCGGAAAAGGGCCATGCCGCCTTTCGCGTCAGGCTTCGCGGTAGCGGTAACCGACGCCATAAAGGGTTTCGATTGCATCGAAATCGTCGTCGACCGCCTTGAATTTCTTGCGCAACCGCTTGATGTGGCTGTCGATGGTGCGGTCGTCGACATAGACCTGATCGTCATAGGCCGCATCCATCAGGTTGTCGCGGCTTTTGACGAATCCGGGCCGCTGGGCCAGGCATTGCAGGATGAGGAATTCCGTGACCGTCAGGCGCACCGGCTTGCCGTCCCAGGTGCAATCGTGGCGCTGGGGATCGAGGGCCAGCTTGCCGCGCACCAGCGCTTCGCGCTTTGCCTCGCCCGGGCCCCCGGCATTCTTTTTCGCGTCGGCGCGGCGCAACACGGCCTTGACGCGCTCGAGCAGAAGACGCTGCGAAAAGGGCTTGCGGATGTAGTCGTCCGCGCCGGCGTTCAACCCCATCAGCTCGTCGATTTCCTCGTCCTTGGAGGTCAGGAAAATCACCGGCAGGTCGGCGCCCTGGCGCAGACGCCGCAGCAGCTCGAGCCCGTCCATCCGCGGCATCTTGATGTCGAGGATCGCCAGGTCCGGAGGCGTGGCCTGCAGCGCGGTGAGCGCCGAGGCGCCGTCCGCGTAGGTGCGGACATGATACCCCTCCTGTTCGAGCAGCATCCCGACCGAAGTCAGAATGTTTCTGTCGTCGTCGACAAGGGCGATTGTCGCCATCGATGTTGTCCGCTGCCTGTCGTCCCGGGTTAGTATAGGCTGCAAAGATTCCGTACGCACGAGTTGCAGATGTGCCAGCCGGACTACGATCCACGCCGCTTCCGGGCCAACGTTCCCTTCTATTCCCGTTTCCGGCTCGCCTATCCGGACGCGCTGATCGAGCGGATCGCAAGCCATGCCCGCCTGGAACCGGGCGACGCAGTCATGGATCTCGGAGCCGGGCCGGGGCTTCTCGCGATTCCTTTCGCCCGCGCCGGAATGACGGTCACCGCGATCGACCCCGAACCGGAGATGCTGGCCGAATTGCGAAGTTCGGCGGCGCGCGCCGGGGTTGCGCTCACGATCCTGGAGGGCAGTTCCTTCGACATGCCGCCCGGGATCGGTCTCTTCAAGCTCGTCGCCATCGGACGGGCGTTTCACTGGATGGATCGCGCCGCGGCGCTCGCGATGCTCGACCGGCAGGTACTCCCGGGCGGTGCCATCGCTCTCGTGCATGACGACCATCCCGAGACGGTCGAGAACGCGTGGCGGGGCGTGCTTCGCGATCTCGCGGACAATTACGGGCGCGCGGAATCTCCGCATGTGCGCGTGACCAAGGCGCCCGGGTACCGAGCCCAGGAATCGATTCTGCTCGATTCGCCGTTCTGCCGTCTGGAAAGGGTAGGCGTGTTCGTGCGGCGCAGCCTCAGCGCCGACGAGATTGTGGGACTGGGGTTTTCGCTCTCGGCGCTGTCGCCGGAGAAACTGGGCGCGCGCGCGAAAACCTTCGAGAGAGAATTGCGCGAGGCGCTCGCGCGTCTGTCGCCGGACGGATGCTTCACGGAGATCGCCGAGCTTTCGGCGCTGCTCGCCACGCGCGAATGAAGACCGGCGTCAGAGCCGAACAATCGGAAGGAGCGCCCATGTCCGATGAAACCCTGGTCGTCATTCCGCTCCCGCTGAGCGAAGGAGGCGTGACCTATGCGCTTGCGCGCCTGATCGCCGAGGGGGAGCAGCTTTACGCCGAAGCCATGCTCGCCATTCCCGGGACAAATTTCGCACCTCCGCGGCGGATTTCGCTGTCGCGACACAGCCTGGCCGGTATCCGCACCGGCGCCGCGGGCCGCCCCGACCTCTACTACTACGAAGGCATGATCTTGCCGCCGCCTCCGGAACCTTGAGAGTATTTTGTCGGAATGGCCCGGCCTCCTGCGTCCTTCGAAGGAGGCATCTCAAAGAGGAAGGAAGTCATGGACAACGCCATTTCCAGCCCGCGCGCCGAGCCCGCACCGCCGCAAGCGGCAAAAAAATGGATGCAGCGAACCGGCTGGGGCATGAGCGGGCTCATGATCCTGTTTCTGCTGTTCGACAGCATCTCGAAGCTTTTCCTGGAGCATCACGTCATCGAGGCGACGACGAAGATCGGCTATCCCGTTGAGATTATTCGTTCGCTCGGGATCATCGGCCTTGCCTGCACCATTCTCTACGCCATTCCACGCACGTCGATCCTGGGCGCGATACTGCTCACCGGATATCTCGGCGGCGCCATCGCCAGCAAGGTGCGCATCGAGGACCCGCTGTTCAGCTCGGTGCTGTTCGGCGTCTATCTCGGCATTCTCGTCTGGGGCGGGCTCTATCTGCGCGACGAGAAGCTTCGCTCGCTCATCCCGCTCCGGCGTGAGCCTTAGAGCGCGATGCGATCGAATTGAGTCGCGCGATTGTCCCCCTCCGTCCTCCTTGCTCGCTTGCACGAGCTTCGGAGGACACCTCCCCCGTGAACGGGGGAGGAAAAGAATGTGCAGCGCCACTGAATCTTTCCTCCCCCGCGCGAAGCGTGGGGGAGGTGTCAAGCGTCCAGGCGCAAGCCTGGGCGCGAGACGGAGGGGGCACGGAGGGGGCGATCGCGCGATTCAACGCGAGCCGAATCCGCTTCAATTCGCGGGGCTGGGACGCGAGCGGTTGAACGGTCTCGAACCCTTGATCGTCGCTCTGTGCATGATCCTGCGATCAGGCAGATAGTCGTTCACGGCATAATGCTGTGTAATTCGGTTGTCCCACATTGCGACCGTGTTTGGCTTCCAGCGCCAGCGCACGGAAAACTCGGGCTTCTGGACGTGATTGAACAGAAACCGCAGCAAATCGTCGCTTTCACTCTTGGGCAAACCGCAGATGGCGGTAGTGAAACCTTCATTGACGAACAGGCACTCCTCGCCTGTCTCGGGATGCGTTCGCACGACGGGATGCAGCACCGGCGGGTTTGCCTGCATCTTCTTCTCATACTGGTCCGAACCGGAGGCATGCACCGCGCGATGATCGGGCCGAAAGGCGTTGGCGAGGTCGTGAACCGCATCGAGCGGATCGAGCAACGCTTTCAGCGGGCCAGAAAGCGCCATGTACGCTGCGTGCATATCCGCCCATAGCGTGTCGCCGCCTTGCGGCGGAATCAGCCGCGAATAGAGAATTCCAGCCATCGGCGGTTCGGCACTGTAGGTCATATCGGTGTGCCAGTGGTCGTTGTCGGTCGGGTTGTGAGCTCCCGTGTCCAGAACGACGAGTTCCGGATACTCGGGATGCGGCTGGTAGAACGGGTGAATCTGAAACTCGCCAAACCGCGCCGCGAAATCACGGTGCTGCTGCGGCAACAGATTCTGATCCTCAAAAAAGATCACGCGATTGGTCAGAAACAGCTGACGGATTGCTGCAATATCCGGTTCTGCAAGCGGTTCCGAGAGATCGACGCCCTCAATCCGCGCACCTATCGTGGGTGTCAGGATTTCAACTCTTGCCGTGTTCAGCGCATTCATCTGTTGCTCCAGGAAAGAAATATTCAGCACACGCGGCGTAACTTCGGAGCCATCTTGCAAGATCTATTTCGTGAACGTACACGCGGGCGCCCTCGCGGTTGAGACTACCGTGTCGGTGAAGGGATGGTGGGCGGCGTCCAGCGCCTGCCAGTGCTTCGTCAAATTGTGAAACGCACTGTCCAGCGCCATGACTGGTTCTCTGCAGGCTGCGTTGGCACGCGGGCGCGCGAATGGTTTTCGGTCGATCCCAGCCGCCCGCAGCAAACGTCGAACAGAAGATTATTGCCGTGGTTGCCGAATATGTTACCAAAGATGGTCTGATTTCGGTCAATGCTTGGGACGAAGTCGCGCATTGGGTCATTTTTTTGGGAAGAAGTGATGACCGGCCTTGATGCAATCGACATCAAAATTCTGGGGTCGCTGCAGGACGACGCTTCGCGCTCCATCGCCGAGATCGCGGACCACGTCCATCTTTCGCACAACGCCTGCTGGCGGCGCATCCGGCAGCTGGAGGAAAGCGGCTTTATCCGAAAGCGCGTCGCGCTCCTCGACGCCCAGAAACTTGGTGTCGGCACCACGGTCTTCGTGATGCTCCGCGCGGCGGAGTACACCGACGAATGGTATGACGCGTTTTCCGCCGCGGTGAGAAAGATTCCCGAAGTGCTGGAATTCTATCGGCTGGCGGGCGACATCGACTATCTGATCAAACTGCAAGTCTCCGACATCGCCGGCTACAACGAGGTCAGCCAGATACTCACGCGCGCGGTGCATTTCCGGGACGTGAGCGGAGCCTTCGCGATGGAGGAACTCAAGAACACGACGGCACTCCCTTTGCCGCGGAAGTAAAGTGAGCGAGCGCGGAAACCCGGAAAAGAAAGGGGATTTGAATACGGGGACAGTTTATCTGTTTACGATCGGCGCGCCTGGCGCCTACAAAACGCTTGGCTCGCGGCCGGTGACTATCTGTCAAGCCTGACGAGGCATGCCGTCCCGACAAGGTCCGCTCCCACGAGAAATTAAGTCGCTCGTTCCGGCCCTGTCGCGAAGATTGGATTAGCTGTCTCCGTATTCACCTTGGTCAAGAGTATGGGCAGCGTACCGTCGCCAACTTCGGGAGAACAACCGTATAGGTTGACATACATACCAATACGGCATATTCCTCTTTTGCGACCCAAAGGAGGGACCAATATGTCAAAGGATTACGAAGTCGGGCACGGCAAGCCGCCCGTGCATACGCGATTCAAGAAGGGCGTGTCGGGCAACCCGAGCGGCAGGCCGGGGCCGAAAAAGCTTGTATTTGGGAGGCTCCTGCTCGCCATCGAGTGGGCGATGATGCAGGAGCCGGAAACGGTCGCCGCGAAACTTGCCCAGACGTCGGACCAGGCCAGTCGTATCGGCTATGCGAGCGTGCTCGCCGCAGCACGGGGCGAGCGCGAGACGCGGAAACTGATCCTGTCGCTGGTCTTGGCAGGCGCTCCCGAGATGGCGCGGCGGATGGGTTCGTCACTGCGCGACGAAATGGCCGCGTTCTCGAAACTGGCGTCGGTATCGACGGTCCGCCCCTCGCCGCAGAAGGAGGAATTCACTGCGCAGTGAATTAATGGAGTTCTTTCATGCAACGGGCCCCCTCCGTCGCTCTCGCTGCGGCTCGCCCGCGAGCCGCAGCGAATCGCGCCACCCCGCATCAAGTGCGGGGCAGGCTCTCCCCCACGCAAGCGCGGGGGAGGAAAATACTGTGCGAGCGCCACTCTCTTTTTCCTCCCACGCGGAGCAAAGCGACGTGGGGGAGGGGGACCGCGCCCCGGTCCGCGCGCAGCGCGGCAGGAGGATAAACTCCGCGGTGGAGGGGGCCGGAATTCCCTAGGCAGGGAATTATACGAAATCGCGCACGAGCTCTGACGGTGAAAATTGTGTGCCCGTGAGAATGGAAAGAACCAAGCAAATCCCAGCGCAATGAATTACGCAGCGAATTATCTGAGTTCTTTCATGCAACAGGCCCCCTCCGTCTCGCGATCCGGCTCCGCCGGACCGTTCGCCACCTCCCCCACGCAAGCGCGGGGGAGGAAAATGTTGTGCGAGGGCCACTCTATTTTTCCTCACCCGTGGAGCGAAGCGACGTGGGGGAGGGGGACCGCCCCCCGGTCCGCGCGAAGCGCGGCCGGAGGATAAACTCCGCGGTGGAGGGGGCCCGCGCCGCAGGGAAATGAGCAGCGAGTTTATGCGAAATCGTGTGTCACACGAACTCGACTTTCAGGATCTCGTAGGAGCGGGGGCCGCCCGGCGCGGAGACTTCGACGGAATCCCCTTTGGATTTTCCGATAAGCGCGCGTGCAATCGGCGACGAAATGGAGATGCGGCCGTTCTTGGCGTTGGCCTCGAAATCGCCGACGATCTGATACTTCTTCTTGGCGCGCGAATCTTCGTCGACCAGCGTGACGGTGGCGCCGAAGGTCACCGAACTTCCCGAGAGTTTGGAAATGTCGATGATTTCGGCGCGGCCGAGCTTGTCCTCGAGTTCGACCACGCGGCCTTCGATGAATCCCTGGCGCTCCTTCGCTGCGTGATACTCCGCGTTCTCCGACAGATCGCCGTGCGCGCGCGCCTCTTCGATCAGCCGGGTCGTCGCGGGCCGTTCCACCGTCTTCAAATGATTGATCTCGTCTTCGAGGGCCTTATAGCCCCCGGCCGTCATCGGTATGCGTTCCATGGCCTCATCATCCCGCCAGTGGCAAAAAAGCTCCGCTCGGCCTGTCCGGAGACCCGGCCGATCCGGAGTCTTGCGAGCTTTGCTTTAAGTACCTGTCAAATCTCGGCGTTCTCGTTCCTCAAGCGAACGAGCGCGTCTCAAATTAGGGCCGGCATGGGGCGACTTCAAGGGAGGCGCTCAGGCATAGCTCTGGAGGGGCCGCACATCGAGAGCCCCTTCGCGGAGGCTGGCGATCGCCTCGACGGCCGCGGAAGCGCCCGCCATGGTTGTATAGTAGGGAACCCTCATTTGCAGGGCGGTGCGCCGGATCGAAAGGGAATCGGCCAGCGCCTGCTGGCCTTCGGTGGTGTTGAACACCAGCTGCACCTCCCCGTTCTTGAGCGCGTCGACGATATGGGGCCGGCCCTCGAGCACCTTGTTGACGACGCGCACCGGCAGCCCGGCCGCTTCCAGATATCGCGCGGTTCCCCTGGTCGCGATCACGTCGAAACCCATTTCGACGAGGTGCCGGGCAGGTTGTTCCGTGAGCGGCTTGTCCGCCTCCCGGACGGAGATGAAAGCCGTGCCGCTCAGCGGCAATCTGGCTCCCGCTCCGATCTGGCTCTTGGCGAAGGCGCGTCCGAAATTCGTGTCGAGACCCATGACCTCGCCGGTCGAGCGCATTTCCGGCCCGAGCACCGTGTCGACTCCCGGAAATCGCGCAAAGGGCATCACCGCTTCCTTGACGGCGATGTGGCCCGATGTCTTCGGCGCCAATTCGAAGGAGGACAGTTTTTCGCCGGTCATGACGCGCGCCGCGATCGCCGCCACCGGCAGGCCGATCGCCTTCGACACGAACGGCACCGTGCGGCTCGCGCGCGGATTGACCTCGAGCACGTAGATGTCGCTCTTCTGCACGGCGTATTGCACATTCATCAATCCGCACACGCCGAGCGCGCCGGCCAGAGCAACCGTCTGCCGTTCGATTTCCCGGACGGTATCGGGCGTCAGAGAGTGGGGCGGAAGCGCACAGGCCGAATCGCCGGAATGCACGCCGGCTTCCTCGATGTGCTCCATGATGCCGGCGACGAAAACATCTCCGCTGCTGTCCGCAATCGCATCGACATCGATTTCGATGGCGTGCTGCAGAAAGCCGTCGATGAGAACGGGGTTGTCGCCGGATATGCGAAACAGTTCGCCGGATTGCAGCACGGTCTTGAGTTGCGCTTCATCGGTCACGACCACCATGCCGCGGCCGCCGAGCACATAGGAGGGGCGGAGGATCACGGGATAGCCGATGCCGCGGGCGGAGAGGATTGCTTCCTCGGCCGTCAGCGCGGTGGCGTTGCGCGGTTGCCTGAGACCGAGCTTCTCCAGGAGCGCCTGAAAGCGCTTGCGGTCCTCGGCAAGGTCGATCGCGTCCGCGCTCGTGCCGAGAATCGGAATGCCTTCTTCGACGAGCGCATGCGCGAGCTTGAGCGGCGTCTGGCCGCCGAATTGAACGATCACGCCCTCGAGCGTGCCGCGCGATCGTTCCACATGAACGATCTCGAGAACGTCCTCTGTCGTCAGCGGTTCGAAATACAGGCGATCCGAGGTGTCGTAATCGGTGGAAACCGTTTCCGGATTGCAATTCACCATGATGGATTCGAAACCGCGCGCCGACAGCGCATAGGCCGCGTGGCAACAGCAATAGTCGAATTCGATGCCCTGGCCGATGCGATTGGGCCCTCCGCCCAGGATGATGACTTTGCGCCGGTCGCTGGGCTCGCTTTCGCAAATCGCCGTCCGGCCGAGCGGAGTCTCGTAGGTGCTGTACATGTAGGGAGTCAGCGCCAGGAACTCGGCCGCGCAGCTGTCGACGCGCTTGAACACCGGCCGCACGCCGGCGGCGGTGCGCGCCATGCGAACCATCCGCTCCGTCGTGCCGCAAAGCTTCGCAAGCCTGGCGTCGGAAAATCCCATCGCCTTGAGGCGACGCAATTGTTCCGCGTCCGCGGGCAGGCCGTCGCGGCGCAGGCGGTCCTCGCTCGCCAGAATGGTTTCAATCTCGCCGAGAAACCAGGGATCGTAATGCGTGATGGCTGCGACTTCTCCGGGCGGAAAGCCTGCGCGCATGGCTTCGGCGGCGACGCGAATGCGATCGGGGCTCGCGCGGGCGAGCGCGCCGCGCACGGCATTGGGATCGGCGGGCAACGCGATCTCGTCGAGACCGTGAAGCCCGTTTTCCATCGAGCGCAACGCCTTTTGCAGCGATTCGGCAAAGGTCCGCCCGATCGCCATCGCTTCTCCAACCGACTTCATCGAAGTGGTGAGCTCGGGCGCCGCATCGGGAAACTTCTCGAAGGCGAAGCGCGGGATCTTCGTCACCACATAGTCGATCGCCGGCTCGAAAGAGGCGGGTGTCGCCCGCGTGATGTCGTTTTTCAGCTCGTCGAGCGTGTAGCCGACCGCGAGTTTCGCGGCGATCTTGGCGATGGGAAATCCGGTCGCCTTGGAAGCGAGGGCGGAGGAGCGGGAGACGCGCGGATTCATCTCGATGACGACCATGCGGCCATCGGCGGGATCGATGGCGAACTGGACGTTCGAACCGCCAGTCTCGACGCCGATCTCGCGCAGCACGGCGATGGAAGCGCTGCGCATGCGCTGGAACTCCTTGTCGGTCAGGGTCAGCGCCGGTGCGACGGTGATGGAATCGCCCGTGTGCACGCCCATCGCATCTAAGTTCTCGATCGAGCAGACGATGATCGCGTTGTCGGCGCGATCGCGGACCACCTCCATCTCGTATTCTTTCCAGCCGAGAACGGATTCCTCGATCAGCACCTCGTTCGTCGGCGAGGCATCCAGACCGGCTTCGACAATTTCGAAGAACTCTTCGCGATTGTAGGCGATGCCCCCGCCGGTGCCACCCAGCGTGAACGACGGCCGCACCACGGCAGGCAGGCCCACATCTTCCAGCATCTGCAGGGCGTGCGCGAAGGCTTCCGGCGAGAGCTCCATGAGCGGATTGTTCTGGCCGTCGTAAAGAAAATTTCCGCGCCCGTCCTTCTTGTGACGCAGATATCCTTTCAGCGTTTTTCCGCGAGGAACGTCGAGCCCGATCTTCATCATCGCGCGGCGGAACAGCTCGCGGTCTTCCGCCTTGTCGATGGCCTCGGCGCTGGCGCCGATCAGCTCCACCGAATATTTCTCGAGCACGCCGCGCTTGCGCAGGGACAACGCCGTATTGAGTCCGGTCTGCCCGCCCATGGTCGGAAGCAACGCGAACACGCGGCCCGGCGGAACATTGGCGCGCTCCCGTGCAATGATTTTCTCCACGAACTCGGGCGTAATGGGCTCGATATAGGTCGCATCCGCCAGCTGGGGGTCGGTCATGATCGTGGCGGGGTTGGAATTGACGAGCACGATGCGATACCCCTCGGCGCGAAGCGCCTTGCAGGCTTGCGCCCCCGAATAGTCGAATTCCGAGGCCTGGCCGATCACGATCGGGCCCGCGCCGATGATCAGGATCGTGTGGATATCGCCGCGTCTGGGCATGTGCGCGTCAGCTCCGCCATCTCAGCGTCGTTTCCGGCACGGGGTTTACGAACTCCGCGCCCGTCCCGATCGATTCCGACCAGGCTTTCTTCAGTCGCTGATACCACATCGCCGGCATGTCGGAGTCGGGAATGAGCATCAGGCGCGGATTGAACCGCAAGCCTTCGCGCTGCAGTTCGACCATGGCGCGGTCCTGGGCCAGAAACGCCCGGGCAAAGGGACGGAAGAACGGCTTGACCAACCCGAGCCACGCCCGGTTCCAGTAAAAGATTTGCGCGACTTCGGTGGTCTCGCCGTCGACGGGCGTGCAGGTCGTCAATCCGACGACGCGCGTGGGTCCCGCCGAAATGCGCTCGAAGCGTATCCCCCGCAATTCGAAGCGGATTTCGGTCTGCACATTGCCGCCGAGAATGCGATAGGCGAAGGAATTCGACGACGGCGCGTGCGCGAACATGGTGAAGCCCCGCGTCGAAGGGCCGAAGCGCTTGGCCTTTTCGTGAATCGAATGGCGCGAGCGCCAATACCAGGCCTGGTGAACGAACGGACCATGGGCGGGATCCATGAGGCCGACCACCGCGTGATCCATCGCGCAACCGAAGCGCTGTGTTTCGACCAATCGCGGAGTTTCATCGCAGTCCAAAGCAACCTTCGGAGGATCGATTGAAGGCGCGACGGCCTCGCAGCCCGGCGCCGGCATGAATATCCAGATGAGTCCGTCCTGCTCTCTCGCCGCATAGGAGCGCACGCGGATGCGCGAGGGATCGAAATCCTGACCGTCGACGAGCGAGGGAATTCCCGCGCACGTGCCTTCCGGCGCGAACCGCCAGCCATGATACGCGCACTCCACCGTGTTACCGCGCAACAGGCGGCCGGCGGAAAGGGGAACGCCGCGGTGGGGGCAAATATCGCGCAGCGCAAAGATTTTGCCGTCATGCGTGCGGCCGAGAAGAACAGGTTCGCCGAGAAGAATGCGGCGGCACATGCGACCGTTGCGGATCGTGTCGGCCTGCGCGGCGCGGTACCAGAGATTGCGCAGAAAGGCGGGCGTGCCGTTCGCATCCGCCGCACCGGCGCCGCTCATTTGGCGGGCGTCGCCGGAGCCGCTTTCTGGGGGAGGGGTTTCAAGAGGCTTTCGAGCGAAGTCATGAGCTGCTGGCCCTTGTAGATGGGCATCTTATAGGCCCATCCCGAGGCGCGCGCATCAATGGTACGGGCCTGGCGTTGTGCATCGGCCTGGCCGGCGGCGCCGTCCGCCGAGACCACGGTCCAGTAATCCTTGCCCTGTTGAATCGTCTGCACCGTGACGATGAGGCCGTCGAAGGTGCGGGCGACCAGCCGCGCAACATGGGCGCTGTCCGAGAAATCCAGATCCTTGGCCGGCCGGACATCGTCGAAGGTGAAGCCGGAAATCGCGTTCGCCATGCCATCGGCAGCGCCGGGATAAGCGATTTCGCGCCCCTTCGGCACGTCGAGGAGATTCATATCCGGATCGCCGCGCTTGTTGCGCCTGACTTCGAAGGACGGCCCGTTGAGCGGATTGGCGTCGACCTGCTGAATGCGCGCGGCGTCTACATCGAATACCTGCTTGTCCAGCCAGTCCTTGGCGTCCGTTTTTGGCTCGAGCACGCTGCGCACAAGCCAGCTCTGATCGGAATCCGCCTGGCGGACGTAGAGGCCCTGAGCGCCGCTCGGATCGCCGATGTCCACCTTCTTTCCCGTCACCACGCCAGCAAGGACGCGGCCCTGTCCATCGAGCAACGTGATGGTGACGCCGTCTCCTTTAGGCGGCGGCATGAGATCGAGGTAGTGGAGCCAGTCCGAGCGGGCAGTCTTGGGTTCGATGGTCTCGAGTCCTGCCAGACCGACCACCGTCTCATGCACGCGCTCGAACGAAGCCGGGTAGTCGTCATGGCTGGCGACGACCCATCCCTTGTCGGGCTTGAATTGGACGTCGACCTCGCCGGACTTCGAGACGATGCGGATCCTGGCGATGTCGCGGACCTCCGAGGCCAGGCCCGGAAGGAACGGATGGGCCTCGTATCGTGGCGCGACTTCTTGCGACTCGTGGACCAGCGAAAGGGCCGCGAGGACGACAAGAACGAGCGCAACGATTGCAAGCGTCAGCAAGTTGCGCCAGCGCCGGTCCCGGGTGAAATCGTAAGTATCAGCCATGCGCTGTCTCACAAGGCCAGGGCGCGGGCGCGCCTGCGCCGCCTGAGGAAGGCCAGCGTCACGGCGAATGCTGCAACGAGAATGGGAACCAGTGCGATATTGACAAAGGCGAGAAGCGTGCCGAGCGCATCGATGTCCTTTCGCAGGCTGCGCTGAACCTCGCGCAATTCGCCACGCGTTTCACTGACCTCCCGCTTGAATCGAACGATCTCGCGTTGCTGGTCCGCGGTGAGCGCCGTACCCGATTGCGAAGGATTGTTGGCGCTTCCGCCCTGCTCGAGCGCGTGCAACCGGCTTTCGGTGTCGGCGAGGCGCTGCTTCAGCGCATTGGCTTCCTGCTGGAACCTCGCCTGCGCCTGCCCCTGCAATTTCTGAACGACGGTGAAGGGCCGACTGTTGGTCGCGCGTGTCCTGAGCGAAATGAGGTCGTTTGAGCCCGCGAGATTCTCCACGGCGTTCATCACGAATGCCCCGTTGTCGGCGAACGGCGCCGCCAGCTGGTGTCCGTAAAGCGTTTCCACATGGACCCAGAACCGATCGTCGAACAGATCGCTGTCCGCCATCAGAATGAGGTTGATCGGACCTTTCGACAATTTGAGTTGCGGCTCCGATTTCTTGGGCGCAGCCGGTTTCGCCGGCGGTGCGCCTGCAGGCGTGAGCGTCGGCGGGCCGCCAGGAAAGGCGGTCTTCACCGGCCCGGAAATTCGCGCGGCGATGGTATAGCGCTGTCCGGTCGGCTCGACTTCGGCCATCAAATCTCCTGGACGCGGATTGAGGTGCGCCTGCATGGCGTCCATGAGCGAGGCTTCGTTCGAGGAACGAATCAGCGGCTGGAAGGTCGTCGTCGCGCCTTTGAGCGGAAACAGCGCGCCGACGCTGGCAAGATTCAGCGCCTGCAAATTGGCGGTCAAACGGTCGCTGCTGTCGAAATCGGACGCGTCGAGGTGGAGCCACATCGGAAATCGCTCGACCGGATTGCGCGGGTCCGACGAGGTCTGCACGGCTTGTGCCAGGGCCCGGTCGAGCACGATCTTCGACGAGTCGAAATTCACGCCCCAGGCGTGCAACAACTCCTTCATGTCCGACGAAGATGGCGCGGTCATCTGGCCGCCGCCCTGTGCAGCCATCGCGACTTCGGACATCGGGTCGAGGAAGACCAGGGCGTGACCGCCGCCGAGCACGAACTGGTCGATCGCATATTCCTGCTGCGGCGGCAGCGGCGGCGGATGGATGATCATCAGCACGCTGACATCGGCGGGGATGCGATCGAAGTTCGGATCGATCATCCTGGTTTCGTATGTCTGCCGCAGTTCTTCGTAGATGATGAAAGGCTGCGCCTGCCCGCGAAGCGCTGCGGCGATACCGCCCGCTCCGGCTTCGAGCGGCAGGCTCGAAACGATGCCGACAACGGTCTTCTTCGGCGTGGCCAGCCGATAGATGAGCGAGGTGAGATCGTACTCCAGGGAGGGCTCGCGTTCCTGTGCGAAGAACGGAATGGTCTCCTTGCCGTTGATCGTGTTTGTGCCGACGAGACCGAAGTACACCAGATCGCCCGTATCGGTGGGCGCTCCAGTCAACCCGGCGGCGGACGCCTGGTCTTCGGCGGGTGTGAACGGCTCGACGTCCACTTCCTGAAGGATGATCTTGCCGTGCGAGTGCGCGACGTATTCGCCAAGCAGATCGCGGACGCGCGCCGCATAGGCATTGATCTGCGCGAATTGCGAGGCGACTTTCTTCGAGTAATAGAACTTGAGGGTTACAGGCTCGACGAGCTGATCGAGCGTGTGGATGGTTCCAGGCGACAGCGTGTAAATTCCGTTCGCCGTCAGATCCAGACGCGTCGTCGTGAACGTGGCGTCGGCGGCGATGTTCAGCGCCACGAAGATGACCGCCGCGAGCGCGATCGCGACCAGGGCATAGAGGCGGCGGGACAGGGGCTTCATCGCAGGAATCAGCTCGTCTTTTTCAGGTCGACGATGACGACATTGGCCGCGAGGAACAGGGCGATCAGAGAAAGGAAGAAAATCAGGTCGCGAAGATCGATGACGCCGCCCGAAATCGCCGTGAAATGCGTGAGGAAGCTGAACGACGAGATGGCGTTGACCAGGGCAAGCGGGGCCCAGGCCCGGAAGAAATCAAGCACCAGGGGAGCGCCGGAGATCGTGAACAGGAAGCACACAACGACGCTGACGACGAAGGCGATGACCTGGTTGTTCGTCGAGGCCGAGATGCAGGCTCCGATCGCCAGATAGGCGCCCGCCATCAGGAAAGAACCGATATAGCCCGCGAGAATCACGCCGTTATCGGGATGGCCGAGATAGTTCACGGTGATCCAGATGGGAAAGGTGAGCGCCAGCGCTACGCCTGTGAACATCCAGGCCGCGAGATATTTGCCGACGACGGTCGCCGACAGCCGCAGCGGCAGCGTGAGCAGGAGCTCCATCGTGCCGGTACGGCGCTCCTCCGCCCACAGGCGCATTGAGATGGCCGGGACGAGGAAAAGATAAAGCCAGGGGTGAAAGCCGAAGAAGACCTGCAGATCGGCCGTGCCGTTTTCGAAGAAATGGCCGATGTAGAAAGTGAATGCGCCCATCGCAAACAGAAAGAT
The DNA here is from genome assembly GCA_036495845.1 of Rhizomicrobium sp. Lineage (GTDB taxonomy): Bacteria > Pseudomonadota > Alphaproteobacteria > Micropepsales > Micropepsaceae > Rhizomicrobium. The sequence goes on from DASXMF010000196.1 coordinate 24,098, forward strand.
GACTATGAAGACATAGGCAAGCGGTGTCGCAAAATACGCGGCAAATTCCCGCTTGAAGACGGCGAGAAGCTGCCTCATGCGCGAATCTCCCTGGCGCGTTTTGCATCGTGCGTCGTGATGGCGCGGAAGACCTCGTCGAGACGTCCGGGCTCGGCGTAAAGCTCTTTCACGTCCCATTTTTCCGAAGTCGCGAGCGCGCTGACGCTATCGATGAGCAGCGCTCCACTGCGTGGAAAGGCCGTCACCGCGATGGTGCCGTCGCCGCGTTCGACCTGGTCCACGCTCGCAACTGAGCCGAGCGACATCAATTTTGCCTTCACAGCGTCGATCTTGGCGGCGGGCACGGCCAGCGTGCACGCATTATGATGACGCGAACGCGCGAGCAGTTCGGCCGGCGTGCCATCCGCCACGATGCGGCCGCGGTCGATGATCACGGCTCGCGTGCAGACGGCTTCCACTTCTTCCAGAAGATGGGTCGACACGATGATGGCCTTCCGGGAAGCCATCGTCCGAAGGAGTTCGCGAACGGAATGCTTCTGATTGGGGTCGAGCCCGTCGGTGGGTTCGTCCATGATCAGCACGGGCGGGTCGTGGAGAACGGCCTGCGCCAGTCCAACCCGCCGCTTGAATCCTTTGGACAAGGTCTCGATGGGTTGATCGAGCACGGGATCGAGATCCGTCTTGGCTACGGCATCGGCGACGCGCGCCTTGGCCTCCTGTCCGGAGAATCCTCTGACTTCGGCGATGAAGGAGAGAAACTGGCGCGGCGTCATATCCCCATAGGCGGGCGCGCCCTCGGGAAGGTAGCCGATCATTCTCTGCGCACCGATCGACTCGTTCTCGACATCGAATCCGCAAACTTTGACGCTACCCGATGAAGGCGCCAGAAAGCCGGTGATCATTTTCATGGTCGTCGATTTGCCGGCGCCGTTCGGTCCCAGAAAGCCCAACACTTCGCCACGGTCGACCTTCAGGTCGATGCCGGCGACGGCTTTGATCGGCCCGAAGCTTTTGGTCAGTCCGTTGATTTCAATCATGGAATGAGAAACGCGGGATCGATGGGTCAGTGGAAAGTCGGCTGCCCCTTAGAGAAATCGGCGCAATGAGGCAAGTCCGCAAACGTTAAGTTCCGGTCATGATGCCTCAAATTTCCGGAAGGGGATCGCCAGGGCCTCTTCTGCTTTCCCGTTGATTGAAGGCGTCCGAAATGCGGATGATGCGCCCAAGCGGGATCTGACGGACGCGGAGAGACAGGCGGCAATGGATCGCGCGGGACTGGTGGACACGCGGGCACTGCACCGGGCGATATTGGTCGGCACGCTGTTGCAGATTGTCAGCGTCGTTATCGCGCATTTCAGCCAATGGATCGAAACCCATGCCCTGCTTTTTGGCGGGATGATGATTTCCGCGACGATGGGCTACCTCTATGCCCAGGAAGTGGCTCGGGGTTACCTCAAGGGTGCGTGTGGCGGTGCGATAGCAGGCGGTCTCTGCGCTTTGGTCGGCATCGCCGTGTCGGTGCTGTTGGGCGACATGACGCCCGGAACCCTCGTGCTTCGGTCGGCGATTTCGGTCGTCACAGGCGCCGTCGGCGGCATCTATGGACAGATGGCTGCGGACTGGAACAGGGCGATTTAGGAGGGGAAAGTCGCCGGCTGGCCCGTTTCGGCAAACCCGAGAGGGTTGGGGGGCCTGGATCTGCGGATCCGCCGCTACGCTCCAGCCGGCTGTGCGATCTTTCGGGACCAATCGGGGCTGTGGCAAGGTTGGAATGTGGCATTTCTGCGGCCATGCACAGGAACATTACGTCAAACGGCTTATTTTGCCTGCGGCCAACGAACGCGGCTGCCGCTCGTCGGCTCAAAAACCATGAAAGGAGGCGAATTCGTCGAGAGCCTTGCGTTCACTCTGCAGCCCATTCACGGGCGCATTTTCATCGGCGTAGCCGATCGCCATGCCACAGAAGAGCATGAGATCGTCCGGCGTACCCAGAAAATCCCGGACAACATGGTTATAGTGCGACCAGCATTCCTGGGGACATGACGACAATCCATGTTCCCGCAACAGAAGCATCGCCGTCTGCAAATACATGCCGAGATCGGACCATTGCGGAGGGCCCATGCCGCGATCGATCAGGCAGAAGAGGCCGATCGGGGCGCCGAAGAAATCATAGTTGCGCGCGAAGCTGCGCAGGCGCGCGGTCTTGTCCGTTCTTGGGATGCCGAGGAGGTCGTACATCATTTCGCCGACGCGAAAACGCTGCGTCCGGTAAGGCTCCCAAAGGTGCTCGGGGTAGACATGATATTCGAGCGGGTCGGGAGAGGGATCGCGTGCGAGGCGGTCGCGCATGACCGCGCGGAATCGGGCGAGTGCCTCTCCGGACAGGACATGCAGCCGCCAGGGCTGAAGATTGCCGCCGGATGGCGCGCGGGCAGCAATTTCCAGCACCTCGCGCAGCACGATCGCAGGCACCGGCTTGTCCAGGAACGCACGCACCGACAGGCGCGATTGCACCGCTTCGGAAACCTTCATGCTTGCGCCCTCGACTAATAAGGAACATCTGGACGGTTCGTGCGCGCCTGTCCAGCGAGACGAATTGCGATTGGGGCTTGGATGGCGGAAGACAGCTTTCGGGACATTCGCGAATCCGTTCGCCGGCTCTGCGCGCGGTTTCCAGGACCGTACTGGCGCGCGCTCGATCGCGACCGCGCCTATCCCGAGGAGTTCGTCCGGGCGCTGACCGATGAAGGATTTCTCGGGGTGCTCATCCCCGAAGCCTTTGGCGGAGCAGGTTTGGGTCTTGGCGCCGCGACCGCAATTCTCGAGGAAATCCATCGTTCCGGCGCCAACGGCGCGGCGGCCCACGCCCAGCTCTACACGATGGGCACGCTGCTGCGACACGGAAGCGACGATCAGAAACAGCGCTGGCTTCCGCAACTGGCATCCGGCGCGCTGCGCCTGCAGGCATTCGCCATTACCGAATCGGAAAGCGGTACCGACACCACGCGAATTCGCACCGTCGCGCGGCGCGAGGGCGACGCCTACGTCGTCAGTGGGCGAAAAATCTGGATCAGCCGCGCGGCGCATTCCGACCTGATGCTTCTTCTCGTGCGCACGCATGCGCGCGAAGAGTCCGCCAATCCCGCGGACGGCATGAGCGTGCTTCTCGTCGACTTGCGCGAGGCGGTTGGTCGCGGCCTCACCATTCGCCCGATCCGCACGATGATCAATCATGCGTCGACCGAGCTGTTCTTCGACGATCTCAAAGTGCCGGCGGAAAACCTGGTCGGACTGGAAGGGCAGGGTTTCCGCTGTATTCTCGACGGCATGAACGCGGAACGGATTCTGATCGCCGCTGAGTGCATCGGTGACGGCCGCTTTTTCGTCGACCGCGCCAGCGCCTATGCAAAGGATCGCGCCGTTTTCGGACGGCCGATCGGCGCCAACCAGGGCGTGCAGTTTCCGATTGCCCGCGCCCATGTGCAGGTCGAGGCTGCTGCGGGAATGGTGGGCAAGGCCGCCGCCCTATTCGATGCGGGTGCGCCCTGCGGCGCGGAGGCGAACATGGCCAAGCTGCTGGCTTCCGAAGCGTCCTGGTCCGCCGCCGACATGTGCATGCAGACGCATGGCGGACTGGGATTTGCCGAGGAAATGGACATCGAACGCAAGTTTCGCGAGACGCGCCTCTACCAGGTGGCGCCGATCTCCGAACCTCATCCTTTCGCATGTGGCGACTCATGTGCTCGGACTTCCCAAATCGTTTTGAGGGTCGGTCGTGAGCGGCAATCCGTTTGACGACTGGATCGGCCGTACGGAGTTTGCAACCGATATTGCAGCACGAGAGCCTCTCAAACGGCTCGCCGCGCTCCTCGATCATGAATCACCGCCGTGGCCCGAGGAGGAGGTGCCGCCGCTCGCCCACTGGCTGTACTTTCTTCCGCGCGCGCCGCAATCGGCCATCGGCCCGGACGGCCATCCGTTGCGCGGAGATTTCCTGCCGCCCATTCCCTTGCCGCGTCGCATGTGGGCGGGAAGCCGCGTCGCGTTCCAGAAGCCGCTTACGGTCGGAGCGGCGATCCTGCGCCGTTCGACCATTGCCGACATCCGCGAGAAGCAAGGTGCTGGCGGGCAAATGGCGTTCGTCACCATCCGCCATGAAATTTCCGGCGAGAGCGGGCCCGCAATCGTCGAGGAGCAGGACATCGTCTTTCGCGATGCCGCGCCGAATGTCGCCGGGAAGTCGACGATGGAGCTGTCGGTCCCGGAACTCACTCGCGACATCGCGCTCGATTCCTCGGCGCTGTTCCGTTTTTCGGCGCTGACTTTCAATGCCCACAGGATTCATTACGACCGCGATTACGCGCGCGATATCGAATTCTATCCCGGCCTCGTCGTGCAGGGACCGTTCACCGCCGTGCTGCTGCTCGACCTTTTTCTGCAAAACCATTCGGGTGCGCGCTTGAGCCACATGGCCGTTCGCGCATTGCGCCCGCTTTTCGACGGTGCACCAATCCGGCTTTGTCTTGCGCGCGACGGAGCCCGCGTGAAACTATGGGCGCTCGATCCCACAGGCCGCGCAGCGATGACGGCCGAATTGACCCTCGAAACCGGGAAGCCGACATGAGCCGCATGATTCCCGTCACCGAAGCGATGATTGCCTATGTCGGGCGCTGGGGCGCGCGGGAGCATCCTGCGCTGCGACACTGCCGCGAAGAAACGGCGAAGATGCCGATGGCGAATATGCAGATCGCGCCTGAGCAGGGCGCCTTTCTGGCGCTTCTTGCCAAAGCGGTGGGCGCCCAGCGCACGCTCGAGATCGGCACCTTCACCGGCTACAGCGCGCTGAGTGTGGCGCTGGCATTGCCGCCGGAGGGTCGCGTCGTTGCCCTCGATGTGAGCCGGGAATTCACCGACCGGGCGCGCGGCTACTGGAAGGAGGCCGGAGTGGAGTCGAAGATCGACCTGCGGCTGGGTCCGGCGCTCGAAACTCTCGACCGAATGGCCGGCGAAAAGGAAGCTCCGTTCGATCTCGCCTTCATCGATGCCGACAAATCCAATTACGACGCCTATTACGAGCACGCGCTGAAACTGCTTCGCCGGGGCGGCGTGATCGCTCTGGACAACATGCTGTGGAGCGGCGCGGTGGCCGATCCCGCGATCAACGATCCCGATACCAGCGCCCTTCGCGCCCTCAACGCCAAGATTCACGGCGACGAGCGGGTGGACATGGCGCTGGCCACCATCGCCGACGGCGTCATGCTGGTGTGGAAGCGCTAGCTCAGGCTTGCCTATCGCCGCGGCCGGTTCCATGCTGCGGCCGATGGTCGAGGAACCCATAGCGTTCCTCCGCGCGTGCGCCCGCCCCGCCGCGTGGACAGAGTTCGGGGGCGGGGAGGCGGAGCCTCGCGGGGGCGAGCAGCGATTCGAGCGACACGAACTCGACCAGATTCTGCGGGTCTACGGGCGCATGGTCGCGGCTGGCGAATGGCGCGACTACGCGATCGATTTTCTTTCCGACCGGGCGGTGTTTTCGGTGTTTCGCCGCACGAGCGAAGTGCCGCTCTACACCATCGAGAAGCAGCCGAAACTCAAGGCGCGGCAGGGCCAGTACGTGGTTCTCGCGGCTTCCGGGCACGTGCTCAAGCGGGGACGCGATCTCGCCCAGGTGCTGCGTCTGTTCGACCGCAAACTGCTCAGGACTCTGGCGCCGGTCTGACCTTCGACATTCGACCACACGCTCGTGATCTGCGCGGACGGCACGGAGCGCGCTATGGTGCTCGGCCGACGGAAGGGGAATGAAATGAAATCCAGAGCATTCTGCGCGTTGCTTGGCGCGCTGGTGGCGACGCCGCTCCTGGCTGCCGACCGGCCGCAATATGGCAACTGGGGATTCGATTCCACGGGCGTCGATGCGAAGACGAAGCCCGGCGATGATTTCTTCCGCTACGCCAACGGCCAGTGGCTCGACCGCACCGTCATTCCGCCCGACAAGCCGGCCTATTCGCTACGCCTTGCGATGACCGACACCATCGAGGCGCGCGTGCATGATCTGCTGGAGAAGGCTGCCGGGAAGAACGAGACGGGGGATGTCGCCGGCAAGGTGGGTGCTTTCTACGCTGCCTTCATGGACGCGTCGCGAATCGAGACGCTTGGTGCGACACCGATCGTTCCCGAACTCAATGCGGTACGGGAAGCGCAGACGCGCGACGATCTCGCCGGAATGATGGGGCGCAGCACCATCGATTTCGAGGATTCCATTTTCAGCGTCAGCACGGACGTGGATCTCAAGGATCCGAAGCGCTACGCCGTCTATCTCTCGCAGAACGGACTCGGGCTGCCGGATCGCGACTACTATCTCGAGCCGCATTTTGCCTCCGCGAAAGCGGCCTATCGCGCCTATGTCGCCAGGCTCCTGCACCTGATCGATTGGCGCGACGCGGATGCGCGCGCAAACGATGTCGTCGATTTCGAGACGAAGATCGCGGAGGCGAGCTGGACCAAGGCGCAGCAGCGCGACGTCGAAGCGACCTACAATCCGATGCTCGTCGCGGACCTGGAGAAATTCGCGCCGGGCTTCGCCTGGAAGCCATTTCTGGAGAGTGCCGGTCTCGGCACGGTGAAACGAATTGTCGTCGCCGAGAAGAGCGCGTTTCCGAAACTGGCGGCGGTCTATGCTTCGGCGCCGCTCGACACGATCAAGGCGTGGCATGCCTTCCATATCGCGGATGGCGCCGCGCCCTACCTCTCCCGTAACTTCACCGACGCCTGGTTCGAGCTGCACAATCATACGCTCGCCGGCCAGCAGAAGGAGGAGGCGCGCTGGAAACGCGGAGTGCATCGCGTCGCCGGCGGGGATTGCGGCGCCAATCCCGCCGATTGTTTCGGCACGCTCAACTGGGCGGTCGGCCAGCTTTACACGGCGGCGTATTTTCCGCCCGAAGCGAAAGCGAAGATCGAGGATCTTGTCGCCCATCTGAAGGCGGCCTATCGCGCGCGGCTGGCTAAGAACGACTGGATGAGTCCGGCGACGCGCGCCGAAGCGCTGAAGAAGCTCGACACCTACAACATCAAGGTGGGCTATCCCGCCCACCCGCGCGACTATTCCGATGTCATGATCCGCGGCGACGATCTGATAGGCGATGTGCGCCAGGCGGCGGGCGCCGATTGGGCGTTCTATGTCGGGCGGTTGAACGGGCCGGTCGACCGCGACGACTGGAGCATGACGCCGCAGACCAACGACGCCTATAACGGCTCGCTGCGCGACATCGTGTTTCCCGCCGGCATTCTGCAGCCGCCCGTCTTCGATCCGAACGCCGATCCTGCGATCAATTACGGCGCCATCGGCGGCATCATCGGCCACGAGATGACCCACGGCTTCGATGACCAGGGCCGCAAGATCGATGCGGAGGGAGCGCTGCGCGACTGGTGGAAACCGGGCGATGCGAAGAAGTTCGAGGCGCGCGCGGCCATGCTCGGAAAGCAATATTCCGGCTTCGAGCCGTTGCCCGGCGTTCACGTCAATGGGGATCTCACGATGGGCGAGAACATCGCCGATCTCGGCGGTCTGACCCTCGCGCTCGAGGCCTATCACGCCTCGCTCGGCGGCAAGCCCGCGCCCATGATCGACGGGCTGTCCGGCGATCAGCGCGTGTTCCTCGGCTGGGCGCAGGCGTGGCGCGGCAAGGTCTCGGACGATTTCGTGAAGAAGCAGGTGGTGAGCGACCCCCATTCGCCGCGCCAGTTCCGCGTCAACGGCGTGGTGCGCAACATCGACGCCTGGTACGCGGCCTTCGGCGTCAAGCCAGGCGACAGGCTCTATGTCGCCCCGAAGGATCGCGTGCGGATCTGGTGATTCAAGACGCGCATTCAGCTTTACCTCCCCCTTGCGGGGAGGTCGAAATCAGGCCGGCGCGCCAGCGGCGGAATGATTTCGGGTGGGGGTCCGTACGGTGCGACATTACCCCCACCCGAAGTGCGCGATAGTCGCGCGCTTCGACCTCCCCGCAAGGGGGAGGTGAAGCGCGTAGTTCAATCTGAAAGA
>DASXMF010000197.1:0-13074 GCA_036495845.1 Rhizomicrobium sp.
CGTCATACTGGGTGCATGCCGCGTTGTGGCTGCCTACCATCGCGGTCCTGACGTTCGGTGGACTGCGGCTGGTCAAATCCGCGCTCATGGTGCTGCAATTCCGTCATCAGGCGCGGGAAGGCAGGCTGGCCGGGTAGCGCATGCACTTCCGACCGCTCCCCGGTTTCACACTCCTGTGCCTGCCGATTTTCGTTCTGCTCGGGGGGCTCGGCCTGTGGCAACTCGAGCGGCTGCAGTGGAAGCTCGGATTGATTGCCGAAATGCATCGCAACATGGCTGCGGCGCCCATCAGTCTCGACGCCGCACTCGCGCTCGGCAACGATCGGGCCGAATACCGTCAAGTGACCGTCACTGGCCGTTTCGACAATGCGAACGAAGCATATGTCTTCACGACAGGACCGCACGGTGAACCCGTCTACCACGTGCTGACGCCGCTCATGCTGGGCAATGGGCGCGCGATGATGGTCGATCGCGGCTACGTGACGACCGCCTTGCGCAATCCAATTTCGCGTCCGGTGAGCGAGCCGCACGAACCTGCGGAAGTCGTCGGAATCTGGCGCACCCCAGAGCGGCCGGGATTATTTACACCACCACCAGATTTTGCGCATCGGGTATGGTTTTCACGCGATGTGTCGGGCATCGCGCGTGCAGACCGGGTACGTCTGGCTGCACCGGCGATACTCGATGCGATTGCGACACCGGGCGCTCCGGAATGGCCGCGCGGCGGCCAGACTCGTGTCGATCTCCCCAACGATCATCTCCAATATGCCCTGACCTGGTTTCTGCTCGCGGGGGCATTGGTAGTCGTCTATTTCGCCTATCATCGCGCGCAGGGAAGGTTCGGAAGCAGGAACACCGATTGCGATCGTTGAAGATGCGATACATCAGTACGCGCGGCACTGCGCCGCCCGTCTCGTTCGCGGATATGCTGCTTTCGGGGCTGACGTCCGACCGCGGCCTCGCCATGCCCGAAGAATGGCCAGGCCTTGCGCGGGAAGACTTCGAGGAATTTGCGGACGCGTCCTACTCTCGGGTGGCCCTTTCGATTCTGCGCAAATTCGCCGGGGATCATTGCGGAGACGACGAGCTTTGCGCCGACATAGATGCGGCCTATGGCCGGTTCGAGGGTCGCGGCGTGGCGCCGCTCGTCGAAATCGAGCCGGGTCTGTACCTGCTCGAGCTCTTTCATGGTCCGACGCTCGCTTTCAAGGACATCGCACTACAGCTACTGGCGCGATTGATGGTGCGCGAACTCGAGAGGCGCGATGCTCGCGCCACGATCCTCGTGGCCACATCGGGCGACACGGGCTCGGCTGCCATCGCTGCGTTCCGAGGCCGTCCCCGCATCGAGCTTTTCGTGCTGCATCCGAAAGGACGCGTCAGCGATGTTCAGCGCCGGCAGATGACGACATCGCCGCACCGCAACGTTCACAATATCGCGCTCGAAGGAAGTTTCGACGAGGCGCAGGCACTCGTGAAATCGTTGTTTGCGGATACCACCTTCGCCGAAGCAAACGCGCTTGTCGCGGTGAACTCGATCAACTTTGCGCGCATCATTGCTCAGAGCGTCTACTACTTTACTGCGTCGGCGGCGCTGCAAATGCCGGTTCGCTTTGTAGTTCCGACGGGAAATTTCGGCGACATTTTTGCCGGCGAAGCCGCTTCCCGCATGGGTCTCGGGATTGCAGGCCTTATCGCTGCAACCAATGCCAACGACATCCTGGCGCGCGTCCTCGATACTGGTGTCTATGAGCCCGTTGCCGCGGTGCCGACTCTCAGTCCTGCGATGGACATTCAGGTTCCAAGCAATTTTGAGCGAGCATTGTTCGAAGCATCGGGCCGTGACAGTGGCTGGCTCGCTGCCGCGATGGAGAGTTTCAAGAAGGAGCGGACGCTGATCTTGTCTGCGCCCGTGCGCGATTCATTGCGGGCGCGCTACTCGGCCACGGCAGTGTCCGACGGCGAGACGTTGGACACCATGCGCGATACCTATCGCCGATGGGGCCGGTTCATCGATCCTCACACAGCGGTGGGGCTTTCCGTCGCGCGGCGGCTCGAAATTCGCGAGGGCTCTCCAGTGGTTGTGCTGGCCACAGCGCATAGCGCCAAATTCCCCGAAACGGTGGAGCGGGCGACCGGAACGGTCCCCCCCTTGCCCCTGTGCCTCGCGCAATCCTATGTGGAGGCGGAGCGCTACACCGTCCTGTCAAACGACATAGATCGCCTACGCGCGTTTATCGCAACCCGATCGGCACCCACATGAAAGTCGAGATTACCAATCTTCCCAACGGATTGACGGTCGCCACCGATCCGATGCCGCAGCTCGAGAGCGCGAGCCTCGGGGTCTGGGTCAACAGCGGCGCGCGGCACGAGACTGAGCACCAGATGGGCGTCTCCCACATGCTGGAGCATATGGCGTTCAAGGGAACCAAACGGCGGAGCGCACGGGCCATCGCCGAAGAGATCGAGGCGGTCGGTGGCGCGCTGAATGCCTACACCAGCCGCGAACAAACCGCGTTCCATGCGCGGGTCCTCAAGGCCGACGTGCCGCTCGCCGTGGACATTCTCGCCGATATCCTGACGCACCCGACATTCGACCCGACCGAACTCGAGCGCGAGCGCCAGGTGGTTCTGCAGGAAATCGGACAGGCGCGCGACACGCCGGATGACATCGTGTTCGATCATTTGCAGGAAGCCGTCTATCCGGGACAGCCCATGGGGTGGCCCATTCTCGGCAACGAGCGAACTGTCGGCAGTTTCGACCGCAAAGACCTCGCGCAATACATGGGGGCGAACTATCGCGCAGCAGGAATGACATTGATCGCATCCGGAGCGGTCGATCATTCGGAGATGGTCGAGATTGCGGCGCGCAACTTCGGCGACCTCGGATTCGGCGCGGCACCGCACAGCGAGTCCGCCCGCTACGTGGGCGGCGAGATTCGCGTTCCCGAAGAACTGGAACAGGTACATGTCGCCTACGCATTTCCAGGAATCGCCAGCGGCGACGACGACCTCTTCGCTGCGCAGGTCTACGTGACCGCGCTGGGCGGCGGCATGTCCTCGCGCCTGTTCCAGGAGATTCGAGAAAAGCGCGGTCTTTGCTATTCCATCTACGCATTCGCGAATTCGTTCGTCGACGGAGGGATGATTGGCGTGTATGCGGGCACGGGTCAGGCCGAGGCCGCCGAAATATCCGCGCTGGTTGCCGAGCAGATGGCGGCGCTCGCCCTGACGGCGAGTGCAGAGGAAGTTGCCCGCGCGAAGGCGCAGCTGCGTTCGGGCCTGCTCATGGGTCTGGAGCGCCCCTCGGCGCGCACGGAACAGATCGCGGCCCATCTTCTTGCTTACGGTCGGGTGGTTTCTCTGGACGAAATAAAGGCGAAACTCGATGCGGTAGATTCTGGCGATGTTCGGCGATTCGGCGAAAGACTCATGACGACGAGGCCTGCGTTGGCGGCCATCGGACCGCTCGGCAAACTGGAGTCCTATTCCGTATTTGCGCGCCGTTTCGGAGGCGCGGGTGCAGAAGCGGCTGTTCGCCCGGCGCACGCCGCGGAATGAACACCGGTCGCATGGGTTTCATGCGCGGCCTCATATTTCCCGGCGGTCAACAGCCGGTTATCAAAGGCGACGGAGTCTATCTGCGGTATCCGCTCGTAGGCGACTACACGGCGTGGACAAGGCTTCGATCGGAAAGCCGCAGCTTCCTCGCGCCTTGGGAGCCCGCGTGGGCCACAGACGAATTGAGCAAAGGTGCGTTTCGACGCCGGCTCAAACGCTACCAGCGCGAAGCGCGGGAGGATTCGGCTTATGCGTTCTTCGTGTTTCGCGGAGCCGACAATTCTCTCCTTGGCGGATGCACGCTCTCGAATGTGCGACGCGGCGTCACGCAATGTTGCGCACTCGGCTATTGGGTGGGAGAACGCTTCGCGCGACAGGGCTACATGTCCGACGCCGTCCGTGCCCTGATCCCCTTCATATTTCGTACGCTGGGATTGCACAGGATCGAGGCGGCATGTCTTCCTGCGAACGAACCATCGAGAAATCTGCTGGCAAAAGCCGGATTTCGCGAGGAGGGACTTGCCCGCCGCTACTTGCAGATCAACGGCGAGTGGCAGGACCATGTCCTGTTTGCCCTCCTGGCCGATGACGTTCAACCGGCATGAGGGCGCGGCAGTGACCAGAAGTGCGGCCATGGCGTTCGCTCTTCTGTTTGCGCTTGCCGCGGCAATCCTTACGGGGCTTTCCCAGGCCGGCGCTGCAAATTCGCGCAGCGTGGATTTCGGCGGAGCGGCTCCGGTCATGGATCTGACCTGGGCGCTCTCGCCCTATCACGCAGCGAACGGGACGGAAAACGACGATTCCCGATGGTACATGATGACAGCGGCCAACCAGTCGGTCCGTCCGGCGACACGCGTCCTTCTCGCCGACCAGCCTTTCGATTCGGCTTTGCGCATCTTTCCGCAACGCGGCCGCGCTGCGATCCGCCAGGTGGCCACCTCCGACGCCGACGTGATCGTGGAGAATGCGCATGCTTACGGCCGCTACGCATTTCGCGTTACCATACCGCCGGCAACGTCCGCGGAACTCGCGGTCAGGCTTTCCAACGCGAACGCGCAACCGCAACTCAGCGCCTGGCTCGAACCGGTACTCGCCGCACACAACCAGCAGCTTGCCGTTCTCTTTGCCGCAGTAGCGGGATTGATTGCGGCAGCACTTGCCATCATGACCGGCCTGGCCGTGATGACAGGGCATGCGGCGCCGCGCTGGGCGGCCGTCGTGCTGCTCGGCGTCCTGCTGGTCCGCCTCGCCGCAGCGGGACTGTTCGATGCCGTGGGGATCGGCGGCGTGGGCGGGCCTTATGGCATGACGGCAATGCTCTCCGGTCTCACTCTGGCGGGCGGAATTCGTCTCGCGGATACGATTGCCCCGGCGCGCTTCGATTGGGGGCAACGGACCGTGCGCTGGATCTTGTCGGGCCTCGTCGCACTGTCGGCGTTTGCCGTTGTCGGCGTCCCCGGCGCGATGCTTTTGGCGGATTGCGCAGTGGTCACGGGCGCCGCGGCGATTGCAGCCTATCTGGTCCATCAGGGGCTCTCGGGCGCGCAGGCCGCGCGCGTGGCGGCGCCCAGCGCGGTGGTATTCGCGCTGGTAACGACGACCGCTGCAGTATCGGCGCTCGGCGGTTTTCCGTCGAACACGGCAGCTCCCGGTGTGATCGGAGGTTTCGCCGCGACCGGTGCCGTGTTGCTCGCCCTGGCGATTGCCGCCGGCGAAGGAATTGCCATCCTTCCCGCGCGCCGCTCGACAAATCCGCCACCGCCGCCGTTGCCTCAACTGCCGCAGCAGGATGACGGGGCCCAGGCGATCGCCGCCATCGGCGCCTCCTATCAAGGCATTTTTGAATTTGATCTGAAGCGGGATCGCGTAAGACTTTCGCCCGAGGCGGCGGCGCTTCTGGGTCTTCGCAATGGCGCCGAACGATTTTCGAATGCGGAATGGCTCGCCCGGTTGCATCCCGAGGACCGCGAGGTCTATCGGGACGCGGTTGAACGGTTTGGCATAGAGGAGGGGCTGGCTTTTCGGGTCGAGTTTCGGGCCCAGACCGAACAGGGCCACTATTGCTGGCTTGAACTCCGCGCGAGCGCGCTGGGACAAGGCGCTGGCGTCGAACGGTTTCTGGGGCTGATCGCAGATGTCACAACGCGCAGGGAAGCAGACACCCCCGAACATGTGCGCGGAGAACGCGATGCGCTTACCGGCCTGCGCAACCGCTCCGGTCTGGTCGCGCAATTGGAGGAACTGGGTAGCGATATCTCGTCGGCCATATTGGTCTTGCTTGATGTCGACCGCTTCAAATCGGTTCATGCCAGCCTCGGAGATGAGGGAGGCGATAGCGTGCTCGTCGGTATTGCCCGGCGGTTGGCCACGATGGGCCGAGGAAGAGCGCAATTGTTCCGCATCGGAGGTGATGGATTTGCCTTGCTGTTCGTGCGCGCAAATGCAAACGCGCTTGCACTGGGCGAGCGTATCGTGAACCTGTTGCGCGAACCGCATGTATGGGAAGGCCGAAGCGCGTTTGCTCCGGCGAGCGTGGGCCTGGCACTCGGCCGCGACGCCAAAGGGCCTTTCGATCTGATCAAGAACTCCGAATTGGCGCTCTTGAAAGCGAAGCGGGACGGAGGGGCTTGCGCGAGACTCTATGGGCGCGAACTCGAGAATTCCGGGCCTCCCGACGCGATGGCCCTCGAAGCGGAACTTCGCCAGTCGCTTGCAAAAGGCGAACTCAAACTCTCTTACCAACCCATCATAAGGCTCGCGAACGGCGCGGTGGCCGGTTTCGAAGCCCTGCTGCGCTGGAACCATCCGGAAAGGGGACCCATCCCGCCGTCGGATTTCATCACTCATGCCGAAGAGACGGGGTTGATCGCCGATCTTGGAAGCTTCGTGCTATCCTGCGCCGCTGGCGATCTGGGGCGTTGGCAGAAAACGTACCCGGCCGAGCCGCCGCTGTTTGTCAGCGTGAACGTATCGCGCCGCCAGTTGAAGGACCGCGAACTGGAGAAATTCGTCCTGCGCACGATCGCCAACGCCGGTGTGAAACCAGGTACCCTGAAACTGGAGGTTACGGAAAGCGCCGTGAGCGGCGGCCACGGGGTCCAGGACATCCTGGCCAAACTGCGCGGCTGCGGCGTGAGTCTCGCGATCGACGATTTCGGCACAGGGCAATCGACGCTCAGCCAGTTGCAGAACGTACCGTTCGATACGGTCAAGATCGACAAGAGCTTTCTGGTCCGCACCAGATCCGACACCACGGACGGCGCCGTGGTCTTGCGTTCAATCGTAAATCTGTCTCACGAATTGGGACGAGCCGTCGTCGTGGAAGGGGTGGAGAGCGAAGAAGACGCGCGGCACCTCAGAGAAATCGGATGCGAATACGCCCAGGGATTCTTCTTCGGCGAGTCGCTCTCCGCCTCCGAGGTCCCCGGCTACATCGCCAAAATTGGTCAAGGCGATGGTGCGCGCGAGGTTGAGTCAGGCGTGGCCCGTGTGAGCGGAGAGTCCTGAGGCGTCAACGCCAAGTTTGCGCAGCGCCGTCACCCATTTGGACTCCAGTCCTCCGTCGAACAGCAGCTCTGGATCGCTGTCGCAATGGATCCAGCCATTGCGACGAATCTCGTCTTCGATCTGGCCGGCTTGCCAGCCTGCGTAACCCAATGCGAATATCGCGCGCTGCGGCCCCCGGCCATCTGCCATGGCACGCAGGATGTCGAGTGTCGCGGTAAGCGACACGTCCTCGGAGACCGGCAGCGTCGCCTCGGAGCTCTCATAATCGCCACTGTGCAGAACGAATCCTCGCCCCGTCTCAACCGGGCCGCCATAGAGGATCGGAAAATTCGGTGTATCGGGAGCAACCTTCAGCTCGAGCTTTCCCATCAGATCGTGAAAGGACAACCCTGCCACGGGCTTGTTGATCATGATGCCCATCGCGCCTTCGGCGGAATGGGCACACATGAAAATCACGCTCTTTTCGAAATGCGGATCGGCCATGCCGGGCATTGCGATCAGGAGCTTGCCCTCGAGAAAGTTTTCGCCGCTCGTCGCGCGGGAATCCTTCGCCTGTGCCATGAATGCAGCTTACCACGCCGGAAGCCTCGCGCCACACGCGACGCGCGTGTACCGACGGCGCGGCTCGGAGAATTGTCCGGCGAATGCCCTTTGCCTCGCGGAACGGGTGGGCTAAAAGCGGCGCCGACCGGCAGCCAGGAGATGAAATATGACAATCAAGGTGGGTGAAAAAGTTCCCTCCGCCACTCTCATGCAGATGAAGGGAGGGGCTCCGCAGCCGGTGAAAACCGACGATCTTTTCGCCGGCAAGAAAGTGGCGCTTTTTGCTCTTCCGGGCGCCTTCACGCCGACCTGCTCGGCCAAACACCTGCCGGGATTTCTGCAGCATGCGGATGATTTGCACAGCAAGGGCGTCGATGCGATCGCATGCGTGTCGGTCAACGATGCATTTGTCATGGGCGCATGGGGCGAGAGTCAGCAGGCGGGTGAGCGGGTGATGATGCTGGCGGACGGCAATGGGGATTTTACGCGTGCCCTCGGGCTGGAAATGGACGCGAGCAGATACGGCATGGGCAAGCGAAGTCAGAGATATTCGATGATCGTCGACAACGGCGTCGTCCGGACGATCAACATCGAAGAGCCGGGTGCATTTTCAGTCTCCAGCGCCGAGCACATGCTGCAACAATTGTGACGGCACCGACGGCGCCATTCCCTGATCGCGGCCGGCGGCAGCCGAACCATCACCGTCGT
Organism: Rhizomicrobium sp.; assembly: GCA_036495845.1. GTDB lineage: Bacteria > Pseudomonadota > Alphaproteobacteria > Micropepsales > Micropepsaceae > Rhizomicrobium. The sequence continues at coordinate 8,320 of DASXMF010000197.1, forward strand.
TCAGACCGGGGAATTGCGCCGCGCGCCAGCGCATCCGCCCGCTCGTTTTCCGGATGCCCGGCGTGTCCTGCGACCCATTTCCACGTCAGGCGATGGGGAAGGGCGGCTGCCTCCAATGCCCGCCACAGATCGTCGTTCTTGACGGGTTTTTTGTCCGTCGTTCGCCAGCCGTTCGTCTTCCAGCGCTTCATCCACAGCGTTGCGCCGTCCATCACATAGCGCGAGTCCGTGTAGAGCGTGACCAAGGACGGCCTCGTGAGCGCCTCGAGCGCGCGGATGGCTGCGGTCAACTCCATCCGGTTGTTCGTAGTCGAGTGTTCGCCGCCCGAGAACTCCTTTTCGTGACTTCCTGCACGCAGGATTGCAGCCCAGCCGCCGGGACCTGGATTGCCCGAACAGGCGCCGTCCGTGAAGACTTCCACATGCGGTTCTTTCACAGACCGTACTCCGCCGGAGTGTCGATATTGGCGTGAAAGCGCAGTCGGCTCGCGAACTCAAGCGGATCCTTGGCGGGCACGCGGGCCGCCGGATCGCGATCGATCCAATCCTGCAGCCGGGTGAGCAGGAAGCGCAAAGCGGCGCCGCGCGCGAGTACGGGAAGCGCAGAAATTTCGCGTTGCGTAAGTGTGCGCGTTTTTTCATAGGCGGCGATCAGGCTCTGCGCCCGGGCGCGGTTGAAGCAGGCGCCGGGATCGAAGCACCAAGCGTTGAGCATCACAGCGACATCGTAGGCGAGCAGATCGGTGCAGGCGAAATAAAAATCGATGAGTCCGGAAACCCTGTCGCGCAGAAACAGCACGTTGTCCGGAAAGAGGTCTGCGTGAATGATGCCAATGGGCAAGTCCATCGGCCAATCCGCATCCAGGCTTGCCAGTGTGGTTTCGATCAAGACGGCGAGTCCGTCCTGCACGCGATCTGCCCGCGCAATTATTGCGTCCGCTATTCGTTGCCACCCCTCCAGCGAGAAGTTGTTCTTCCGCGCGACCGGAAATCCCCGAGCCGCGTTGTGCAGATCGGCCAGTGCCGCACCGGCGGCCGCGCAATGTTCGACGCGAGGTTGGTCGAGAGACAATCCGTCGAGGAATGTCAAAAGGGCCGCCCGCCGCCCTTTTACCCTTATCGACTGTCTGCCGTCGCGCGAGCGCACCGGCAGGGGGCATGCAATACCGCGGCCGGACAGATACTCGAGAAGCCCCAGGAAGAACGGCAAATCCGCCGAATCGACGCGTTTTTCATAAAGCGTGAGGATGTATTTCCCGCGCTCCGTCTGCAGAAGAAAATTCGAGTTTTCGATACCTTCGGCGATCCCCTTGAAACTCTGTGGGATGCCGACATCGTAGTCGGCGAGTACGACTTTCAGGTCGTCGAATCCGACATCGGTATAGACGGCCATGCGGGGCTTATTCCGAGGGAGGACGCCGCGCGCGGTCGGGCATTTCGCATATCTTGGCGCCCGAGCGGACACGGCATTGCTTCCCGCTTTTCATGTTCGATCCGCTTCGTTAGATTGCCGCACCGCCTGGGAGCCTTGGTCAGAAGTCGACTTCGGCGCTCCAAAAGTCAATAACAGACACGTTCCTGGATACGGAGTCCTTCATTGCTCAAGAGGACGCTTTTCTTGCGCTCAGCCCACAACGGCTGTGTGTGTCGCCCGCCCGTCGCAAGCCTTCAAAGAGCGTCGACGATACCGCCACGAATCCAATGCGAACGTTGCGCGGCGTACGTTTCCGGACCTCTCCAATCCATCGTCCTTGCGGTTGCACTGGCCATAGCCGGCTGCTCGACCGACAAGAGTGGCGACTGTCCAACGATGACCGGCATCACGGACGCGTCGATTCAAACAGTATTTCGGCCGGGGGCTGCTCCGGATCCGTCGAATGTGCTCTACACCGTGGAAATCATCAACGTTGCCGGCACCTGTGACATGGACAAGAAGGACCACACAGCCGACGCGAACCTGGACATTTCGTTTCGGGTGACGCGACCGCCGAGCGGCGGCGAGGCGCACTATTCCGTTCCGTATTTTATTGCCGTAACGGAAGGCACCGAGCGCATTCTGGCAAGGCGGAATTACTCCCTTTCCGTCGCGTTCGGGCCTGGACAGACCACCGTCTCCGTCAGCGAGCGCATCGAATCCGCATCCTTGCGTACCGACAAGGATAAGCAGCCGTACGACTACCAGGTTCTTGTCGGATTGCAGCTCAGCAAGGACCAGCTCGAGTACAACAGGCGCGGCGGACATTACGGGTCATGACACCCCTGTTGGCGGAATTGTCGGCCGCCGCAGGGCGCGCATTCGCCGCGGAAGGATTCGATCCGGCGCTTGGCAAAGTCGATTTTTCCAACCGCGCCGACCTTGCGCAGTTTCAGTGCAACGGCGCATTGGCCGCGGCCAAAATCTCCAGCGCCGCTCCGCGAGCCGTCGCTGAGCAAATTGCCGGGCGTCTTCGCGGCGAGAAACTCTTTGCAAAGGTCGAGATTGCGGGTCCCGGTTTCATAAACCTCGATATGTCGGATGACGCGCTCGTTCGGCGGGCCGGCGTGATGGCGGCCGACGCGCAACTCGGTGCACCGCAAACGGGCCGGCACAAGACGCTCGTCATCGATTTCGGCGGCCCCAATGTCGCCAAGCCCATGCATGTGGGCCATCTGCGCACAGCGATCATCGGCGATTCCCTGCAGCGCCTGTTTCGCGCCAATGGCTGGCGCGTGCTCAGCGACGTTCACCTCGGTGATTGGGGGCTGCCGATGGGACAGCTGATCGCGGAGATCGGCCGAAGGGGCATTGCGCCCCTCTACTTCGACGCAAGTTTCAGCGGACCCTATCCGCAGGACTCGCCCGTAACGATGGAGGAGCTGGAGGAGATGTATCCAGCGGCCGCCGCCGCCTGCAAAACCGACCTTGCACATCTTGACGAGGCACGCGCAGCGACCGCCGATCTGCAATCGGGGCGGCCGGGTTACCGCGCGCTTTGGCGGCATTTCTTCGACGTTTCCGAGCGCGGTCTCAAACGGGAATTCGCAAGTCTCGGAGTCGTCTTCGATCTTTGGAAGGGCGAGGCGGACGTGGATTCGCTCATTGGTCCGATGATCGAGGACCTGAAGGCGCGAAAGCTCGCCGAGATGAGCGAAGGCGCCCTCATCGTTCCCGTGAGCGAGGCGGGAGACAAAAAGGAGATTCCTCCGCTCATTCTTTTAAAGTCGGACGGTGCCGTTCTTTATGGGACGACGGATCTGGCGACGATCGTCGATCGTGTGCAGGCGCACGATCCCGACCTCATTCTTTATGTCGTCGACCAGCGGCAGCACCTGCACTTCGAGCAGGTGTTTCGCGCGGCGCGCAAGGCGGAATTGAACGGCAGGGCGTCGCTCGAGCATGTAGGTTACGGCACAGTCAACGGCCCGGACGGAAAACCGTTCAAGACGCGCGCGGGCGGCGTGATGAAGCTCTACGATCTCATCGGCATGGCGACGAAGGAGGCGGCGCTCCGCCTTCAGGAGCAGGGCCTGGCAGTGGAATACTCCGTGAATGAACGGGAAGATGTCGCGAAGGCAGTCGGACTGGCCGCAATCAAATTCGCCGATCTCGCAAATTTTCGCACATCCGATTATCTCTTCGACTTGATCAGGTTCACCGCATTCGAGGGGAAAACGGGACCCTATCTCCAATACGCCGCAGTGCGAATTCAATCGATCCTGCGCAGGGCGGACCAGGAATGTTTGACTCGCAGCGCTCCAAAAATCGAATCGGTGGAGGAGCGACGACTGCTCCTCTTGCTTGCGTCTTTGACCGATGCAATGGCGAATGCGGAAATTCGGCGCGCACCGAATGTGCTGTGCGATTTTGCGTTCGTGCTTGCACAGGAATTCAGCCGCTTCTACACGGCGCACCACATCCTGTCGGAGACCGACATCGGGCGGCGCGCGGCGCGGCTCGGTCTCTGCGAACTGACGCTTCGCGTCATGACGAAGGTTCTCGATCTTCTCGGGATTCAGATTCCGCCAAAAATGTAAGAACTGTCGGCACCAAACGCCTATCCATTCATGGAAGTCGATGCCGAGGCGCTCTCGATAACCCGGCGCGTTTCGCTCCAGATTTCGAGGCGGTCGATCTCGTCCTCGGCAAACCAGCGGGCATCGGCGGCATCCGAACCGGCAACCAGCACTCCACCGACCACACGCGCCCTGAAATCGACGAGCACATACTGCTTGTCCTGTGTACCTGCTTCGGAATCGCAGCCGATCTCGGCGACGTCGATCAAATCGAGTGCTTCGATCTCGAGCCCGGTCTCCTCTCGTATCTCGCGCACCAGCGCCGCCCGCAGGGTTTCGCCGTACTCGACTTTACCACCCGGCAAGCTCCATTCGCCGGCCCGGGGCGCGTTGGAACGCCGTACGAGCAGCACCGCGCCTCTGTCGTTGCGGATGACGGCGCCCACGCCCACGACAATCTGACCGGGGTCCCGACAGCCGGTCATGACGGCGCCAAAGCAGCCCAGAAAATAGGAACGGGTCGCGACCGGCGCGCCGTTTGGCACTCTTTGCCCGGCATGATAAGCGAAGATCCCTTCAAAAGGCCGACCGCGAATAGACGGGACGCCAGCGCCCGTTCCAAGAGGGAGTATTGCATCATGTTGCGCTTTGCTGCCGTTATCGCCGCCGCCCTTTTAGCGATCCCTCCGGCGCTGGCCACGGACGCTTCCCTGAGTTCCCAGGCGAACAAGGCGTATCTGGCAGACAACGCGAAGAAGCCTG
>DASXMF010000198.1:0-2045 GCA_036495845.1 Rhizomicrobium sp.
GCTAACGTTTTGGTTTGAACCCGGACGCCGCGCCCTTTGGTACGCAACGAACGAATCCTTCGACGAGGAAATCCGGCAGCGATTTCTCGCCACCTACGAAGCAGCCCATTCGGGACAGCTGGATGCGTGGCGCGAGACACCGCATTCCCTGCTGGCCCTGATCGTCGTTCTCGACCAGTTTCCCCGCAACATGTTTCGCGGTTCCGCCCGGGCGTTTGCAGCGGATGAGCAGGCTGCCGGTTTGACCCGGGAGGGAATCGAAAAGGGCTTCGATCAGGCTCTCGAAGGCGCGCAACGGGATTTCTTCACCATGCCGCTCATGCACAGCGAGACGCTTGCCGATCACGAGCTTCTGGTCGCGCTCGGCCGCGGCGCGGATCGCTATGCGCGCGGGCATCGCGAAACCATTGCGCGGTTTGGCCGCTTCCCGTACCGGAACGAAGCTCTCGGGCGTCAAAGCACGCCTGAGGAGACCGCCTGGCTTGCGAGCCGCCGAACCTCGTAACAGCGGCGCGAAGCGCGGACTATCGCCTCCACAGCGGCCAAGTTAATGTGGTGATCGATTCAACGATGCCCGTCGCAAACGCTCCATGATTCCCCGCTACGCCCGGCCCGAAATGGTTGCGATCTGGTCGCCCGAGACCCGATTCCGCCTGTGGTTCGAGATCGAGGCTCATGCGGCCGACGCCATGGCGGCCATGGGCATCATCCCCAAAGAGGCCGCGCGCACGATCCGCGAGAAGGGATCGAAGGCCACCTTCGACGTGGCGCGCATCGATGCGATCGAGCGAGAAGTGAAGCACGATGTGATCGCGTTCCTGACGCATCTTTCCGAGATCGTCGGGCCCGAAGCGCGCTTCCTGCACCAGGGCATGACCTCGTCGGACGTGCTCGACACCTGCCTCTCGCTTCAGCTCCGCCGCGCGAGTGATATCCTGATCGCCGATGTCGACAGGCTGCTCGCGGCGCTCAAGCGGCGCGCCTTCGAATTCAAGGATGCGGTCACGATCGGCCGCAGCCACGGCATCCATGCGGAGCCCACGACATTTGGATTGAAGCTCGCGGGTTTCTACGCCGAGTTTTCTCGCGCCCGCACGCGCCTTCTGGCTGCGCGTGACGAGATATCGGTCTGCGCCATCTCTGGCTCCGTCGGCACGTTCGCCAATATCGATCCGCGTGTGGAGGAACACGTCGCCCATGCGCTGGGGCTGAGGGTCGAGCCCGTCTCGACGCAGGTGATTCCGCGCGACCGGCACGCGGCGTTTTTTGCGGCGTTGGGCGTCGTCGCCGGCTCGCTCGAGCGGCTTGCAACCGAGATCCGCCATCTTCAGCGCACGGAAGTCGCCGAAGCGGAGGAATATTTCTCGGAGGCGCAGAAGGGTTCCTCCTCGATGCCGCACAAGCGCAATCCGGTTCTCTCGGAGAATCTCACCGGCCTTGCACGCATGGTGCGCAGCTATGTGACGCCGGCGCTGGAAGACGTGGCGCTCTGGCACGAACGCGACATCTCGCATTCTTCAGTCGAGCGTTTTATCGGTCCGGATGCGACCATCACGCTCGATTTCGCGCTCGCGCGCGCGGCCGACATCGTGGAAAAGCTCGTCGTCCATCCCGCGCGCATGAAGGAGAACCTAGAACGCACGCAGGGCCTGGTACACAGCCAGCGCGTCATGCTGGCGCTGGCGCAAAAAGGCCTGCCGCGCGAAGATGCCTACCGCCTCGTGCAGAAGCACGCGATGGAAGCCTGGGCTGGAAAGGGCTCCCTGCTCGATCTGCTCAAAGCCGACCCCGCTGTCGTGCGCGTTCTCGACGCCGAGGAGCTCGAACAATCATTCGATCTCGGGTACCACCTGAAGCACGTCGACACCATCTTCGCCCGCGTGTTCGGCACGTAGCGCTTCTGAAAAAGATGAACCGCCAAGCGACTGTGTTGCGAGTCAACGATTTTGTCACGGCATGCTCCCTCACTGCTCACCAAAAGGATGGGGTGTCCCATCCTCTCTGCGCCGCATCTCGGCCGCCGGGATTTGTGAGCGACCGAGCTG
>DASXMF010000199.1:0-9956 GCA_036495845.1 Rhizomicrobium sp.
CGGCCGTCCCGGACCACCAGATCCTCGACCCCGCCTTCCGTGATGTCGAGGTTTGGAATCGCCGCGAGCGCCGCCTGCATCGCGGTGCGGTAGAGCTTGCGGTCGGCCTGCGCGCGCGGTCCCTGAACGGCCGGACCCTTACGGCGGTTCAACAGCCGGAACTGAATCCCGGCAGCATCCGCCACCCGCCCCATGACGCCGTCCAGCGCATCGATCTCGCGCACCAGATGGCCCTTGCCGAGACCGCCGATCGCCGGATTGCACGACATCTCGCCGATGGTGGCGCGCGCATGGGTGGCGAGCAGCGTGCGTGCGCCGAAGCGCGCAGACGCGGCCGCGGCTTCGCAGCCGGCGTGTCCGCCTCCGATCACTATGACGTCGTAGGCGCTCATGCTGCGCTGCTTAGGATCGAAGCCCTGGCTCCGCAACATGTTTCACGTGAAACATCCTTCGACAGGCTCAGGATGAGGAGTTTTCTCTCACGGCGAGCTTGTCGAACCACGACGGCCTCAGGACGAGACCCTCATGGTGAGCCTGTCGAACCACGACAGGGTCAGCATGAGGCCCTCATGGTGAGCTTGTCGAACCATGAGGGCCGGCCTCGGCTGAAGAACCTGGAAAGCAGAGAAGCTTTGCATTTGTGAACTTCGCCTGGCCGGACGCGCCGACAAAAACGATCTCGGATGGGGGCCACAGCGCCTGAATCTCGTGCGACTCCATCGCGTTTACGGTCGCCTTGATTAGCCCATGGCCATTCCAGGAAATCGACACGGGCACTGGGGCCGGGGCGGTCCAGCCGCCACTGAAAGACAATCCGCTCGTTTGGAAATGACTGGGCTCGTACCTTGCGCCATTCATATCATGCAAGGCAAAAGCTGGACCGCTCGTTTGGGTATCGTCGAAATCCGTTCCAACCCAAAAGTGCTCGACAAATGGCCCTTCCATGTACAAACGCACCGCGTGGTGCGCGTCTTCCACCCCGACAGATGCCGAAGCATAATATTTCCCCGTGGCCGAAAGGTGGGGGCGCTCCAGCTCCAGAGTCGCGTCGATCTCACCGATCGCGCACGGTATGGGTTTTTTCCGTTCTTGGTATTCATCCTGCGGTGCTGTGAGCTCGAAAGACGGCGTCAAAAAATCTCCGGCAGGCTTCGGTGGCGCCGTGGAGGCGTCTTGTTCGCCGGGGGCCTGGAAGCCGAGGGCGACAGTCGTGACGCCAGCCACGTTTTTTCCACCTTCGGTTGCCGGAATGAACCGCCAGCCCATCACGCCCGCAATGGCGGCCGCGTCGAGATCGTTAAAGCCGCTGGTTTGGCGCAAAGCGACGCGATCGACTTTGCCATCCGCAGTTACCTCAACATCGATCATCGCCGCGCCGCGCTCGTTCGCGGCTAGCGCGCTTGATGGATAGGCCGGCTGCAAATTTACGCCAGACGTATCGATGTGCGGTGGCGTGCGTGTCGCGGCCTGCGCGGATGACATCACGCAAATTGCGGCGAACAACAGCGCGGCCGCGGCGCCCCTGGCGGGCATGTGCGTATTCCCCTTGTCCCCCCAATCAAACAAACCACTTCGCGACAAATTCTTCAATTGCGAAGCGCGAAAAAGCCACCGTGTATATTTTCGCTGCACGGCTCAACGCGCTACCCACTTTGTTTAGACAGGCGGCATGAAGCTCACAATTCGGTTTGCGCTTATGCGCGAACGGCTGACTCTGATCGAACTGCAGCGGCGCGCCTCGCTCGTTTGGCCGGATTATCGCGACGCGCTGCTGGCCAATCCGGACTCGATCGACATTCCGGTCGAACAATTCCGCAGGCGCCAGGTCCGCATCGCAGAGCTTGCGGCCGGGCCTGCCGGATTTTCGGCCACGCTGCCGGTCGACGGCGCATATTGCGAGCTTGACGGACTGTTCGTCGAGCCGGCTCTGTGGCGCCGCGGCATCGGCCGGGCGCTCATCGAAGACGTTGCGGCTGGCGCGCCGGCGCCAATTCCGCAGCATGGAAGTGACTGCCAATCCCCGCGCGGTTGCGTTCTACCGGGCCCTCGGTTTTATTAAGTATGATGTCACCGAAACTAGTTTCGGTTCGGCGCCGCGCATGCAGCGCATGCTCGAGCGCGATACGATCGAATAGAATTGCGGTCTGAACTTCGGGCCCCTCCGTCTCGCGTCCGGGCTTTCGCCCGCACGCTCGCCACCTCCCCCCGAAATCGGGGGGAGGAAAATTTCTTTTTCGCCGTTCGCCTTTCCTCCCCCGCTTGCGGGGAAGTGCCCCAAAGGGGCGGAGGGGGCAGCGAATCGGAGTCCTTCATCACCCGCTCCCCTTGACGTGCTCCGAGAGAATGAGAAACCTTTTCCAACCACTCGGGGGAGGGGACAGATGACTCATCGAATCCGCCTTGCCGCCTGCGCTCTGGCGGGCGCGGCGATACTGTCAGCCTGTTCGGCCGATTCCTCGGACGCGCAGGCGACGGCGCTCGCGCAATGGAAGGCGGCCTGCGCGGCGCAGCACAAGCAATTCTACTGGCAGGCTACGGATCGGTCTCAGAGCATGTTCCAGGAGACGGTCAAGGTCGAAGGAAAATGCGTGGGACCGGGAGAGAAAGGCTACGAACCGCCGCCGCCGCCGGATACGTCTCCTTGATTGCGCACAATCCCGATTCAGTGCGCGTGGGAAACTCCTCTGCGTCCTCCGCGCATCCTTTGCATACTCAGCGTTGAAATCTCGTCGGAACGCGAGCTGCCCCGGATCAAGTTTGATACTTCCCTTGGCGGAGCGCACGCGATTCGTCATGATTGCGGCCGGAGCCGGGAGCGTACCGCATGGGCAAGCCTTTCGATCTGAGGCACGAGCTTCACGAAGCGGAGCGGAAGCTTCTCGACGAATTGAGGTCGGTGCGCCGCTCGTTGCGCAGCCGGCAGGCGCCGCACCCTCTCCAGGAGCTCACGATGGGCCAGCGCATCGCCGACAAGGTGGCCGCGACCATGGGCTCGTGGAATTTCATCATCATCCAGTCGGCCATTCTGCTCGCCTGGATCGTGCTCAACATCACCGCCTATGTGCAGCGCTGGGATCCCTATCCCTTCATCCTGCTCAACCTCGCGCTCTCGTTCCAGGCCGCCTATGCCGCGCCCTTCATCATGATGAGCCAGAACCGCCAGCAGGATATCGACCGCAAGGCGGCGGAGAACGACTACAAGATCAACATCAAGGCGGAGCTGGAAATCGAACTCCTGCACCAGAAGCTGGACCAGCTGCGCGAGACCGAAGTCATGCGGCTCACCGAGGCGGTGAGCGATCTGGCGGCGCTTCTGCGCGCGGAACGTGGCGCAGAACAACACCCATCGAGTGCATCGACTTGAGACGGGCCCTGATAATGCTGGCCGCGGTCTCGGTGCTCGCCGCCTGCGCCACGGAGGACGATGTTCCGGTCGTGCGGTGGTCGCGGCCGGGCGCGAGCTACGATCAATTCGTGGCTGACCGAGCGGCCTGCGTGAAGGAGACGCGCGAGCAATCGGCGCCGTTTTTCATCGGCGGCGCGCCCTATGGCAACCGCAGAAGCCTGCTCAACACGGATCTGTTCGTGTCCTGCATGTCGAGGCACGGCTTCTCGCGCGATCCCAAGGGCTTTGCCGCACCGCCAGGCGAGGAAGTTCCGCTCGGGCCGTAAATTGCGCTCTCCATTGGTGTCGCGGGGATTTACCGGGCGGAACCCTCCCCGCCGGCGGGCCGTTTCATTTGTGGGCGGCGTCGCGCTCGTGGGCGACAGCGAGGAGGTAACTCATGCGCATGTCATTTCTGACCACATCTGCTTTCGGCCTTGCACTGCTGGCCGGGGGCGCCGTGCCCGCATCGGCCCAGCCCTATGATCAGGCCTACGGTCCGGCGCCGCCGGAAAGCGTGGAGGTGATCGCGCCGCGCATAACCGTCGATTCCCACCGGCTGAACGGACCGCTGGAGCGGGTTTCGATGTCGAGCGAGGTGCGTTACGACGATCTCGATGTCGGCACGCGCCAGGGAGCGCGCGAGCTTCGCCACCGCGTGATTTCCGAAGCGCACAATGTCTGCGAGCGTCTCGCCGAGGCCTATCCGTTCCACACTCTGCAGGGCGACCATTGCTTCCGCCAGGCCGCCGACAACGCGCTGGTGCAGGCCGATGGCGCGATCACCAAGGCGCGGATGGATTACTGGTACGGCCGCTGAGAAGTAACGTAAATTCACAATGAGACAGTGAGACGGTGAGAAAGAACGGCGCGCCAAAAATCCTCACTGCCTCACCGCCTCATTGTGACATTTTCCTTTTAAGGCGTGTAGCGCACGATCGTGGTGCGGTAATCCAGCGAGACTTTTGCGCCGAAGCGGCTTGCGAACTCCATCTTCACCGTATGTGCGCCGCTCGAGACGGCCGGACAGATATAGTTCATCGCGTGATCGGCGGGATTGTCGGTCGTTCCCTCCGAGCCGAACAGATTGTCTCCCGGTATGCAGACCGTGCTGCCGTCCAGCACGGCGCGGGCAAGCAGAATCTCGCCGGGTGCGGTGGCGACTTCTCCCGAAAACGAGACCTCCACGCAGCCCGTCGTTCCCTGGTTGAAGGACAGGCTCGTTCCGCTGACGGTGACAAACGATTTCTTGCTGGTGCTCTGCATGTCGGTCGACACGCTGTAGAGCGCGGCGCTTTCCGCGCAGGTGCCGGTCGACACGCCGGCATTGTCCGGCTGATTTGTGGAGTGAGGATAGGTGCTCGCACGCGCAGGGACAGCCACGAGCAAGACTGCGCCCAGCGCCAGGCCGATCCGGCCTGCCGTACTCTTCACGCGATTCATGTAAGTCTCCATGGTTTACGCGGACCCCCGGAAGCCTGCCGCACGGGCAAGGGCCAGAGATGCAAGTCGTAAACCCCTCCTGCCCCTAGTCGGTCATGTCCGGCGCAAAAGATCAAGACGCTGCTTTCACGCCGGCCACCGCTTTAATTGACGAATGATAAAGTCAGGCCTGGCCGAGGACGTCGCGGGCCGCGGCCGAAAGCCCGCTCCCGGCGAACGGATTGGCGACGACGATCGAACCGAGCCGCGCGCCGTCGCGCATGTCTTCCGACAGGATGATCGAGCAGCCGGCTTCGGCGGCAGAAGCGAGCAGCACGGAGTCCCAGAACGAGAAGCGGCCGGCAGCCGATTCCTCCAGACCCGCGCGCACGGCGTTGGCCGAATGCGCGAATGTGTCGAAGCTCCTCATGAGCTGCAGCGCCCGCGTGCGCGCGTCTTTCGCCCGCAGCTTCACCTTGCCGGTCGCCGCCACATAGAACTCGCCGATCGCCTGAAGCGCGAGCGGACAATCGAGCCCGACGGCTGCCCGCAGAATATCCAGGGCGAGCTCGTGCTTTCGCAGGTCGCGCGCGTCCACGCCATAGACGAGAATGTTTGTGTCGAGCGTAAACCGTTCACCGCTCATGCAGCTCGTCGCGCGACCACCGGCGCACGCCCTTCGAGCTGCCGGGCCGGTTTGCCGCCGTGTTCAGAAACGCGTCGAACGCGGCCTGCTGTTCCTTCGACAGATTGCGTCGCGCGCGCTTCGCCGTCGGCGCAATTTCCACGGCCGGCTTGCCGTTGCGCAGCACGAGCACGCGCTCGCCGGTCTCCTCGACTTCGCGGACGAGCTTCGAGAATTGCTGGTTGGCCTCGCGGAGCGTGACCTGTTTCATGCAAAAGCAAGTAGCACGCTTGTAGCACATACGCAAGGCACTGCCTGCCGCGTGTCGCTCCGTGGTGATTCAGCGTTCGCTGGTATCGGGAATCAATGATGAGCAGCACAGAAGTAGGTTTAACGCAGAGGGCGCGGAAAAAAATAAATCGCGCGCCCTTCGCACCCATGCTTCGACAAGCTCAGCATGAGGGTAGGAGAGAAGCCCTCACCCTGAGCTTGTCGAAGGGCTCTGCGTACTCCGCGCATCCTTCCGCCTACGCCAAGGCTTCGGCGGACCAACGAGTTCACAAGACCCGACGAAGCTCGAAGAGCGAAGGCGGGCTGCGTACTCTGCGTTAAGAATCTTTCGGAATCCGAGTCACTCAACATCAAACTTGGGTGCTAGCGCCTGTTCCGGAGGACACCCACCTCGTTCGCGTAGGAGAGCGCGATGGCGAGATCGGGCGCGCCATTCTTGTCGAAATCGCCTGCTATCGCGTAGATGGGAAGCGAGCCTTGCGCAAACTGGATCGTGCGCGCGCGGCCGAACCTGCCGTCTCTCTTGCCCGGCAACACGCTGACAGTTGCGCTGGCCGTGTTGGCCACGGCGACGTCCGCATTGCCGTCGCCGTTGAAATCGGCGATGGCCACGCCCGCCGGACCGCTGCCCACGGCATAGGTTTTGGCGCGACCGAACGTGCCGTCGCCATTGCCGAGGAGCACGGAAATCGTGCTGGGCTGCTGGAAATTATTGTTGGCAACCACGAGATCCATCCTGTTGTCGTGATTGAGGTCGGCGGCGGCAATGCCGTCGGGCCCGACGCCCCGCACGCTGAAATACGCGGCCTTGCCGAACGTGCCGTTCCCCTTGTTCAGAAGAATCGCGACCGCGCCGGATTTGCAAATGGCAGTGTGCTTCCCGCAATAGGCGAGCACGGCGAGATCGGGATGGCCATCGCCATTCACATCGACGGCGAGCACGCGCTCGGGAAGCTTTACCCGATACGTCACCGCGTTGCCGAACGTGCCGTCGCCATTGCCGCGCATCACGGAGACGGTGTTCGAGCTGCTGTCGGCAATGGCAAGGTCGAGGCGGCCATCGCCGTCGAAATCGGCTGCGGCGATGTCATAGGGCAGGGGCGCGGTGTTGTAGGTCGCTCCCGGCACGAAGGTTCCGTCTCCCCGCCCGAGAAAAATCTGCACCACGGAGTTCGACAGTCCGTATTCGGCCACCGCCAGATCGGGATTGCCGTCATGGTTGAAATCGCCGATCGCGATCGCCTGCGGACCGTAGGCCGTGGAGATTTGCATGGCCGGCTGAAACCTGCCGTTTCCGTTGCCCTTGAGCAGGCTGATGTCGAGCGAGGTGAAATCGGCGGTGACGAGATCGGGCTTGCCGTCATTGTTCAAATCGGCGGCCAGCACCACCTGCGGCTCGGTTCCCACCTGGTAAAGCACGGGATTTTTGAATTGAGCGGCCGCCGGCACGGCGGTCAGCAACGCCAGCGCAGCGCAAAGTCGAGCCGCGGCCGCCCGCCACCGTGTCGACCGATATACGGACAGGAAGTCCGGAGACGTTCGCCGCAGAGTCCCAACGGCACAATTCCACAATCCATCTCGTGTCACCGCATTGCCTCCCGCGCCCCCGCCTCGTCGAGATACTTGCCGGTATTCGCTCCGTCGAACCGCCGCACGCGTGCCGGCGCCAGAATTTCAGGGGCCATCAGGCGCGCGTTCACGCCCATGCGATCGCGCGTTGCGTCGACGGGCGCCCAATGGGTGACGCAGCCGCAGACAAGGCAGCGGTGGAATGCGATGGATTTGTCGCCCCACATGTAGAACTGGGTTGCACCCGTGGCAGGGACGATCTGCACCTGCCTCGGAGAGTAATAGGCCCACAGCACGCCATAACGCCGGCAGATGGAGCAATTGCAGTCGGTGACGTCCCGGGGCGGCGCGTCGATTTCAAGCCGCACCGCGCCGCAATGGCAGGTTGCCTCGATCACCGTCATCCCGCTGTCTCCATCCCCATGGTCGTTCGAATATACAGCGCCAGTCGCCGCGGCGGAATAATCCACGCGGTCCGAACGTCAAGTTTTCGCTTCGGAAACGGCACCGTCGTGACGACACGAGTAATTTGGCGACAGGTTATGTGTTGGGTGCTGTGAACGGGCGCGATGCCTGCAACATTTAACCTGTCGCCGGATCGCCCTTCTCGTTCACGTGAGCCACGAATGTAGCGGAGCAGCTTATCTCAGCCTCACGAGCCGGGCCTTCATCCACACGACAATGTCGTCGAAACCGATTCGATGTTCGGCTGTCGCGAGGATCATTTCTTCGATTTCCTTGTTGGCGCGTTCCAATCGCAGAGCATATCCGCTGTTCGCGAGTAGCACGCCAAGCATATAAACGGCAGTTCGCTTGTTGCCATCCAGAAAGCCATGATTCAGGGCCAGCGAATGGATGAGCGCAGCACCTTTGTGAGGCATAGATCGGTAATAGCCGCAATACGGGCGGGCTATCGCAGATTCC
Organism: Rhizomicrobium sp.; assembly: GCA_036495845.1. Taxonomy (GTDB): domain Bacteria; phylum Pseudomonadota; class Alphaproteobacteria; order Micropepsales; family Micropepsaceae; genus Rhizomicrobium. Next base: position 8,217 of record DASXMF010000199.1, read on the forward strand.
ACCAACCCTACGTCAAGAATGCCCGGAAGCCCTCCATAGCGCGTCAGCACGAGGTCGTGGGCAGCGAGCGCCTCGTCCAACGTTATGCGATAATGGCGGCGCGCTATTTGTCAGCGAGGCGCTTGAGCGCCCGATTCAGGGTGATGGATGTGGATCGCATAGCGCCAAGCGACTTGGCGCTAATTTTGTCCCTGTGGTTGAGTTCGCGCCCCGCCAAGCTTTTCGTTGCTTTTGTCGGGGCTTGCTTTACGGGCAGAAGTTTCGTGGTCGGCCAAATGACGAACCTAGCCTTGCCGTGCGCGGAAATGCCGCCCAAGATGACGGTCCTTTTGGTTGTTTTGGCACGCTTGCTCGTGGTCATACCCTAAATGTGTCGCCTAATACTTACCCCGTCAACGGTTGCTGTCTAAGGAATCAGAGGCGGTTGCAACGTGGCCGTGCCACTCCTTCATAAACTCAAGCTCAGACACCTCACGATTGGTTCTTCACCATCCCCGGGTGATCGGGCGCGTCGTAAGGGAGCGTTATCGTGCGCCACACCGAGAACTCCCGGCCCGTTTGGGGATCGCGGGTTGTTTCCAGAACCCTTTGCGATTTGAAGCGCGGCGGCGCGTTGGCCGGCGGCACTCCCCTTTTTTCGAGCTCCCGCTCCGCATATTCGAGCCAACCGCGTTCGCCGCCGGGCTTGGCGACCCAGGCCATCGCCTGCGTGGTCGAATCGACCTGGTCGTCATGTTTCGAGTTCGGGAAACTCGTCAGCTCGCGCAGCCAGGCGTCAAGCCAGGGGGCTTCCTTCGGCAGATGTACGAAGCCCTGCTCCATCGAAGCGGTCTGCGCCCATAGCCGCATCTGCTTGTCGCCCTCTGGCTGGCACCCCTCGACGCCTGAGACGCCATCGTGGCGCAATTCCTGGATCAGCTGCGTGCCCGAAGCGCGGTCTTCGATCAGCACGACGCTGGCGCTGTGACGCTGCGCCATCTCCTTGATCGTCCGCTTCAGCTCGGGATATTCCATCCGCTTGCGCACCACGTCGAGCAGCCAGAGATGGCGGCTCTTTATGCCCCACATGGTCAGCGCGCTGTAATCGCTGAGCTCGCTCGCCTTGTTGGCGGTGTCGCAGGACAGAAGCCGCGTATAGAAGCGCGGCGGCAGATCTTCCGCCGCGTAGAGCGTAAACCAGCTGCGCTTGACCATCGCGCCTTCGCGCGGGCAGGGCGCCTGCTGATACTGGGCGAGAAAGGCCGGCGCGCCCATCTGCGCGCGGATTCGCGTGAGCGTGTCCGCCGATTCGCGCGCGGGATGGAGAGCCTCACCCGTTTTGCGCGCGAAGCTGCGCGGGCCGTAGGGCGTGTCGATCGCGCAAACCGAATCCTCTTCCGCAATCGCCGGGAAGGACAGCAGCTCCCAGCCGCCCTTGGCCGTGGCGTGGCCGATCAGATCGTCCTCGTGCAGGCGCTGCATGACGATGACGATGGCGCCCTTCTCCTTGTTGTTGAGGCGCGAGACGAGCGAGGTATCGAACCATTCGTTGACGCTGCCGCGCCGCGCATCCGAATAGGCCTCCTCCGCCTTGAGCGGATCGTCGATCACGACCAGATCCGCGCCGCGCCCGGTGAGCACGCCGCCGACCGAGGTCGCCAGGCGAAACCCGCCTTTGGTGGTGGCGAATTCGCCGATCGCCTGGCGGTCGGGCGCGAGCCTGGTGGCGAACAGCGCGCGATAGAATTCCGATCCCATCAG
>DASXMF010000200.1:0-21559 GCA_036495845.1 Rhizomicrobium sp.
CCCAGGTGGTCCTGCCGCCGAGGGCGGACGGAAAGCAATATTCGATCGGCATCCGGCTCGACGGCCTGGCTCCGGCACTGGCCGGAATGCGGCGTGCGGAGCTTTGACCGGGCGCGGCTGTCAATGATTTTTTGCCCAGCCCCGTGCTAGCATGGCACTTGAGGCGTTGAATGTCCCCGGCCGCAAACGGCCCTTGCGGACCGGCCGGGAGAATGTCGAGGTCACCGCCGGAGTTCGGCAGGTGGAGCGGGTTTCTGAATGCCGTCAGGCCTTGCCGGCAGATGAAACTCCAGCTGACGGAGAAATCTTAATGGCGCGGCCGCGTTTTGCGGAAACACCTCATGTATAATGGAGGAACGACAGCGGCGGAGCGGCTGTTTGCCGAGCACCTGGTTTCGAGCGGGAAGGTGCAGACCCAGGCGGTCGAACGCGCGCAGCATCTGGCCGTGGAGAGCCAGGAGCGGTTCGAAAGCGTGTTGACGAGGCTTGGGCTGATCAGCGAACGCGATCTCGCGGAGTCTCTGTCGGAGTTCCTGAGCCTGCCGCTTGCGGTCGCCGCGGATTACCCGCCACAGCCCATTCTCGAGGAGCAACTCGGGCGCAAATTCCTTCGAGAGGCCAAAGTCCTGCCGCTGCGCGAAGTGCCGGAGGGGGTGGTCGTGGCGATGGCCAACCCGCTCGATTCCTACGCGATGCACGCCGTCCGTTTCGCGATCGGCAAACCGATCCTGCCCAACGTCGCGCTGCCCGCCGACCTCGAAGCGGCGCACGAGCGGCTCTATGGCGACGGGCGTTCCGGTATTCATCAGATTTCGGGAGAAACCAACGAGCATGTCGGCGAAAGCATCGCCGACGACGTCGACCGGCTGAAGGACATAGCGAGCGAAGCCCCTGTCATCCGCCTCGTCAATCTTCTGATCACCCAGGCCGTCGAAGCGCGCGCCTCAGACATCCATATCGAGCCGATGGAAAACGAATTGCGCGTGCGCTACCGGGTCGATGGCGTGCTGAGGTCGGTGGAATCGCCGCCCAACCGTCTTGCATCCGCGATGATCTCGCGCGTCAAGATCATGGCGAAGCTGAACATTGCGGAACGCCGGCTGGGACAGGACGGACGCGTGGCGATGGCCGTGCGCGGCAAGGACATCGATCTGCGCGTCGCCACCACTCCCACGATCTACGGCGAGAGCGTCGTGATCCGCATTCTCGATCGCGCCCATGTCGAGCTCGATCTTACCTCGCTCGGTTTCGACGACAGCGTCATCGGCCCGTTTCGCGCCCTGTGCGCGCAGCCGCACGGCATTCTTCTGGTCACCGGTCCGACCGGCAGCGGCAAGACGACCACGCTTTATTCCGCGCTGTCCGAGATCAACACCGACGACAAGAAGATCCTGACCATCGAGGACCCCGTCGAATATCAACTGCAGGGCGTCAACCAGGTTCAGGTGAAGCCGCAGATCGGGCTCAGTTTCGCGGGCGCGCTGCGCTCCTTCCTTCGGCACGATCCCGACATCATCATGATCGGGGAAATCCGCGATCTCGAAACGGCGCAGATCGCCGTGCAGGCCGCGCTGACGGGCCACCTGATTCTTTCGACCCTTCACACCAACGATGCAGCGACCGCAGTCACTCGCCTTCTCGACATGGGCGTCGAGGATTATCTCCTGACGTCCACCGTCAATGGCATTGCCGGCCAGAGGCTCCTGCGCAAACTGTGCGGCGTCTGCAGCGAAGCCTACGAACCGATTCCCGAACTTGTCACCCGCCTGAAGCTCGACCGGCTGACGGACGGACGTTCGATCGTGCTGCGGCGTGCTGTCGGCTGCGAGCAGTGTCACCACACCGGCTATCGCGGCCGTACTTCGATCGTGGAAGTACTCACCGCAACCGATGCGATCCGCCAGGCGGTGCTCAAGAACGCCGACGCCGGACTGATCCAGAAGATCGCCACCGACGAGGGCATGCAGACCATGGCGACTCACGGATTGCTCAAGGCGCTGGCCGGCACGACCACGATCGACGAAGTCCTGCGCGTGGTACCGGTGGTCTGACGATGGCGCAGTTCCAGTACCGGGCGATGACGGGTTCTGGCGCTGTGGTGCGCGGAGTGCTCGACGCGCCTTCTCGCGACCAGGTGGTGCGCCAGCTGCGCACGCGCGGGCTTGTTCCGCTCGCCGCCTCCGAACGCGGCGAAGGCGGATTTTTCGCGTCGCTTGCCAAGAGCCTTCGCTTCGGCTCGCGCGTCACTCTGCGGGGCCTCGCAATGGCGACGCAGGAGCTGTCGACGCTTCTCAAGGCGGGCCTCGAACTCGACCGGGCGCTGGGCATCCTGATCGGCCTCTCCGACATCGGAGCCTTGCGGGCGCCCTTCGAGGGCGTGCGCAACCGCGTGCGCGACGGCATGAGCTTCGCCGAGGCGCTTTCCGCGGATTCCGTCTTCCCCAAATTCTACGTGAGCATGGTCCGCGCAGGAGAACATGGCGGCTCGCTCGACGTGACACTGCAGCGGCTGACCGACTATCTGTCGCGCACGATGGCGATCCGCGAGCAGATCACCTCGGCGCTGGTCTATCCCAGCATCCTGCTTCTCACCGCGGGCGCCTCCATTATCGTCATTCTCGTGTTCGTGCTGCCGGAATTCGAGCCGCTCTTTGCCGATGCCGGGAAATCCCTTCCGCTTCCTACCCAGATCGTCATGGGGGCGGGTCACGCGGTGCGCAACTATGGATGGATATTCGTACTCCTGATCGTGGGCGGTGTTGTTGCCCTGCGCCGCGCGCTGAAAAAGCCCGAACAGCGTCTCAAATGGGACGGCTTCGTGCTCAAATGGCCGGTACTGGGCAAGCTCTTCGCGGCCATCGAGGTCGAGCGCCTGATGCGCACCTTCGGAACCCTGCTTTCGAACGGGGTGCCGGTGCCGACCGCGCTCAATCTGTCAAAGGACGTACTGTCGAATACCGTCCTGGCCGCTGCGGTCAGGGACGCCGCCGTTTCGCTGCGCGAGGGCGAACGGCTCGCCCAGCGGCTCGGACGCTCCAAAGTATTTCCCGCCGTGACCCTCGATCTGATACAAATAGGCGAAGAGTCCGGCAAACTCGACGAGATGCTGCTCAGGCAGGCCGATCTCGACGAGCTCAGGATCAAGCACAAGGTCGATCGCGCGCTTGCGCTGCTCGTACCGGTCCTGACGATCACGCTGGGCGCGATTGTCGCCGGGCTCATCGCTTCGATGCTTGTTGCGATCATCAGCGTGAACGATCTCGCGCTTCAATAGGAGGTCATTCGTGAAGAGTTGGAAAAAATGCTGCGCGGCGGCCCGCAGGAACGAGGCCGGTTACACACTCATGGAACTGCTTGTCGTGCTCGCGATATTGGGCCTGCTCGCGGCCATCGCGACCCCGATGGTGCTGCACTATCTCGACAGCGCCAAGGTTTCGACGGCGAAGACGGAAGTTTCCAATCTCGCCGCCGGACTCGACCTGTTCAAATACGACGTCGGCCGCTATCCGACGACGCAGGAGGGTCTCGAGGCTCTGGTTGCCGCGCCGCAGGGTGTCGACAATTGGAACGGCCCCTACATCAAGAAGACGACGAAGCTCTCCGATCCGTGGGGCCACACCTACAATTACCGCTTCCCGGGAAGCCACAGCGAGTTCGATTTGTACAGTTACGGCGCGAAGGCCGACGAGGCAAAGGCCGATGACAAGCCGCCCATTGCCAATTGGTGAGGGCGTAGTGGCGAATTGCAACGCTCCTTCCCACCCTCACCTTGAGGGAGAATCGAAATTCTTCTGCGCGCGATCCGCTGTGCTGCGTGAGCGGCGCGGCGAGAGCGAGAAGAAGAATTTCGGGGAGGGGTACTGCAACCTCACCTCTCCCCGAAAATCGCTTGCGCCCTTTTTGTTTGGGCGATCGCCCCCTCAAGGGGAGGGTGGATTTACATTGATCGAAGTCCTGGTTGCGCTCACCATTCTCAGCATCTCGCTTGCGGCGCTTCTCGCGATCTTCACCGAGGGACTCGATCGAGCGCGCGAGAGCAGAAACGAGGCGGCCGCGCGCGTGCTGGCCCAGTCGCTGCTCGCCCAGGCCAAGGTGTCACCGAATCCATCGATGGGCGACAGCGGGGGCCGCATCAACGGCTATCTCTGGCATATGCGCGTTCTTCCCTTCGGCTCGGTGGCGGACCGCGCCTCCTGGCAGGCGGACGCCGCCGAAGTTTCCGCGCGCGTTTCGTGGCTCGGCGACGGCGGCATGCGCTCGATCACGCTGTCGACGTTGCGCTATATTCCGAGGCCCGGAACGAAGGCGCAGTCGGATTCGGACTCCGACTCGGATTCGGAATGACGGAAATTCGCGCCCGCACCTGGCCCTCGTGCAGCGAAGCGGGTTTCACCCTGCTCGAGCTACTGATCGCCACGACCATTCTCGGTTTTCTGTCGCTGCTTCTGTTCGGAGGCTTGCAGTTTGGAACGCGCGTGTGGGAGAAGGCGCAGATTTCCACCACCGACACCAATCGCGTGCGCGCTGCCCAGCTGTTCCTGTCCGACGAGATCGCCCGCATCTATCCTTCCTTTACAGGGCTGACGCCGGCCGACCGGCAGGTGCAGTTTCAGGGCGAAGACCAGCGCATGACTTTTCTGGCGCCGTCGAAAACCGCGACGGGGGCGATGGACTGGGTCACCGTGGAGACGCAGAAGGGCAGAAATGGCGTCTCGGTCGTGGTCACGAGAGAGGGAGAACTGTCGAACGGGCACGGTACGGCCCGGCGCCAGACGCTGATCGGCGGCTTCAAATGGTTCCAGATCTCGTACTACGGAGCGCCGGCGCCTGCGGGAGGCGGAACGAGCCGCTTGCAGACGGCGAACGCCGGTCTCGGCCGCAACCAGGCCGTCGTGGGACCTCCGCCGCAATGGACATCGGTGTGGAAGGGACAATCCGCTTTGCCGCAACTGATTCGTATCCGCGCCGCGTTCGTCGACAAGGCGCAGTGGCCCGACCTTGTGGCCTCGCCGCGTATCGATGTCGACGAGGCATGCGTTTTCGACGAACTTTCCAAATATTGTCAGGGCCGCTGATGGCAACGCCAACACTCTCCAATTCCGTCGGCGAATTCCGCGGGATCGCGGGCGAGCTGCTGTCCGAGTGGCGCCGCGAACTTTCGCACTTTGTGCGGGAGGCGCTCGCCAGCCGGCTCGTGCGCGGCGGAGAACTGGTGCTGCTTGGCGTCGATGCCGACCAGGTGCGCGTCAATCTCCTGGCTGGCGACGACGTTCACGAGATCGGACGCGCCACGGGCGAAGGCGAGAACAGTGCGCGCGAAATCTCCTCCCTGCTTGCCGCCTCCGAACTCGTGCCGCGGGGTACGACCGATGTCGCAATCGAGCTTGCCGACGACTGGGTGCTGCGCCGGAAATTCGAGCTTCCCGCGGCGAGCCGGGCGACGCTCGCGCGCGCCGTTCCCTTCGAGCTCGAACGGCTCAGCCCGATCGAAGCCGACCGCCTCTACTACGATTTCAACGTGCTGGAATCGGCGAAGTCCCGGAAGCAGGTCGACATCGAATTGCGCATCGTCAAGCGCAGCACCGTGGATTCCGCCATTGCACTTGCCCGCTCCGCGGGCCTCAGGGTGGGCGCGTTGCGCTTCGCCGGCGATCCGCGCGAAGCGGACTGGCGCTCCTTTCCGCTCGACCGCGGCGCCTGGCTGCGACTCAAATGGCGGGAGTGGAACGTGGTCGCGCTCGCCGCCGCCGTTGTCCTGCTCGGCATCGCGGTTGTCTTCGCCGCCTATCTGCGCGGCGCTTCCGCGGCGGATCAGCTGTCAGGCGAAGTCGACGCGGCTGGAAGCCGCGCGGCAATCGTTCATCGCCTCCTCCATGAGATTGGCGATGTGAGGTCGCAGATCGAATTTCCCCTCGAGCAGAAGCGCGCGCCCTTCCTTCTCGCCATTCTCTCCGAGCTGACCCGCGTCTTGCCCGACGGCACCTGGCTCACGGAATTCGAGCTCGACGGCGGGAGAATCCACATCCAGGGATTCTCGAAATCGGCGTCGGACGTGGTCGGTGTCGTCGACCGTTCGCCGATGTTCGCCAATGCGCAATTCATGGCGCCGCTGCAAAGCGCGCCCAACGGGCTCGAGCGCTTCGATCTCTCCTTCGACGTCAAGGGAGCGCAAAAGAAATGACGGCTCCCGCTTTCCTGCGCGGCCGCAAGGGCGCGTTCATCGCGGTGGGCGCCGTGATCGTGCTGTTCGCCCTCATTGTCGCGCTGCCCGTTGGAGCGCTGTTCCGGGCCCAGGCAATGGACCGCGCGGACGCTTTGGCGCAACTCGCCGCGTATCGCGCCCAGGATGCGCTGCGCCCCGCGCTCTCGGCGCGGCTGGCCGCGCTCCAGCAGGGCGCAAAATCCGTGCCCGGACTGCTGACCGCACAGAGCGCCGCACTGGCGCAGGCGCAATTGCAAAGCGACATGAAGGAGCTGATCGACAGAAACGGCGGTTCGCTGCTCTCCGCGCAGCTGCTTACGCCGACCAAGGTGAAGGATTTCGATTCCGTGGCGATTCAATACGATCTGACGATCCCGGTTTCGCGTTTCAGTTCGCTCGTCTATGCGGTGGAGACCCACACGCCCTATTATTTCGTCGATAGCGCGGATTTCGTGATGCCGCCGAACTGGCGCCCCACCAATCCGCAGACCAATGCGGATCCTTCCATGGAAATGCGCTGGACCATTCATGCCTTCCGCTGGCGGGGGTCGCGATGAACGTGAAGCTCAATGCGGCGCAGGTTGCGCTGACCGCTTTGTGCGGGCTCCTCGCGGTCCTGCTCGCCTACATGCTTTTTGCGCCTCTGCCGGAGATCCCCGAGGCCCAGGCCATGGCAGCGCCCACCGAACCGGTGGACGACACGCCGCCCGCGCGCTTCGAAGCGCCGCCGAAGCAGGCATTTGCCGAGGTCGACGAGCGCCTGGTGTTCAATCCACTGCGCACGCGCGTGACCGGGCCCACCGAGCCCGGCGCGGCAAATTCGAACAGCCTGCCTGCCGATCTGTCGCTGATCGGCGTGATTCTCGATGGAGAGACGCGGGTGGCCATGTTCAGATCGGCTTCCGCGCCCCTCGCAGTGGGCGTGCCCGTGGGCGGCAGCATTGAAGGCTGGCAGGTTACGCGCGTGGATCCCGACCAGGTCGCCATGCGATCGGCCGGCGGCGAACAGGAGATCAAGCTATCCGGTGGCAAGCCGGGGCCGCAGACGCCGAACGGACCGCCGAACGGACCTCAAAACGGCGTGCTGAATCCCATGCAGGCGCGATTCCCGCCCAACGTCGCCGCGCGCATCAATGCCAACAACGCCGCGGTCAACAACGCCAATAATGCCAATAATGCCAATAATGCCAACAATAATAACAACAACGACGATGACGACGACAATTAGCGGCCGCGCGGGCGGTTCCGTTCTGCTCCCCGCTACTGCGCAAGATTTGTCAGTATCCTGACCTCTTCGGTCGGGTAGCTCGCGGAAGCGTGTTCGCCGCCGAAGAGCGCTTGTGGTAGCATTGGCCCGATCGCTCGTCGGGGATTGATCCATGCGCAAACTGCATCTGGCCGCCGTGGCAGCGCTTGCCGTCGCGACCCTGCCTTCGGCCCTGCTGGCAATGGGTGGCGGAGGTGGCGGCTATGGCGGCGGCTTCAACTCGATGTCGATGCCGACCAAGCTCGACGATTACAGCGTGGCGCTACGCCTGATCCGCCATGAGAAATATGCCGACGCCATTCCGTATCTCGACAAGGCGGTCGCCGAGCGCCCGCACAATGCCGACATCCTGAATTATCTCGGCTACACGCACAGGATGGTCGGCGACTATCCGGGTTCGCTTGCCTGGTACCAGAAGGCGCTGACCGAGGATCCCGATCACAAGGGCGCGCACGAATATCTGGGCGAGCTCTATCTGAACATGCACGACGTCGCCTCGGCGCGCGCGCAACTTGCCGAACTCGTCCGGCTGTGCCCCGACAGTTGCGACGAGCGGGACACGCTGACGAAGTCGATCGACACCTGGGTGGCTGCTAATCCCTCGCCCGCCGCTCCGGCGGCGGCCGCGTCCGGACCGGTGCCTGCGGCAGCCGCGGCGCCCACATCTGCCGCGCCGTCCGCACCTCCGGCATCCGCGCAGCAATCTCCGCCCGCCCCTTGAGGGAGTGGCACTAAGCCCGCAGGGAAACCGAACCTCCGCAAGCTGCGGGAGTTTTCGAACCATGCGCCCGACGCTCTACACGATCGGACACTCCAGCCGGAGCTTCGAATCGTTCCTCGCGCTCCTGCGCGCGCACGGGATCACACAGATCGTCGATGTGCGCTCGATTCCGAAATCGAAACACAATCCGCAATTCGCGCGCGAAACTCTCGCACGCAGCTTGCGCGCACGGCGGATCAATTATCGCTGGCTGCCCGCTCTCGGCGGACTGCGGCATGCGCGAAAGGATTCGCCGAACACGGGCTGGCGGAATGCGTCGTTCCGCAGTTTCGCCGACCACATGGCGACGGAGGAGTTCGCGTCCGGCCTCTCGACACTGGAAAAAGTCACCGCAACGAGACGCTCGGCCATCATGTGCGCCGAAGCCGTACCATGGCGCTGCCACCGCTCACTTGTTGCAGACGCGCTGGTGCTGCAAGGCTGGACAGTCCGCCATATTGTGAGCGGCATTACCGCAAAGCCGCACACGCTCACGCCGTTCCTGCGCCGAAGCGGGGGAAAGCTGGTTTATCCCTGACGCATCCGCGTTTTCGTCATCCTCGCAAAGTTGTGGAAACGGGGCCTGCTCGCGAGATCAATCTTCACTTTGAAGATAAAATGCTCGTTCCTGGAAACGGAGCTATTCGCATGGTTGCCGCCAAAACACTTTGTTTTGTTGTGAGCGCATCGATTTGCTTGTGGGCATGCGCGCCTGCAACCTTGGATGATCTTCGGAGCAATCCCGGAACGGCACTGGAATTCGATACTCTCGCGCGACCACGAACGGTGTATCTCGAGGAAATCGAGATGTTCAAGAAGTGCATGGAATATTCGCTGAACAGATGGGATTACATGACGATTGAGCCGACTTTCGATGGCGGCACGAAGACAGCCACTATTCCGTGGGTTGCCGAAGGCGAGCAATCTCCACGCTTCTGGGGCGTGGTCGATATCGCTCCTGCCGAAGACGGCTCCCATGTTCGCACATTCACCGCACCGTACCCGGACGTCCCGGCGTTTGGCCGGCGCGTCAAAGAGTGGGCTGATGGCTCGAAGGACTGCGGACGAGAGTGGACAGCCCCATGGACGCGTTAGGACGTCCCGCTATTTGGGCGCGTGCTCAGCAGCTATCGGAATCCGAGAAAGAAATTCGACCTTCCTCCAAAGATTGAATTCAAGCGCCGTCTTTCGCCATTTGAGCGAAGCGGGTGAAGAGATAATGGCTGTCCATCGGGCCCGGCGAAGCTTCCGGGTGGTATTGCACGGAGAACACCGGACGGTTGTCGAGCGCGAGGCCGCAATTGGTGCCGTCGAACAGCGACACATGGGTTTCGCGCACGCCTTTGGGCAGCGTCGCGCCGTCGACGGTGAAGCCGTGATTCATCGACACGATCTCCACCTTGCCCGTCTCGAGGTCTTTCACCGGATGATTGGCGCCATGATGGCCCTGCGCCATCTTCCGCGTCGCGGCGCCCAGCGCCAGGGCCAGCATCTGATGACCGAGGCAAATGCCGAACACGGGAACGCCGCGATCGAGCAGCGAGGCGATGGTCGGGATGGCGTAATCGCCGGTTGCCGCGGGATCGCCGGGCCCGTTGGACAGCAACACGCCATCCGGCTCGTGCCGCATGACGTCGTTGAAGGTCGCGTTCGCCGGCAGCACGGTAATCGCCGCGCCAAGGCCCGCGAGCTGGCGCAGGATGTTGCGCTTCACGCCGTAGTCGAGAACCACCGCGCGCCAGGAGGGATGCTTCTGTTCACCGTAGCCCACTCCCCACTGCCACGGCGTCTCGCGCCAGGCGTAGGTCTGCCGGCAGGTGACGTCCTTCGCGAGATCGAGCCCTTCGAGCCCTGGAAAATCCCGCGCTTCCTTGATCAGCGCGGGCACCTCGAATCTTCCGCCCGACACGTGCGCCACCACGCCGTGCGGCATGCCAAGTTCGCGGATGCGCGCGGTGAGCGCACGGGTGTCGATGCCTGAAATTCCGGGGATGTTGTGCAATTTGAGCCAGCGGTCGAGTGCGGAGAGCGAGCGCCAATTCGAAGGATGCCCGGCGTCGGCGCGGACCACCAGCGCGCGCATCGCCGGGGTGAGCGATTCGATGTCTTCGCTGTTCGTGCCCACGATGCCGATATGGGGAAAGGTGAAGGCGACGATCTGGCCCGCATAGGAGGGATCGGTGAGGATTTCCTGATAGCCGGTCATGGCCGTGTTGAAGCAGACTTCGCCGATCGCGCTTGTCTCGGCGCCGAAGCCATGGCCTTCGAACACCGTTCCATCGGCCAGAACCAGCACCGCGCTGGCGCGCGCAAACATTCCCGCCGCGGATGCGGCGGAGGTTGTCGTGCTGTCCGTCATCGGGGGGCCTCGAATTTTCGGGAAAATAGAAATGCTGTGGGCTACGGTCAAGCACGCATTGAAGCGCGATAGCGTATCGGCTTACTGATTGGAGTGCGTGCAGAGGGTGCGATGGGGATCGAGCCGCCGAAGCAACCGAAGAACTGCAATTCCGTGCTGGCAATCGATTTCGAGACGGCGAATTTCGAGCCGCAGAGCGCGTGTGCCCTCGGAGCCGTTCTTCTCGATGGACCGGAGATCGTGGCGCGGGAATCGTCGCTGATCCGTCCCTACACCGGAGACGATTTCCATTTCAGCTACCTGCACGGGATCGAATGGAAACACGTCGAGGCGCAACCCAGCTTCGACGAGGTCTGGCCGCGCTTCGCACGGCTTTGGGAGCGGGCCGACATCGTCGTCGCGCACAACGCCTCGTTCGACATGCGGGTGTTGTTCGCATGCGCGAGATTCGGAAAATTCGTGCCGGCGCCGCGCTGGTACGGCTGCACCGTAGCGCTGTCGCGCAAATGCTGGCCGCAATGGCCCAACCACAGGCTCGACACGGCGTGCCGCAAGCTGGGGATCGCCCTCAATCATCATGAGGCCGCCGCTGACGCGGAAGCCTGCGCCCAGCTTTTCGTCGCCGGCATGAACATCAGCAGATCGATTCAGACCCAGACTCACAAGGACTGGACCACCGAAACACTGCCGGCGGGTTCGGGCTTCATGGCTTTTCACGTTGTCCGCAACGGGAAACGCAATGACGGGCGCGTGGCCCCTCCCACTCCGGTCGCGGCATCGTAACCGGTTTCCGTGCCTCAGCCTTGCTTTCCATTCGTCAAGGGGCGGCCGCGCGCGTCGCCCGGCGACAGGCCGAAACGCCGGCGAAACGCGCGGATGAAATAGGAAATGTCGCCGAAGCCCACCTCGAGCGCGATATCGGTGATGCGCAAATGATCGAAGCGCGGGCTCGCCAGCATGCGGCGTGCGCGTTCGAGCCGCTGATCGCGCACGAATGCCGTGAACGTAGTGCCGGCATCCTCGAACAGCATCTGCACGGAACGTTCCGTGAGCCGGTGCCGCGCAGCGAGGGCGCCGAGCGACAGATCGCCTGCAAGACCCTTAAGTGCGTCGCTCTTGATCGCGCGCAGCCGCGCCGCGCGAACGCCGCGGCCATTGGCGATCTCGACGCCGTCCGGCGTGGCGCCAAGCGCGACAGCTATGAGATCGTGCACATGCGCGACGATCGTGTGTTCCAGTTCCGGCGGAATGATCGCGTTCTTCAAGGCGTCGAGATAGCCCACCAGCAATTGGAGTGCGCCGCTGTCTGGTGGCACGAGCCGAACAAAATGCGTGCTCCGGTCGCGGAGCAATGGGCGCAGCGCGTGTTGCGAGACAATGACGGAAACCTGCTTGGATGGCGATGGATAGGCCGAGCATCCCGGTCCGGCATTGCCGACAGCCATCCCTTCTCCGGACTTGAGCGAAAACTCCCTGCCGAATTGCGTCGAGCTGCGAGGGCAGGTCACCAGCTGGAGCAATATGTTGTCGGAGCCACGCGTCAGGAGGGGGCCGGCCCGCGTGACCCGAATGGGAGAATTGCGCGACCAGTTCAGGTCGAGACCGGGTAAAGACCGCTCGACAAGCAGGCCGCGAAGCGGCTGATCGCCCAGCACTTCGATCTGGGTGCCAAAGGGAGCCTGCGCCAGCCGGTCATTGATCGCCGGCAGCCGGCGATTTCTCGGAAGTTCGTCTGTAGATATCTGGAATCCGGCAGGACCCTTTCCAAAAGGCGCCTGTGAATCACCCGGATACGGCTGGGCCTGCGACATGCGACGGAGCCCCGAACTCCACGCCGTCAATATTACACGAGATCTCGCTTCCGTCCTATTTCGCTTCGCCCCCGTCCAAGCGGAAGCGGAAAACGCCGCCTATTCTGTCCCGCAAATTCTCGCTTCGACCCGGACAAAAAAGGTGCCCCCATGAACTTCACGGATTTCGTTTCGTCACGTCGGGTGATTCGATCGCTCGCGATATTGGCTCTCTCGGCGTTTCCGCCGATCGCCCGTGCAGGCACCTATACCGAACTCTACAATTTTAACTGCGCGACGGATGGCTGCAATCCCGGCATGCCGGCGCTGATGGCGCAAGGGTGGGACGGGGTCCTTTACGGCACGCTGCAGAGCGGAACCTCCATCTCGAGTTACGGCACCGTCTTCAGCTTTGCGCCGCCCGCCGGGTTCACGACGCTTTACCGTTTCAACGGCGACGACGGTTATGGCCCGCAATCGGGACTGACTTTGGGATTTGACGGCGCCTTTTACGGTACGACCACCAACGGAGGATCCCAGCGCAAAGGCACGGCTTTCAAGCTGTCGGGCGGAAGCGTGTCCGTCCTCCATGAATTCTCCGACGGGTCCGATGGCGCCTATCCCTGGGCTCCGCCGGTCCAGACCCCGGACGGGAACCTTTACGGCGTGACGGACACCGGCTCCAACCCGGGGCGCGTCTACAAGATCGCGCCGTCCGGAAAATTCTCCGTCATCGCAACGCTTCCGTCGAAAACGCAGGCACCGCTCGTCATGGCCAATGACGGAAATTTCTACGGCACCACGATGGGCGGCGGCGATTTCAATGCAGGCACCGTGTTCCGGCTATCCACAAGAGGGAAGCTCAAGATCGTTCACAGCTTCGACCCCTCGACAGAAGGCACGACTCCGATCGGCCCGGTCATGCAGGCCGCCGACGGCAAATTCTATGGAACCACTTCGGCCGACGGAACCGCCAACCAGGGCACCGTCTATCAGCTGTCGGCCAATGGCGCGTTCGCGATTCTGCATAATTTCCAGACCACGAAAGAAGGCTCGTATTCCCTGGCCGGCTTCGTTCAGGGAAGCGACAACGACCTCTACAGTGTCACGTCGGCCGGCGGCATCAACGGCTACGGAACCCTCTACAAGATCAACACGACAGGAACCAGGCTTACGGCGCTCCACCAGTTCGACTATCCGACGGGAGCCTATCCGGAAGCGACGCTCACGCTCGATACCAGCGGCATCATCTATGGTCTCGCCGCCAAGGGCGGTTCGCTGAACGGTGCCGACGGCGTGCTGTTCAGCTATGACGGCGGCCTGAAGCCCTTCGCCGCGCTCACTCTGTGGGCGGGCGCGCCGGGCACCACCATCGGAATTCTGGGGCAGGGATTTAGCGGTGCCACCGGCGTAGATTTCGGAAGCGTCGCGGCGTCGTTCACCGTGGCGAGCGATACCTACATCACTGCGACCGTTCCTTCGGGTGCAGCCACCGCCAAGGTGACGGTACTCGCGCCGGGTGGAAATCTCACGACGCTGCGAAAGTTCAAGGTTCTTCCCTGACGGCGACGGACTCGCGAAAGAATTCAATTGAGGATGAGCGCGCGATTGCTTCTTGGCGTCTTGGCGTTTCAAATTTCTTCTTGCTTGCGCGTGACACCATAAAAGCACGCCCCTAGTGCCCCCGGTGCTGGTTCATTTGCTGGAGCGATGCCCCCGGCGCGTTGAGCTCCGCGCTGGCCCCATGCTACGCCGCCGCCAGCCTTCGCGCTTCGGCCTTGAAATCGTAGTGGGGCGCAGCCGCCTCGGCGCAATCGGGCCAGCGTCCGCTCTTCACCCAATAGTCGCACAGGCCGAGTCTGGCGCAGAGACCGACGAAGCGGATGTCGCGCATCATTTCCGCGTTGTGGAGAACGGAAAAGATCAGGCCGTCATCTACTCTACCGTTGGGTGTACGCAGTTCCGGATCGAACACGTAGGCAAACGACGACTGATCGATCAGCTCGAAGGTTTCATCCGTCAGGCCCAATCGATAGCACAATATGAAACTGGATTGCGGCAGGATGCCCGTTCGGCTCAGTGTTTCGCGGGCGCGCTTCACTGCGCGCGCCTGGATGTCCGGTCCTGCGTTGCGCAGCGCGAGGCCGTAGGTGATCACACGGCGAAATGTTGGAGCATCGAACTTCCGTTTTTCTGCTGCGTCGACCAGTTCATCGAACCAGCGCCAGTCGGCACGTGCGGCCGCTTCGGCAATCACGTTCCAAGAAATCAGTTCGTTATCCGGCCACAGGGCGTAGAGGCGTTCCCACAGGGCGCGGCCTTCTTCAATGCGGCCTGCATAGTCCAACGAGTTCGCGTACCAGTTTGCGGACCACGGATACATCGGATCGACGTCGTGGGCGTGTCTGGCGTAGGTCACGGCGTCCCGCGCGCGTCCGATTTCGGAAAAGAAGAGACTGGCATTGGTGAGAACCGTCGGATCGTTCGGTGCGACCGACAGCGCTTTCCTGTGAAGCGCTTCTCGTTGCGCATAACAGCCGAAAGGTTCCAGATGGCCGAGCGCCTGATAGGCGCTTCCCAGCCGCGGATCTAGCCGGAGAGCGGTCTTGGCTGCCGCGACGACGTCGGCGCGAGTGAAGTTGAGGGAAGGCTCGGGTTCCTCAAAGCGAAGAAATCCCACCTGCATGGTCGCGAGAAATGCCCAGGCCCGTGCGAATCCCGGAGCGAGCTCCGTCGCCTCGTGCAACAGCCTGATCACGGCAAGCCGCGTGTGAGCCTCGAGTCCCCGGTTCCTGATTTCCAGCGCTCTGAGATAGAGATCGTAAGCGCGCGGATCAATGACATCCGTCTGTCCCATCGGCCCGAACGTGACCTTCAGTGCGGCGGCGACGGCGGAGGCAATTTCGTCCTGCACGGCAAAGACATCCGACAGCTCGCGATCGAAGCGGTCTGTCCATAGAGTGGTCTCGCTGCGGCACTCGACGAGGTTGGTGGCGATGCGTACGCGGCTTCCGCTGCGCCGCACGGAACCGTCGAGAATGTGGGTAGCCTTCAACGCCGTTGCAATCTTCGCAGCAGACTTGTCCGCACCCCGGAACTGAAAGCTCGAACCGCGCCCGATCACCTTCAGTCCGCCATTGCCCGCCACAGTCTGCAATATCTCCTCCGACACGCCATCGGAGAAATAGGCCATCTCCGCATCGCCGGAGAGATTGTCGAAGGCAAGGACAGCCAGAACGATTTCGCCTGACCGGGGAGGTGCGGCAGGAACTTCACTGACGACCGATCCTGTTTGTTCGAGCCGATAACCGACGCGCCGCACTGTCTCGATAGAAAATGCGCCGCTCGAATCGGCCAGCCGCCTCACGCCGGCGATGCTGCGATTGATCGCGTCCTCGCTGATTGCACGTCCGCCCCAACACATCGCGATCAGATCGTCGCGCGAGACCACCTCGCCACGGCGCTGCGCGAGCACCGTCAGAACCTGCATGACGCGCGGCTGAATCGTTTCCCGCTTAGTACCCGCCCGGATTTCGAGCTGCGAGGGCGAAACGGTCAGACTTCCCAATGCAAAGTCGGGTTCCTGGGCCAGGGCGGTCGGCCCGGCCGGTTTCAGCATTGCCCCGCGAAGATTCATGTTCTGGCCTGCCGAGTCGGCAAGAGATCGGCAACAGGTCGGTTTGCGATCCTTTCGGCGGCGCGGGTGCAAGCGCCCACTGTTCGCGCGAGCCGATGCGGCCTGCGCAACAGAAGTTCGAGCGGCATAAACGCCGAAAGCATTCGCCGAAACCCCGGACCGGTCCTCTCCCGGCTCCCGGATATTAGGCCATGCCTTCGGAGTGGGTAAGTCCGGACGAGCGCGGCCGCAGCACTCGCCGAACGGCGTCGATGGTCGGCGCCGGCCAAACGAGGAGCATAGTCATGACGCGTTTTACTATTGCGACGATCGCCATCACGGCTCTTGCCGCCGGCACGGTCTCAGCCGAAGCCTGCAATCCCCTGCTCAACAAGGATTACGGCAAGCATGTTGCCCCGACGACCTTGCCCGCCTCCATGCTGGCAAGCAACAACCCCAACAGCCGGTCGGGCACCTCGATCGTCGGTCTCTGGCACGTCATCCATACCCAGAGCAACGGCTCGCTCTTCTTCGAAGCGTTCGACCGCTGGCAAGGCGACGGCACCGAGACGGAACTGGGCAACCTTCCGCCCGCGACAGGCGCAATCTGCCTCGGCGCGTGGGCGCAGGACGGAAAGCACGTCAACCTGCTCACTCATGTCGACTGGCTTTACGACCTGAACGGAAACTGGACCGGCACGCTCAATCTGACCGAGATCAACAAGGTCAACAGTGGCGGCAACGTCTATAGCGGCACCTTCGACGCCAAGTTCTACGACACAAATGGAAATCTCGCCAACGAAGTCACCGGCATGAGCAAGGCCGACCGGCTGAACTGAAAAATTCGGTCGGCATCCCGTTCAATGGCCGTCGACAGTGGCGGCCATTGAGGCGGGAGGTTTCCCGACCGGTCTGGGTCGGATGCCAAACAAAAAGTGGGCAATGACTCAAGGGACACTAAGCTAATGCCCCGGATGCTGGTTCATTTGCTGGAGCGATGCCCCCAGCGCGTCGAGTTCCGCGCCGAAGCCGCTCCAGTCGCCGGATTTCAGCCTGGCGAGCGCGCGGTCGTAATGGGCGAGCGCGTCGCGCGCCCGGTCCGACGAACCGCCTGCTGCCGCATTCGGTGCAGCGGCGGCCGGCGGTGCGATTGCAGGCGGCGCCGCCTTGAAGAGGGCGGCCAGCGCTTCGCCGAGCGTCTCTTCCATCACCACCCGATTGCCATAGATGGCGATCACGCGCTCGAGTTCGGGCATCTGTCCCGACTGCGCCCGCAGGTAGAGCGGCGTCACGTAGAGAATCGAGTTGCCGATCGGAACCACCAGAATGTTGCCGCGAATGACGCGCGAGCCGCTCTGGTTCCACAGCGTGATCTGCTGGGAAATTTCGGTGTTCTGGTTGATCAGCGCCTCGATCTGGAACGGCCCGTAGACGAGCTTGTCCTTCGGAAACTCGTAGACGAGGAGCCGGCCGTAATCGGGCTGGTCGCAGCGCGCGGCGAGCCAGGCGATCATGTTCTCGCGCTGGCTCGGCGCCATCGGCAACATGAGAACGAATTCGGTGCGCGTCTCGCCCGGCAAACGGATGTTGATGTAATAAGGCGCCATCCTGTTGTCGCTGACGTCGTCGATCTCGTTGGGCTGGCGCGGGAACTGCCAGAGATCCTCGCGGTTGTAGAACACTTCGGGAGAGTCCATGTGATAGGCGCGATAGATCTGCGCCTGCACGTAGAACAGATCTTCCGGATAACGCGTGTGGTTCTTCAGGTCCGCCGGCATCGCCGCAAACGGCTTGAAGAGACCGGGATAGATGCGCTGCCAGGTTCTGACGATCGGATCGGCAGGGTCGGACACATAGAATTCCGTTGTGCCGTTATAGGCGTCGATCACGATCTTGACGGAATTGCGGATATAGTTTGTTGCACTCTCCCCGATCCGCTGCGCGTAGGGAAACCAGTTGCTGGCCGTGTAGGCGTCCAGAATCCAGTAGAGCCTTCCGCCGCTCACCACGATGTAGGGATCGTGGTCGAAACTCAGAAACGGCGCGATCCGGGACGCGCGTTCGCGGATATTGCGCCGGAACATGATCCGGCTTTCGGCCGTGACATACTGGCTGAGCAGAATGTTCGGATCGCCGAAATACCAGGCGAACAGCGCCCGCCGCGAAAGGCTTCCGATTCCCACGCCGTCGGCGCCGTCATAGGTGCGGTAGACGTTTGCGCTTCCCTTCGGATAGTCGAATTCGGGGATGCCGGCTTTCACGATCACATACGGCGCGGCGCTTTCGCCGAAATAGATGCGCGGTTCACTGACCGGCGGCCCGCCAGAGGAAACCGGCGGAATGTCCTTGAGATAAAGGATCGGCAGGCCTTCCGGCGAGGTGCGCGTCACCGGCGACATCACCACGCCGTTGCCGTGCGTGAAGAGCAGGTGGAGATTGACCCAGGTCTGCGCGTTCGGCGGAAGGCGCTCGGGTTCGAGCTCGCGCGCCGACAACATCACCTGCTGATAGGCGCCACCGAGCCCGTAGCGGTCGATGTCGGCATCGTTGAATTTGTAGTAGGTGCGGATTTCCTGGAGCTGCGCATAGGTGTCGAGCAGCGGATCGCGGTCCCACAGCCGGATGTTGTCGATGGTGGCGCGGTTGTCGGCGAGAGACTGCGCGGTGAGCTGTTCCTCGGCCGGGAACGGTTTCACCACCACGGCCGCCAGCTTGTAGGCCTCGCGCGTGAGCGCGATGTTGCGCGCGATGTAGGGCTGTTCGCGCTCGAGCTGGCTGGGCTTGACGATGACGCGCTCGAATAGCGCGGCGGCGAGCGGAAGAACGAACCATGACGTGCCGAACACGAGGGCCGCGCAGATCGCCGCGATCCGCAGCCGCCGCCAGCTGACATTGGCAAACGAGGCAAGCGAAGCGCCCGCGGCGATCACGATCAGCACATTCAGGCCCGGCAGCCTGACATGCAGATCGGTGTAGCCCGCGCCCACCACCACGTTGTTGTCGCGATAGAGCAACAGATAGCGGGCGAGCCAGAAGGACCAGGCTTCGGCGGCGAAAAAGAGCGCCAGCAGAACCGAGAAGTGGGCGATCATGGTGCCCGAAACGAGGCGCCGCCGGCCGCCAAGGACCAGCGCACCGCTTGACCAATAGACGAGAGCGGCAACGCCCGCGCTCAACACCAGAACGAGCAGCAACCAGTTCTTCAGTGCGACGAGAAGGGGCAGCGAGAACAGATAGAAGCCGATGTCCTGGCCGAAAACCGGATCGGACTTTCCGTACGGCACCTGGAACAGGAACGTCAGAACCATTCTCCAGCTGTCGCTCCAGCCGAGCGCCACGAGAATCGCGATCAGCAGCGACGCGGCGCCGACGAGCGCGCGCCATGGAGTCTTCCGCAGAAGGCGCTCGATGATGGCCAGCGGATGCTGGCTGCCCAGTTGATCCCAGGGCAGCTCGGCGGGGCGGCGCCAGAGGCCGACAAGGCGGATCGCCAGAATGCCGTTCAGCCAGACGATCGCCGCCGTTGCGCCGAACACCGCGGCAAAGACCGCGCTCTTCGCGGCGATGCTGGTCCAGAAGACCTGCGAATAACCGATGGAGGAAAACCACGCCCGGTCGACCAGGAAATCGCTGGCAAGTCCGAGCGCCAGCAATACGGCAAGAACGATTGCAATGATCGGCGCAATTGCCAGCCGCATGCACTATTTCTCCCGGATCCGAGGCGCAATTGCGAATCGGGCTGCGTTCGACTCGCCGCCTCCATCAATCCATTACCAGAATCCGGAGATGGGTGACACGAAGAAAGGCTTAACGCAGAGGACGCAGAGGCTGCGCAAGGGACGCGGGAAACCACTTGCGCGCCGAGCGCGCGAGAATTTCCTCTGCGTCCTCCGCGCATCCTTCCGCCTACGCCAAGGCTTCGGCGGACCAACGAACTCACAAGACCCGCCGAAGCTCGAAGAGCGAAAACGGGCCGCGTACCCCGCGTTAAAGTTTTCTTGGAAAACGAGTCACCTACCACAAGAAGTTGGTACTTTGGTATCGGGGCCGTTCAGAACCGGATTGTTTCCCCGCGGCGGCGGGCTCCCCTCACCCGCCTGCTGCCTTGCGGACTTCCGGCGGGAAATCCTCCATCTCGTGCACCTGGCGGATTTCGATGATCTCGTCGCCGCGTGCGGGGCAGCGTTTCGCCCAGTCGATCGCCTCCTCCCTCGAATTCACGCGGATCATCCAGTAGCCGCCGAGCACTTCCTTTGTCTCCGCGAACGGTCCGTCGGTTACGAGAGGCTTGCCGCCTTCAAAGGTGACGCGCGCGCCCGTGGACGGCGGATGCAGGCCGTCGAGCGCGAGCAGGATGCCGGCGTCCTGCATTTCCTTGTTGAACTTCATCATCTCGGCGACATGCTCGGCGCTCGGCATGGTGCCGGGCGCGGCCTTTTCATAGCCTTTGGGAATCATCAGCAGCATGTATCGCATGGGGGGTTCTCCCTGAATGGCGGCTCGCGGCCGCGGCCAAATTCATAGTAATGACGAACCGGCGCGGGCGCAGCCGACAACGCGAGCCGGATTGTTTTCCGCCGCTTTCGTGAAGCACAATGGTTCCTCCCGAGGAGATGCACGCATGGTTTTGCGCGAAAAGATCAACGATTCCCTGAAGAGCGCGATGAAGGCGCGGGAGCCGAAGCGCGTCTCGACCCTGCGCCTGATTCTCGCCGCACTGAAGGAGCGCGACATCGCCGGCCGCAGCGAGGAGAGCCGCGAAGGCATCGGGGACGACGAGATCCTGACACTGCTCGCCAAGATGATCCGCCAGCGCGAGGAATCGGTTGCGGTCTATGAGAGCGGCGGGCGCCCCGAACTCGCGGCGGGGGAACGCGAGGAGATCGCGATCATCCGCGACTTCCTGCCCGCGCAGATGAGCGACGAGGAGATGGACGCCGCTGTGAAATCCGCGGCTGCGGAACTCGGCGCCGCCTCGATGAAGGACATGGGCAAGGTCATGGCCGCGCTCAAGGAGCGCTACGCGGGGCGCATGGATTTCGGCAAGGCCGGCGGCATGGTGAAGCAGTTGCTGGCGGGAAAATGAGCGCGATGCAATTCAGCCCCTGTCGCCGGAATATTCTTCAGGAGAACTCATGTTTGACCATGTCAAATTCGGAGCCAGCGACTATGCTGCGAGCAAGACGTTCTTCCTCAAGGCACTCGAACCGCTCGGCGTAGCTGTTGTCTCGGAGGGGTCGCCGGCGTTCGGTGTCGAGCTTGGCCGCCCGGACGACAAGTCTTCATTGTGCATGTACCAGACCGGGGAGAAGCCCGCGCATCTTCACCTGGCGTTCACGGCCGGGAATCGCCGGCAAGTCGAGGCTTTCTACCGCGCGGCTCTGGAATCGGGCGGCCAGGACAATGGTGCGCCTGGTCTGCGCCCGCACTACCACGCGAACTACTATGCCGCTTTCGTCATTGGTCCGGACGGGCACAACATCGAAGTGGTTTGCCACGAACCCGAGGCCTGACCCTCGGCGAAGTGTTGAGTCGAGTTGGCTTGTAAAATTACTTTCACAGAAC
>DASXMF010000201.1:0-8437 GCA_036495845.1 Rhizomicrobium sp.
AGTCCCTGCGACTCGCCCACGAGTGCGCCGACGATCATCGACGAGCTACCTATCTCCACATGGCCGCGCGCTGGCTTGCGCTGGCGACGGAGGTTTTGAGCCAGATTGAAAGGGCCCACGACGTCGATACCGCGCTCGTGAACCGTGACGGGGACGCGTACACTCACCTGAAACACTAGTGTCGTGGTTTCGAAGTTCGCCCCATTTATCGACATCATACTGCTGGCGAACTTCGAAACGACATCAGAATCGATGGATTGCCGGTGTCCGCCGATTCCGAAATTCGCCCGGAACCCGATATCGAGATCATGCGAAATTTGAAATCGGGACAGCAGGCGCCGAAGCGACCGTAAAGGTATCTGTTTGCGAGGTCGATAGGGACCATGGTTGCCGACGAGACAAAATCGGAAGTCGAACATCTGCTCGCAACGCCGCATCTCGCAGACGCGCTCGGAAGCGAGCGCTTTCGCAATTTTCTCGATCAAATACCCATTGCGATCGTCGTGTCGCAGATCAATGGCGGTGAACGAATCGTCTATGCCAATCCCGAATTCGAGAAACTGACAGGCCAGAGTGCCGCCGAAGTCGAAGGCAAGGCGTGGGTCGTACTCGGAGCGCACCGCGACGGTCAGAACCCGGAGCGGATGCTCGGTGCGGCCATTGCGGAAGGGACGGAGTTTGTTGGTACGTTTCGGTTCGAAAATCCCGGGGACGGCGCTGCTGTCATAGATGCCTATTCGAACCTCATCGAAGATGAGCAAGGCCATCCCGCGTTCCGGCTCGCCGCGCTGGTCGACGTAGGTCTGCACGAACACGCAGGAGGCGACCTTGAGTCCCGGGTACGCGAGAAGGACCTTCTGCTCCGCGAGCTTCAGCATCGGGTCAAAAACAATCTTCAGATGATCACGGCCCTGATCCGGCTCGAAGCGCGCAACGCACCCTCGGATGGCTCAACGGCCCAATTCCAGCGCCTCGCGGGGCGGGTCGATTCCCTAAGCGCGCTGTACCACCTGTTGTCGGATTCTGCGGTCCACGATCAAATAGATCTGGGAGCTTACCTCAGCGAAATAGCCTCCACCGCTATGCGGAGCCACGGAGTCGACGGTATCCGCCTGAACATGAAAGTCGATGCTTATCCGGCGGCGCTGAACGTCGCGATGCCGGCCGGCCTGATGGTGAACGAACTCCTCACCAATGCGCTGAAACACGCATTCGTCGGACGCGACGCCGGCACGATCACACTGCACAATCTGGCCGATGACAAATTATGCCGGGTTGTCGTCGCCGATGATGGAATCGGCTTCCCTCCCGGCCTCGAATGGCCAAGACACGGCAAGCTCGGAGCACTTATCGTTCAGTCGCTGCGCGAGAACGCGAAGGCCGATCTACACTTCGAGTCGGAGCCCGGTAACGGCACCCACATAACCATTGTATTTCCGCGCCGGGCGGCTGTGGAGAATGCAGGTTGAAAGCGATTGTCGGATCCAGTTTCAAACCGGGATGGATGCGTCAGCGCCATTGGGGCGAAATGGGGATGACACAGCCTGCGTAACGGAAGCCGTTGCCCGCAAGGGAGAGGTAAATGCGAATGAGCTATGTTAGCGCCTATGCCCGCAAGGGGAGGGTAGAGTAACCGAAGGCGGCGTTGCGGATCACAAGATCGTGCCGATGCGGTAAAGGGCGGCAATCTCATCTCGATTCCAGCTGCGGGACCTAGTGGCGCGGTGGGGACTTCCGCCTACAATGCGAAGCCACCCGCGTCGTCGGTGAAGGATGAAGCATTGCGCCGCTACGGATAAACCATGACGAGCGCGCCCAACCCGTCCGTCTCCCGCCGGAAAGCTGAGCCGCACGAACGCTACGTTGCCGCGGCGCGCCTGCTGCTGATGTGGGAGCGCGTGTGGCCCGCACTGTGGCCCGCGACCGGGATTGTCGGCCTCTATGCCGCCGCCGCGCTGTTCGGACTTCTCGATCCGCTCGCGGGCGTGCTGCGTTCGCTACTCCTGCTCGGCGTGCTGGCCGCGGCGGGCTATGCCCTTCATCGCAGCTTCCGGAGCTGGAGAACGCCCAGCTGGCAGGAGGCTGCCCGCCGTGTCGAGCACGACAGCCTGCTTGAACATCGTCCGATCACGGAACGTCACGATCGCGTCGCGGCCGGCGCGGGAGATCCGTTCGCCGAGCTCCTGTGGCGTGCGCATGCCACGCAATTGCTGCGGCGGCTTACGCGATTGCGCCTCGCTTTGCCGCAGCCGGGCCTGGCTGCGAGGGATCCGCATCAGCTGCGTTTTCTCGTGTTGCTGCTTCTTGCGGGCGGGCTGCTGTTCGCCGGAGCGGACGGGCAGCGCCGTCTTTTTCACGCTCTGACATTCGACGAGGGCGGCGGAGCGCCGGCGGCTGTGCTCGACGCGTGGATCACGCCTCCCGCCTATACGGGCTGGGCGCCGCTCTATCTGAGGGCCGGCGCGAACGCGGAGGTCACCGTTCCCGCGGGCTCCGAACTGGTGCTGCGCGTGCATGGCCAGGGCACCACGCCCAGGCTCGTCCTGCAGCCGGCGCCGCGCGGCGGCGTGCCAGAGTTCGGCGCAACGTCGGGCGGGGCATCCGGCAGCACGTCCGAGGGAAATTCCGGCAGCTGGGGTGCGAGCGCGCGGCTCGCGGCCGATACGCGCATCGAAGTGCTTGAGGCCGGTCATCCGCTCGGGCGCTGGCGAATTCGCGCGATCCCCGACCAGCCGCCGGTCATCGCCTTCGCGGCGCCGCCTTCGCGCACGGAGCGCGACGCACTCAAGCTCTCCTTTACCGCGGGCGACGATTACGGCGTCGTGGCTGTGCACGCACGCATCCGGCCTCTGTCGCGCAATTCGCATGCGACACTCTCCGTCGAACTGCCGCTCGCCGAAGCCTCCGCGAAGACCGTCACGGAGACCGTCTACCGCGATCTGACCGCCCATCCCTTCGCGGGCCTCGACGTCGAGATCGTGCTCGAAGCGAAGGACGGTGCGGGCCAGGTGGGCCGCAGCGCGCCCATGCACATGCGCCTGCCCGAGCGCGTCTTCGTCAATCCGCTGGCGCGCGCCCTCGTCGAGCAGCGGCAGACACTGGCATTGGAGGGACAGGATGCGCGGATGCGCGCCACGCGCGCGCTCGATGCGCTCGCCATCGCGCCCGAGCGATTCTACGCCGGGGCGCCCGCGGTTTATCTCGGCCTGCGCACCGCCTACTGGTCCCTGCGCGCGGCGCGGCACGCCGAAGATATTGCCCGCGTGCAGGACCTGCTCTGGCAGATGGCCATGGCGCTCGAACAGGGCGGACTGTCCGACGCGGCCGAAAGACTGCGCCAACTCCAGCAGCTGTTGAGCCAGGCGCTCGCGCGCGATGCGCCGCAGAGCGAGATCGATGCGCTGCTTCAGCGCTATCGCGAAGCCTTGCAGCATTATCTGCAGGCGCTGGCGCAGAAGGGCGAGCGCGCGAACGGTCCGCTGCCGCCCAATGCGAAGGTCATGAAATCCGAAGATCTCGACGCGATGCTGAAGGCGATCCAGCAGCTCGCGCAGACGGGCGCGCGCGGCAAGGCGGCGGAGATGCTCGCGCTGCTGCAGAACATGCTTGAGAACATGCATGTGGGCACGGGATCCGGCGGCAGCGGCGGCGGCGGAGCGCAGTCCGACAAGGCCTTGAGCGGCGCCATCCAGGGGCTCGGCGACGTCATCGGCCGTCAGCGGCAATTGCTCGACAAATCCCTGCGCGAGGGGCAGGGCGCGGGCGATCCCAGGGACGGCGGGGGCAGGGGTCTGGCCAACCAGCAAGGCAAGTTGCGAGAGGATCTCGGGCGCCTTGAAAAGGGTCTCAACGGGCAGAAGCTGCCGGGACAGGACAGCCTTGGCGAGGCGGAACGCGAGATGGGCAACGCCCAGAACGCGCTTGGCTCGCAATCATTCGACGAAGCGGGCCAGGCGCAGAAGAATGCGCTCGAGGCGTTGAAGGAGGGCGCGGGACGGCTCGCGCAGGAACTGGCGAAGCAGAACGGACAGAGCGGCAGCGGCCGGCAAGACGAAGATCCGCTCGGCCGCGCGGCGGGCGCCATGGGCGGGGCGGGCAGCGACACGCGCCTCCCCAATCAGACGGAGATGCAGCGGGCGCGTGCAATCCTTCAGGAATTGCGCAGGCGCGCCAGCCAGCCCGGCCGCCCGAAGGAAGAGCTCGACTATATCGACCGGCTGCTCCGGCAATTCTAAGCCGGGCTCTCACCACGAAACACGAAGGAGAAGATTCAACGCAGAGTACGCGGAGGATGCGCAGAGGGCGCAGAGAAGAGTTTGCGCGCCAAAGGCGCGCGATTTTCCCGCCGCGTCCTCCGCGAAACCTTTGCGTCCTCTGCGTTAAACCTTGTTTCTTTATCTTAGTGCTCTTCGTGTCTTTAGCGGTGAAATTCGGCCGCGCCCAACATATACCAAACTGGTTGACATTATAACCGTACAGGTATTAACTCCTCCCGCGATCTCAAGAAAGGAGAAGACCATGTCTGGCGAATATGCAGGCCATCCGGGAGGAGGGCCGAAGAAAACCAGGCGGTATCAATTCGCGCAGATGCTGGAAGCGGCCCTGTTCGAATCTACCGAGACGGTGGCCCATACCCCGTGCAGCTCGATCTGGGCGGCCTGGGCGAAAGGCATCGCGCTCGACGGCGTACGCGGCATGGCCGCGGCGATCCGGCTGGGCTTCTCCTTTCTCGACATATTGGACGGGGTCGAGAAGCCCCCGCGTCGCGGGCCCGGGATCGATCGGGCACCGCGGGATATGGCGGGAGTCTCCGGCAGCGAACCCGGCGCGGCTTCCCTGGAGCAGGGAATTATAGAAAAAAAGCCGCTTCGCATGTGGTGCGAATACGTGGTTCGACAGGCTCACCATGAGGGTAAGGAAGAAGCCCTCACCCTGAGCTTGTCGAAGGGCGAGCCGGATAGCGCAGCAGAATCCCGCTCCGGACACCCCGCGCAGGGTCATGAGCAGGCAGTCAAATCAGAGAAGGCCGAATCGGAACGTCATCTGCTGACGGTCGCGGCGATGAAGCCGGACAAGGACGAGCTGCGCCGCATCGCCTGGGAGAAAGGGCAGGAGCGCAACCGCCGCCTCGATGCCTCGATCCGGGCCAAGTTGGAAAAGGCGATGAGCCGCACCACGCCCTACACCGAAGAAGAGTTGAAGAAGTTCGAGGAAGCGCGCGCCAATGAAGGTCCGGCGAAGAGGGCATTGAGGGCCCGCTTCGAACGCCTCATCGAAGCCAACCGTCTCGAAGCCGAACGCAAGGCGGCGCTCGCTGTGGTTCCACAGGCTCACCCGGTTCGACAGGCTCACCATGAGGGGAAGGAAGAAGCCCTCACCCTGAGCTCGTCGAAGGGTGAGCCCAATCCGGAACCGTTACCGGATTTCTCCATCTGGATGCGCGGCCAGCCGGCGCAGATGCCGTGAGGGCGCGATGTGTTGCGGCCCCCTCCGGCGCGCAGTTTATCCTCCGGCCGCGCTTCGCGCGGACCGGGGGGAGGGGGGTCCCCGCAGGGGTGGAAAGGGCAGGCAATACAGGGACATGATATTTGTTTCAGCGCCGCACCGGCATCCTCATAGCTTCATGCGGCCGGCAGCGATATCGTCGTAGGTCGCGGCGTCGAGCGGCCGGTAGGCAAGGGTTTGCGGATCGAGCACATAGAGCGCAGCCGCGATCCTGCGCGGATCGTATCCGTCCTTCATCAGCTCCACCTTGCGCTGCTTGAATGTGCCCGTGATCTCCATCTCGGGCATCAGCCGCAGGAACACCGGGCGCGCATAGGCCGGCAGCCGGCCCTGCAGTTGACCGGCGAGACGCGCCGGATCGAAAGCCGCCGTCGCGACCAGCGCCGCCATTCCCGCGCGTCCGTCGCTGCCCGGCACGCTCACCCCATAGACATTGGCTTCGCGGATGCCGTCGACGACCGACAGGGCTTCCGCGACCTCGCTGGTCGCGACATTTTCGCCTTTCCAGCGAAACGTGTCGCCGACCCGATCCACAAAATAGAAGTAGCCGAGCGAGTCCTCGCGCATCAGGTCGCCGGTGCGAAACCAGGCGTCGTCCTCTGCGAACACGTGTCTCAGAATCTTTCTTTCCGTGTCCGCCCTCTCGGTATAGCCCTCGAAGTTCCTGCCCGGCTCGCCGGTGATTTTGCCGATGGCCTCGCCCACCTCGCCGTCCGCGCATTCGATGCAGAAACCGTGCGCGTCGCGTAAAGGCATTTCCTTCTCGATATCGAAGCGCACGATGCGGATGGCGAAGTATCCGCGCATATACGGCGGAATGCGCCCAACGGCGCCGACCTTGCCGTCATAGTTCATCATCGAAACATTGCCTTCGGTGGCGCCGTAGAACTCGACGATTTTCGGAATGGCGAAGCGCGTCTGGAAGGCCTGCCAGATTTCCGGCCGCAATCCGTTGCCGACGATGCCGCGCAGATGATGGCGCCGTTCGTTGGGCGATGCCGGCGCGTTGAGCAGATAGCGGCACAATTCGCCGATATACTGGAAAAAGGTCGGCTGATAGCGCACGCAATCGTCCCAGAACTCGTGCGCCGAGAATTTCCGGCGCAGCACGACGGAGCCGCCGCAGGTCAGCGCAACGCCGACCGCGCAGATACCTCCCGCCGAATGGTAGAGCGGCAAAACGTCGTACATGCGATCGCTTGCGCGCGCGCCGAGCGCACCCGCGAAACCGTGCATCATGTAGAGCGTGCGCAGATGGCTGATATTGGCGGCCTTCGGCAAGCCCGTCGTGCCGGAGGTGAAGATGTAGAAGGCCTTCTGCGCGCAGGTGAGCCCCGCGCGCCATTCCGGATTTGCGGGGACAGGAGGAGCGGTGGCGAGCGCGGCGTCCAGAGTCTCGAAGTCCGCCGCAGCTCCGCCGGCGATCCACGTCACGGGGCGCCCGTCCAGGAATGGCAGCGCCTCGGCATATTCGCGCGTCAGCTCGCTTCCGACCACGACGTGCCGCGCGTGGCAGAGCCCGATCGAATGGGCGAGGGCCGGTCCGCGCAAATTGGTGTTGATCAGCCCCGCAATCGCGCCGAGCTTGAACAACCCGAGCCAGGTAGAGACGAATTCCGGGCGATTCTCCATGAGCAGCGCCACGCAATCCCCGCGTGCGATTCCCAGCGAATGCGCCCAATGAGCCACGCGGTCGGCCGCGGTGCTGAGCCCGCGATAAGTGATGACCTCGTCGCCGCAGAGGATCGCCGGATTGTCGGGAGTCCTCTTGGCCCAGGCTTCGACGATGTCGACGATGGTGACGGGCGATTCGGGCTTGACGTGGCGCAGGCGCCAGAAGGTGCGGGCGAGACTTGCGATATAGACGGATTCGCGCGAAACCGCAGAGAGCACATCCATCGGCGAATCGCGCCCCTCCGTTGCGGTTCGCGCCAAGAGTAGGGCCGAGGGCGCGGCCCGTCCACGAAAGATGCCGAGGCTTGATTTCAGAGGCTTGAAATGTCCGCTGCCGGCGCTCCTGGCACGCCGTGCACTGAAGCGCGCGCCCGCGGGCCAGACAATCGAGGTTCTGGCCGATGATCCGCTCGCGCCTGTCGACGTGCCTCATATGTGCCGCGAGGAAGGGATCGAAATCGTCGAGATCGACCTGCAAGACGCCTGCACGCGGTTTGTGCTGCGCCGGCCGGCGCCCGCGAATCCCGGCTGATGCCCGTCTTCTGGATCCTGCTGGTCGTGGCGCCGTTCATCGGCAGCTTTCTCGGCGTGCTGGCCTTGCGCCTTCCCGAGCGGCGCCCTGTCGCATTGTCGCGTTCGGTCTGCGACCGCTGCGGCCATGTCCTTGCGCCGCGCGATCTCGTTCCGATTGCGAGCTATCTCGCGCTCCACGGGCGCTGCCGATATTGCCGCGCACCCATCGGTTGGTTCGCGCTGTTCATCGAACTTGCGGCGATGCTCGTCGTCGTCTGGGCCGGATTCGAGACCACAGGATGGGTTCTCGCGGCCGGTTGCATGTTCGGCTGGGCATTGTTGCTGCTCGCAATCATCGACTGGCGGGTACAGATTCTTCCCGATGTCGTGACATTGCCGCTGCTGGCGGCGGGGCTCGCGGTCTCCTATGCCCTCGCGCGCGACACTTGGCTCGATCACCTCATCGGCGCGATCGCTGGCTTCGCGGTTTTGGCGCTTGTCGCGATCGCTTATCGGCGTCTCAGAAAACGCGAAGGCCTGGGGTTGGGAGACGCCAAACTGCTGGCGGCTCTCGGCGCCTGGGTTGCATGGCCGGGCCTGCCATCTGTGCTGCTATGGGGCTCGGTCTTGGGCCTTCTGTTCGCGCTGGTGCGTTCGGCGGCGGGTCGAAGGCTTGCGTGGTCCGATCGCATTCCGTTCGGCACTTTCCTCGCCGCGGGGGGCTGGATCGTCTGGCTCTACGGTC
>DASXMF010000202.1:0-1984 GCA_036495845.1 Rhizomicrobium sp.
AATGTATCAGCTGCCCTATCGCCGCGATCACATAGACCAGCAACAGGCACCCTGAATAGAACGCGATGCGGTCAGGCGTCAGCCACGAAGGATCGCGGAGCCAGCCGACGAATCGCGAGGCGCGGCGCGAGGCGGAGACCGCCGCTCCTGACGGCTGCGTGACCCGGCCAAAGTTGGTGCGACTATCCATCATGGATCAGGCAGGGATGGGGAAAATCGCAAATCATAGGCTGGACGATTCTAAAGCCAACTTGCCCTTGCGCGAGAGGCATAGAGCATACCATCGTTTTGAATAGCGGAAAATGCGGTATTTCATCGGCAATCGGCGAAGGCCGCTGTCTCCCGACGCCTAGTCGATGTCGCCCGCCTGCAACACGCGGCGAGCGGACTTCGAGCGACGGCTGGCGCTTTTCCGGAGGTTTTTTCCGCCTCCGCCGGTCGGGTTGACGCTCGAGCGGCCGCGGGACTAAGTACCGATAGCGGGAGCGAAACGAAAGTTCGAGCCGACGAACAAGGAGCTTCGCACGCCACGGGTAAGCGCAGTGCCCTATTCGCAGATGGATTCCGAGCTCCAGGCGATCGTCCACGCCAGCGACGAGGCGCTCGCCGGTTCCATATTTCAGGCCGAAAGGAGGCCCCTTTTATGCACGTCGGAATGGCAGTGATCTTTCAGGGCGCCGGCGAGGGGCGCACCGATCGCAATGTCTATCGCAACGAACTGCGCTTCGGCGATATGGCCGAGCCGCTCGGCTTCGAGTCGCTATGGGGCGTCGAGCACCATTTCACCGACTACACGATGTGCCCCGACGTGCTCCAGATGCTCACCTACTTTGCCGGCCGCACCCGGCATATCCAGCTCGGCTCGATGGTGGTCGTGCTGCCGTGGCACAACCCGATTCGCGTCGCGGAACAGGTGATCATGCTCGACCATATGTCCGACGGCCGCATGATTCTCGGGTTGGGCCGCGGACTTGGCCGGGTCGAGTTCGAGGGCTTCGGCGTCAACCAGGAAGACGCGCGCGAAATCTTCGTCGAGGCGGCGCAGACCATCCTCGAAGGTCTCGAGCGCGGCTATTGCGAGTTCAACGGCAAGTTCGTGCATCAGGTCCGGCGCAACCTGCGTCCGCGCCCGTTCAAATCGTTCCGCGGCCGGACGTACGCGGCGGCGGTCTCGCCCGAATCCTCCGAGATCATGGCGCGGCTCGGGATCGGAATCCTGATCATCCCGCAAAAACCGTGGGAGACCGTGATCGCCGAGCTCGGCAACTATCGCTCGGTGTTTCGCGAGGTCAACGGCACCGACGCGCCGCCGCCGATCGTGGGCGGATGGACCTACTGCGACGAAAACGCCGATCGCGCCGAGGAGCTGGCGCGAAAGTATATCGGCGGCTACTGGAATACGGTCGCCAAGCACTACGAGATCGTCGGCGACCATCTGACCAGGATGCGCGGTTACGAGTCGTACAAGGCGATGCAGGAGATGGCGAGTTCGCCGGGCGGGATGGACAAGATGATCGAATTTTTCCTCGGCCTGCAGGTCTGGGGCACGCCCGAGCAGTGCTACGAGAAGATCGTCAATATCCAGGAGCGCACCGGCGCCGAAGCCTTCAACGGAGTCTTCAGCTACGCGGGCATGCCCTATGATCTCGCGGAGGCGAACCTGCGGCTGTTCGCGGGCGAAGTGATGCCGGAGTTGAAGAAGCTGGTGCCGCACGAAGACCAGCTAATCGCGCGCGCGGGCGTCGGCGCGCACGCCGACAGCAGCGCGTTTCGATTGCCGGCCTGACGCCGAAAGCAGCCGCCCTCCACAATCGCTGCGTCGGTCGAAGGAGGCCGGCTCGCACAGGGATTCACGAGGAAGCGCCCCGAAAGGAAAGCGCTCCGGCGCTTCCCCGCGCTAGCTCAACCCCGGCCCTCCCCCACAAGCACATGGATTATCCGACAGTTTACTACCGACTGTCGTCTTGGGTACAAACACCGAGAG
>DASXMF010000203.1:0-1654 GCA_036495845.1 Rhizomicrobium sp.
GGTGGTGGTGCCGTCGCCGGCATTGTCACTGGTCTTCGAGGCGACCTCGCGCACCATCTGGGCGCCCATGTTCTCGAACTTGTCTTCGAGCTCGATCTCCTTGGCGACGGTGACGCCGTCCTTGGTGATGCGCGGCGCGCCGTATGACTTATCGAGAATGACATTGCGGCCCTTCGGACCGAGCGTCACCTTGACGGCGTTGGTGAGGATATCGACGCCGCGCAGCAGTCGGTCGCGGGCATCGGAGGAGAAGCGTACGTCTTTGGCGGACATGGTTTCACTCCCTGGTTTGAGATGAGGGGCGGGCGGAGTCAGGCCGCCTTCTTCTTCGTGGCGGTTGCGCCCTCAATCACGCCCATGACGTCGGATTCTTTCATGATCAAAAGGTCCTCACCATCGATCTTGACCTCGGTGCCGGACCATTTGCCGAACAGCACCCGGTCGCCCGATTTGAGATCGAGCGGAACCAGCTTGCCGCTCTCGTCCCGAGCGCCCGGCCCCACGGCAATGACCTCGCCTTCCTGCGGCTTTTCCTTAACGGTGTCGGGAATGATGATGCCGCCTTTCGTCTTATCTTCCCCCTCGATGCGGCGGATGACGACGCGGTCGTGCAATGGACGGAATTTCATGGGTTTCGCTCCCGGTTTGACCTGCGATGCCGGCGCGAGGGCGAGACGCCCTGGCGTTCGGCTCGTAGTCTCAAGTCTGAGGTAGATAGCTGCCGTTGGCACTCGTTACAAGAGAGCGCCAAATCTCAACCGATGCGACCGGAACGAAGCCCCGCCGTTGGTTCGGGACCGGCTTGCCACGCGGAGGTCGGCGACGAGCGTCCCGATTGCCAAATCGAGCGTCGGAATGCGACCGTCAACCCACGACGGTCGCGGCAACGTCGGAAATGGCGGCTGGAGCGCCACAATCAGCGCGCCGAAGAGTTCTGGGAGGGCACGCGCCTTCACGACGTCAGCCAGAACGTTGAAGGGCGTTGTCACATCTAGCAAGTAAAGGCCTTCTCGCAGCTCTGGGCCTGCCTGCTAACCCATTGGATTGTTGAATCCGGCCCCCGCATGGAGACAAGTAGTGCATCCGCTAGCGTCTTGCGGCCAAAAAGGGACCGTTCACGAGATTGCGCAGGTGTCCCTTCACCAGGTACATCATTGCTGTTTCGACCGAGAGACGCCGGGCGTCGGCGCGGCTTTCAGGGCTGGCCCAAGCGGCGTGTGGGGTCATGACGAGGCGATCGGCGATCCCAGCCGCTTTGAGGTCACGATACGCGACCGCGATTTCGTCCGCGGGGTCGGGCGGTTCCTTCGGCAGCACGTCGATGCCCGCGCCCCCGATGACGCCTTCACGAATTGCTGCAATCATTGCCGGCACGTCTACGACTTGGCCTCGCGCGGTATTGATCAGGATTGCGTTCGACTTCATCCGTCGAAAAGCTTCTCCGCCGATGATGCCCCTGGTTTCATCGCTCAGCGGACAATGAAGGCTCACAACGTCGGCGACCTCCAGGAGCGCTTGGAGCGAACCTAGGCGCTCGATTCCGATCGCGATCTCGGTTCCGGCCGAAACATAGGGATCGTAGCCCACGACCCTAAGTCCGAAGGCCTTGGCGCGAAGCGCAGTCGCGGTGCCAATTCGGCCGAAGCCGACCACT
>DASXMF010000204.1:0-5707 GCA_036495845.1 Rhizomicrobium sp.
CCCTCTCCCCTTGTGGGAGAGGGGCCGCGGAACAGACCTATCAACCGCTGAATCGGGGGTGAGGGGTCGTTGCGGATGATGACGATTAGGGAACATTAGCGAACTCGTCGGTATAACGGTCCGTGTACAGATACAAATTGACAGAACGCATTTGCCGTTTGACGCGTTTGTTCGGTACTGTCCGAATTTGCCCGCCAATGTCCTAATTTAAGTGCGTGCCGTCAATTAAACACCCCATTAGCTCGCACTCCACATTTTGCGTTCCATTTGTCCATGATGCCTTTGCTAACATGAATGTCGGGTGTTTCTCTGGCCCCCCAAATCCCGGGAAAACTTCCCGTAAAATCGTATGGGCCGCTGGGATCGCCGCGTTCACTTTGGAGACAAAACTGAGTGAGCCCGACCCATCTCGTTTCCTCAGCAGGGCTGTATCCTAAACAAAACCAGCGGGGATCGTCGGAAATTGTCACATCTGTTATCCCTGGCGTTGTTCTCAGAATGCTGAGCATGCACTCAACTGCCCGTTTTAGGTTTGGTGAGAGATGGTCGGTCGAGGCGTGAGACAAAAACGGCATCGCGACAAAACCGCAAAGACTACTATACGCGATCAACCTGAGATGCCGTCGCATCGATGATCCTCCCCCTTTGCCTGAATTATATCACGCACAGCGCGATCAGGGAACATCAGCGAATGCGTCAGCAAAACGTTCTGTGTACGGAAAATAATTCGGAAAAACACGTTTTTACGCTTGACGCGTTTGATCAAACGCCCTACTCATTTCGCCACGTTGCAAATGTGCGCCCGGCGCTCGCGATCGAGCCGCCGGGTTTTCTTTTCCTGTCAGGGTGGAGAGCGAAAGCGCCGGACACGCGATGCCGGCGCCTCTCCCGTCCGCGAGCGACGTCACTTCCGATCCGGCGGCGCTCGCAAATTTCCTTTCCTCGCTCGAAGAAGACGAGTCGGACCGGCTCCCGCAGGAATGGAATTTCTGGGCGCGGCCGGAACAGCTGGCGCCGGGTGGCCAATGGACGACCTGGCTCTATATGGGAGGGCGCGGCGCCGGCAAGACGCGCGCCGGCGCGGAATGGATCAGCGACCGCGTGGCGCGCGGACTGGCGCGGCGGATCGCGCTCGTGGGTTCGACCGCCGCCGATGCGCGCGACGTGATGGTCGAGGGCCAGAGCGGACTCCTGTCCGTCTCGCCATCCGACAATTTGCCGAAATACGAGCCGTCGAAACGGCGCCTGACCTGGCGGAACGGCGCGATGGCGACGCTCTATAGCGCCGAGGAACCGAACGTGCTGCGCGGACCGCAGCACGACACCGCCTGGTGCGACGAGCTGGCGAAATGGAAACATCTGGAAGCCGCCTGGGATAATCTGCAGTTCGGCCTGAGGCTCGGAGAGCGTCCGCAGCAGGTGATCACCACGACGCCGCAGGCGCTTGCCGCGCTGAAGGCGATCATCGCGCGCAGCGACACCATTGTCAGCCGCGGCACCAGCTACGACAACCGCGCCAATTTGCCTGGCGTGTTCTTCACCGAGATCATCAAGCGCTATGAAGGCACGCGCACTGGCCGCCAGGAGATCGAAGCCGAGCTGCTCGACGATGTGGCGGGTGCGTTGTGGACGCGCGCGACGCTCGACGCGGCGCGGCTGAAACACGGCGAAGCGCCGCCGCAACTGGTGCGCGTGGTGGTCGGAGTCGATCCGTCGGGCACGCGCGGCGAGGACGACGATCGCGCGTCGGTCGGGATCGTCGCCGCGGGCAAGGGCATCGACGGGCTCGCCTATGTGCTCGCCGATTTCACCTGCTCGCTCTCGCCCGCGGGCTGGGGACGGCACATCGCCGAATGCGTCTCCGCGCACAAGGCGGATTGCGTGGTCGCGGAAGGCAATTTCGGCGGCGCGATGGTCGAAAGCGTTCTCAAGGCGGCCAATGTCGGCACGCGGGTGAAGATGGTGACGGCCAGCCGAGGCAAGGCTGTGCGCGCGGAACCGGTTGCGGCTCTTTACGAACAGAACCGCGTCAAGCATGCGGGTGCGTTCTCCGCGCTCGAAGACCAGCTCGTCTCGTTCACGCCCGAAGGCTATGTCGGCCAGGGTTCGCCCGATCGCGCGGATGCGATGATCTGGGCGCTGACGGAACTGATGCTCGCGCCCGGCGGCGAACAGGGCTGGCTCGAATATATGGAGCGCGAACTGAAGCGCAAAGGATTGTAGCGATGCCGGATCTCTCAATTCCCGGTGCGCGCGTGAGCCCCCTCCCCCCGACCGTGGCCGGACTCCCGACCCGGCCATCGCTCGCTGCGCGCGTCGGCCAGGCGGTGCGTTACGTCGTCAGCGGCGTAACGCCCGCCACCTGGTTCGGGCCGATGCAACCGCTTCGGCCGTTTGCGCCGGAAGGCACGGGCGGCCGCGCCTTCGACTATCCGGTCGGGTACAACCTTCGCTATTCGCCGCGCGCGGACGAACCCGTTTCTTTTGCCGATCTGCGCGCGCTGGCGGATGGCTGCGACCTGCTGCGCCTCGTCATCGAGACGCGCAAGGACCAGATCGAAGCGCAGAACTGGGATGTGCGCCCGAGAAAGCGCGCGGACGGTGCGCATCCCGCGGCGAGCACCCTTGCCGGCGAGATCGCCGAAGCGAAAGCGTTCTTCGCCTCACCCGACAAGGAACAGGATTTCGGCGCGTGGATTCGCGCAATTGCCGAGGAGATGTTCGTCATCGATGCGGCCTCGATCTTCCTGCGTCCGGATCGTAAAGGACGGATATGTGCACTCGAGATCGTCGACGGCACGACGATCGCGCCGCGCATCGACGCATGGGGCCGCACGCCGAGAATTCCGGATGTCGCCTACCAGCAGATTTTGCATGGCGTGCCGGCTGCGGATTTCAGCCGCGAACAGCTCGTCTATTTTCCGCGCAACAGGCGCCCCGGACATGTCTACGGCTATTCGCCGGTCGAGCAGGTGGTCGTGACCGCCAACACGCTGATCCGCCGCACACTGCATCAGCTTGCGTATTACACCGAAGGCAATCTCGTGGACGGGCTTTTCACCTGCCCTCCGGAATGGCCGATTGAGAAAATCGAAAGCTGGCAGCGCTTATGGAATTCGCAGTTCAGCGGCAATCTGCAGGCCCGCCGTCAGGGCGTGTGGGTTCCGGGTGGCGTGGAGTACAAGCAGCTGAAGCAACCCGGCCTCAAGGATCCTTTCGACGAGCTCCTCGCGCGCATCATCTGCTTCGCCTTCTCGATCAGCCCGCAGCCTTTCGTCTCGATGATGAACCGCGCGACCGCGGACACCGCGCATGACGCCGCCGTCGAGGAAGGATTGCTGCCGGTGCTGAACTGGTTCCGGCGCCTGTTCCGCGTGCTCTTCGACCGGCTCGGCTGGACCGAGATCGAGATGGTGCCGGTCGACGACCGCGAGACGGATCCGAAGAGCGCCTCGGAGATCGACGTCGCCGATGTGCAGGCGGGCATCCGCACCATCGACGAAGTCCGCGCCGCCCGCGGTCTCGCGCCGCTGGCGCGGCGGTGATCCCGGACTCTACTTGTCGACCTGGAAGACAACTCCGTGGGGAAATTCGGCGGTGCCGTAGAGAACGCCGTTCGCGCCCTTCGCCAGATTGGCGACCGGATTGGCGCCGTTGTTGGGGTCGGCGAAGGTGTACAGCACACGGAACGCGCCGCCCGGTGCGAGCTTGAATATTGTCCCGTAAGTCTGTGTCTGGCGCGCGCCACGTCCCGCCGGATAGTAGTAACCCTGCGTCGTTCCGTAGAGATTACCCTTGGCATCGATGATCATTCCCGCCGCGGGATTCTGGCCATCGCTGCCGCCGGTGAAAACGTGGAGGATGGTCTCGGTGCCGTCGGGCGCGATCTCGAACACGATTCCGCAGCCCAGCCCGCTGCAGGCGGTGCCGCCGCCCGCCTGCGTGGTGCCGTAGAGATTGCCGCTCTTGTCTTCGACGAGGCTTGCGATCGGGGACCAGCCGTCATTGCCGCCCTTGAAGGCGTAGAGCGTTTTTTCCCTGCCGTCCGGCGAGAGCCGGAAAACGGTGCCACAGCCCGGGCTCAGTCCCAGCGTGCAATTCGACAGATGTCCGCCGGAGGCGGCCGTTCCGAAAAGATTGCCCTTCTTGTCGAGGATGAGTCCGGCCTCGATGTCGGCCCCGTCCTTCCCGCCGGTGAAACCGTAGAGCATCGTTTCGGTGCCGTCGGTGGCGAATTTGAAGATTGCGCCGCAACCGCCGAAGTTCGCGTTGCACTGCGTTCCGCCGCCGCCATCCGAGGCGGTGCCGTAGAAATTGCCGGCCGCGTCCGCGACCAGACCGGCGACCGGATAGGCGCCGTCAGTCGTTCCGCCAGCGAAATTGTAAAGAATCGACTCCTTGCCTCCGGGCGTCACCTTGAAAATTGTTCCGCAGCCATAACCGGCGCCGCCGCAACCGTCTCCGCCGCCGACCGTAGTGGTGCCGTAGAGATTGCCCTTCGCATCCATGATCAGGCCGCCGCGCGGACCGCTGCCGTCGGTATTGGACGTGAAGGCGTGCAGAACCGACTCGGTGCCGTCGGCTGCGACTTCGAAAACCGTGCCGCAGCCATAGAGCTTGCAATTCGTCACGCCGCCCGCGCCGGTGGTGCCGAACAGATTGCCTTGGCTGTCGGCGATGACCGGCGCATAAGGCCACGACCCGTCGGTGCAGGGCGGCTGGGCGCAGAAATGATAGAGAACGTTGAACCCTCTCGCCTCGGCGCCGCCGGCGGTCGCCAGAAGCGCCGCCGCAAATCCGCACGCGGCCGATAATCTGCAAAGTCTGCGAGCGATCGAGTCCATCAACTCACCTCCTGAATAACGCGCGCCATGTTAGCGCGGCGATATGCGCACGTCATGTGGCCGCTGAAAACCCCTCACCCGCACCTGAGCAGGTTTCACAGCACGTATCTGCATCCCTCTCCCACAAGGGGCGAGGGGAATTCCGAGTGCTGCATCAGCGCCGGAAAATCAGTGCGAGAACTACCCTCTCCCCTTGTGGGAGAGGGGACAAGCACCGTGTCCCCTCAACCGTCCAGTACGGGTGAGGGGTGATCATTAAACCAGGGAGTCACATCACATGGATCTGCGACTGTTTATTCCCATCACCAAGGTCGATGCCGCAAAGCGCCTCGTCTACGGCACGATCGCCGAAGAGATTCCCGACAAGTCGAACGAGATCATGGACTATGCGAGCGCGAAGCCCGAATTCGAGGCCTGGTCGGCGGAGATCGCCAAGGCTTCCGACGGCAAAAGCGTGGGCAATCTGCGCGCGATGCACGGACTGGTCGCCGCGGGCAAGCTCGAGAGCATCGCCTTCGACGACGACGCGAAAAAGATCGAATGCTGCGGCAAGGTGGTCGACGATTCGGAATGGAACAAAGTGCTCGAAGGCGTCTACACCGGCTTCAGCATGGGCGGAAAATATCTCCGCCGCTGGGCCGACGAAGGCGACACGGGCCTCACCCGCTACACGCCGCAGCCCGCGGAAGTCAGCCTCGTCGACAATCCCTGCATCCCGACCGCGACCTTCGAGATCGTGAAGGAAGACGGCTCGACCGAACTGCGCAAGTTCAGGGGCGCCTCTGTCTGAAGCCCAACGATGACTTCGTTCTCTCGATCAATGTACCCGGGGCCATGTGCCGTGATCGAGCTTGGAATCTGAG
>DASXMF010000205.1:0-3882 GCA_036495845.1 Rhizomicrobium sp.
CAGCACCTTGCCTTCCGTCGAGAGATAGTTGTTCCGGTAATCGAAATGCGACGTGCCGGAAAACAGAAGCCAGTAATACTTCATCTGCTCTGCCCACCAGTAGCCCGGGCACAGATCGCCCTGCCGCATCGGATTTTCGGCAACATTGTCGATGATGGTGTAGCCGAAGCGCGCCCGGCTCGTCTGCTTCATGTTCTCATAATGAACGCGGGCGAGGCGGCGGCAATGTTCGCCGCCGCCGCCATGCAGGTAAACGGCGAGACAGGAATCCACGAACTCGGGACGCAATTCGTTGCTCGCGCGCGTGATCTCGAATGTGCCGTAGTCGAATCCCTCCGGCAACACACGGTATCGCGCCTGCACATCCGCCCAGGACTGCAGATAATCACCCGCATGACTGCCGTCTCCCGCCTTCGCAAGCAGACCCGCATAGAAGGCGGCCAGTTCGCTCTGGTGCCGATCGAGCCGCGCGCCGTTTTCGAAATCGACCTGCGCGAACCAGAGGCGCCCGTCCATTCGTTCGGCCTGATGCTTGAGGATTGCGGCGGCGTGAATGTCATACCAGCGCTTGAAATCCGGGTCCCCGAACAGCCGCCAGCCCCCATAGAGATATTCGTAATAGGAATCCGACGGCGGTCCGATCGTCGCGCGCCGGCTCAGCCATCTTCCGCTCTCCGCGTCGATCGTGTCGGCGACGAGATCGATAGATGAGCGCCGGTCGAAACAGGCTTTTGCCGCTCTCTTTGCGCAATCGTAATAGCGGCGGTCCCCCACGGCGCGGGCGAGTATCCCGAATTCGGAGATGTAGGTGCCGAGTTCTGCCGGAAAGGTCGTGGCGTCGCGCACGGCGCCGCTTTTGAGATTGACGAAGCGATAGGGGATGCCCGTCGGCGATTTGGCGAAGGCGGGGAGCAGGCGCTCCGCAAGCTCGTGTGCGCGATCGAGCAGGACCTTGTTGCGCGTGGCCATCCAGCCCGACAGCAATCCGCCGACCACGCGGATGTTCGTCTCGAAGACCTGCACTTCGCCGTCAATGTCGAAGTGAAGATTTTTCTCGATCCAGCGCACGCCCTCTTCGAGCTCGGCATCGAGACCCATCAGGTAAAGCGTATCCAACGCCTCGACGATCGTGAGTCCAAGTCCGGGACCGCTGGGCAGGAAGAATTCCTCCGCGCCGCCGCTGACCGGCTTGATCTGGTCGCGGCCAAAGGCGAGCTCGACATAGTTGCGCCACGCCCAGGCCATTTCCGCCCGGACATCGCGCGCAAGCGCCGCCCAGTCTCTGTCATCTCTGGAATTA
The DNA here is from genome assembly GCA_036495845.1 of Rhizomicrobium sp. Lineage (GTDB taxonomy): Bacteria > Pseudomonadota > Alphaproteobacteria > Micropepsales > Micropepsaceae > Rhizomicrobium. The sequence goes on from DASXMF010000205.1 coordinate 1,301, forward strand.
ACGGCGGGTATTGCCGCCCGCGGCAACGCCGACAATGCGACGCTGCCCGCCATGCCGCCGAGCAGTGAGCGGCGCGTCACCGGACTGTTGGTTGCGCCGCTCAATGGGAATCGCTTCGCGTGGAGCCGGCGAGTTTCTCCTTCAGGCGCTGCACCGCGTCGCGCGCTTTGGTCGTTCCTTTGCCCGTCTGGTGATGCACGCGGTCCAGCACCCGGTCGATCGCGCTTTTCATGCCCGCAGCCGTTCCGCCCTTTTCATATTCCCGGACAATGGCCTCTTCGAGATGGGATGCCAGGACATCGATGGTGACGTCTTGTTTCGATTCGCGGCCGTTTCCTTCGAGCGCGCTGTAGAGGCCGATCGCTTCGTCGGCCTGCCGCCCCCAATCGAGCACACGATAGAAACGGGAACCGTGCCGGCCGGACTTGAACAACAGATCGAGGAGTGCCGCCGTCATCGTCGCGGGAATGAGGATGAAATTGTGTACGTTTCCGATCAGGAGCTTCACCTGCAGCATCAGCACATCGCGGATGAAGGGCCATCGCCCGTGCGGCCCTTCGTCCGGTGATGGTTCGGAACGCGGATTGGTCATCGGTGCAGGATATCACGCTGGCGCATCGCCGCAGCGGCAACCGCGAGCGGCGCGGCATTGGGTGGACGGAACGGCGGGGTATCGCGTGCGCTTGCGCAAGACATAAGCGAGGCCGTGAGACCGGCAAGTTTGCCGTTGGACGATGTCCTGTTCCCGGCGGACACGCCGCAATGCGATTTGGTTTTAAATGCCTGCGCCAGGGAATCGGACCGGCGCGCAATTCTGGAATCAGGCGTTCGCTCGCCCACATCCGGCGCTGCGAGTGCGGCGCTCCGGGCGGCCTCGTCTGCGTATTCGCACCAGAGTCTTGTCGGTTCTTCTTCTATAATTGCCTGCCCTAGGGATTCGGCGTCGCCTCCCGGTCGGGTCTCGTCATCGATCCCCGCGATCATCTGGCCAATCCGCGCCCGCCGCCTGCCCGGCGGCAGACCGTCCAGCTCGTCGAGGAGATCGAACACCAGCCGGATCGTCGATGTCTTGCCGCGCAGCCCGTCGAGCACCATGCCCCTGGCCAGGCTGGCGAAACTGGTTTGGCAGGGCGCCTCAGTGACCGTCTCCGTCGATTCGAACAAAGCCGCTTCCAGCCTCTGGGCAAAACGCCGCCGCGCCATCGCCTTTGGCCCCGGCCTGCCGCTGGGATTTCCGGATTGCCCCTTCTGGAACCGCGTATGCACCGGCGGTTTCCCGTATCCCACCGCATAATCGCCCGACATCGAACTGTCCTCCTGGTCCTCGCGGAGCGAGAATATTACCGCATCGGTATATTTGTCAACTGTGTCGGTGTATTTGCTGGGATCCGTCACCTGCCCAACCCGGGAATGTGAATTTTCCGAAAAGAGGTTCACGCGGAGACGCGGAGCCGCGGCGCGCAGACGCAGAGAAAGATGAACCGCCAAGACGCCAAGGTTCATGTGTTGCCGCTTGTGGCGATGTTGCGATGTCAACGTATGCAAGACGCTTGCGCGCATCTCGCCGCGCTGCGCGCGGCGCAGCGGGTCGGCGTGCCATTCCTCCTTGGCGACCTGGCGTCTTGGCGTCTCCTCTTTTTCCGCGCCTCCGCGGCTCCGCGTGCCCCCCTTCGGAAATGCAGCAAACAGAAAACCGATTCTGGGCAGGCGTTCGCAGATAAGGGCTGTGCATTTGCCGACAAGAGGTTCACGTGGAGACGCGGAACAAGAAAGATGCACTAAGAGCCACCCGGCTTAACCGGGCGGGAGACAGTGAAACATGTTGCACGCCTATGGCGCGCGATTCATTCCTCACTGTCTCACTGTGAAATTCTTTGCTCCGCGCCACTCGCCGCGGCTCGCGCGCGGCGCAGCGGGTCGCATGCCCATACTTCGGAAAAGCACAAAGCACGCAACACATAACCTGACGCGGGATTTGTTTATCTTGACCGCACCGGCACTGCGGTCCAGTCTTTCGCTATTGGTCCCGGAGGGCCGGTGATGGATCGACATCGGATTGGCAGATTGCCGGCTGCGCTCGCGTTCGCCGCGATCGTTATTTGCACGACATGCGTCGTCATGGCGGCAACCGCGTTGGCTGCCGCCGCCGGGACCATCACGACTTTCGATCCGCCAGGTTCCGGCGCGACTTATCCGTGGCACATCAGCAGCAAGGGTTACATGATCACCGGCTTCTGGTACAACACCGCGAAAGGCAGGACCGAGAGTTTCGTGCGCGCCTCCAACGGGACTATCACGAGCTTTGCTCATCCGGGCTCGCAGGTCACTGCCGCCTATGGCATCAATTCCCGGGGCACGGTCACCGGATACTGGACCAACGCTACAGGCGATTTTCCGGGCTTCGTCCGCAAGTCGGACGGAGAAACGAATGCTTTCCGCGTCGATGGCGCTTCCAACGGCACCTATCCTGTCGGCATCAACAGGGAGGGGACGGTGGTCGGCGCCTGGTACGACGCCGCCGATACGGCGCATGGTTTCGTGCGCCGGGTGGATGGGACGCTAACGAGTTTCGACGTGAAAGG
>DASXMF010000206.1:0-3576 GCA_036495845.1 Rhizomicrobium sp.
TCGACCAAGCCCGGACCGAATTGCGCACCGCGTATGCCAGCATGACGAAGGACCATCCCGACGCCTATCCCGTGGAGGGCCAGTACAGCGTTAATGCCAGGATGCTCCGCGACCAGATTACCTCCGGCGCGCGAACCGTCCTTCTCGTCCTGCTCGCCGCTTCCGGCCTCGTCTTTATCATCGCCTGCTCAAACGTTGCCAATCTGATTCTTGCGCGTACTGTTCGCCGCGAAGGCGAGCTGGCGCTTCGTGCGGCGCTCGGCGCCAGTGCAGGCGCCCTTCGCCGCATGTTGCTAGCTGAAAGCCTGCTGCTCTGTTGTGCTGGCGCCGCGCTCGGTGTAATCAGCGCGCAGCCGCTGGTGACTATCCTGGCCCGCTACGCCTCTCGGTTTTCCGTGCGCGCGCTGGATCTGGCCGTCGATTCCAGCATGCTATGGATGGGAGCGGCGCTGGCCGTGGTGGCCGCTGTAATTTTGGCATTTGTTCCGCGCTTGCCATCGGCGGATGCAAACAACGGCCTCAATATCGCGAGCGGCAGTGTCCGTGTCACCAGCAGCACCAGCCGCCGCCAGCGAATCTTTGCCATCACACAAATAGCCGCATCGTTCGTGCTGTTGGCGGGCGCAAGCGCTTTGGTCGCCACGCTCCTAGCACTGCAAGCCGTGCAGCCAGGTGTCGACACTCGCAACGTGCTGGCGCTTGACGTTCCGGCCATGTCCCACGGTAAAACGCCGCAGCAAGTCGTGGATTTCTACAAGGAATCCTTGCGTCGCATCAATGCGCTGCCCGGCGTGAGCAGCACCGCTTTCGCTGTGGCGGCTCCGTGGCGCGACGCCGGCAACTCCGGCCTCGGTCTTCAATACTCCGGCGACGGCCACGTTCACGGCAACGATGACCCTCGCGCGCAGTGGCGCACCATCTCTCCTGAGTTTTTTGCGGCGATTGGCGCGCCCATCCTCATGGGACGTGACTTCAACGATCTCGACAACCAAAGCAACGAGCCGGTCGTCATCGTCAGTCAGACTCTGGCGCAGCGTATCTTCCCCGGGCAGGATCCCATCGGCAGGCACGTCTTTTGGACGGATCCCGTCCTGCAATTCATGCCCGGCAGCGATAGCGAGAAAGCTCGATTCACGTCGCCGCACCGCATCATCGGCGTCGCGGCCGATGTGGACGACGAACATATCGTTCCTGAGCTCACGCCCACCATCTACAGCACGTTCGCCGACTCGCCGATCTTTGGCGGCCACATTTTCGTCCATACGAGTGGAAATCCTTACTCACTCGTGACGCCGATCACGCGCATCATTCGCGATATGTCCGCCGAACAACCCGTCGAACACGCCGCCACTCTCGAAGACATCCGGGCCACGGTTCTCGCGCCCGACCGTTTGAACTCGCTGGTCTTTGGCGTTTTCGCCGCTGTCGCTCTGGCCGTTGCGGTGGTTGGCGTCGCGGGAGTGCTGGCGTTTTCCGTCAGCTCACGCACGCGCGAATTCGGCATCCGACTGGCCCTTGGCTCGCAGCCCGAGAGCATCCTCAAAACTGTCGTTACCGAAGGAGTGGTAATGGCTGCGGCGGGCGTCGTCGCCGGTGCGGCATTCGGATTCGTGGCGGCGCGTTTGGCCGGCGCCTATTTTGCTGACCTGAAGATGCCCGGCGCCTTGCCCGTCATGGTCTCTGCCGTCGTGCTGCTGACGGCCGGGATCGTAGCCTCGATGCTGCCCGCCGCCCGCGCCGCCCGCGTCGATGTCATCCAGGCACTGCGTTCGGAGTGAACGCTTGTGACGACCCGCATCGAAAGTCCTGATAAAGCGCTTCCGCAGAAGTAATCTAGTACGCAGCCGTCAGCGGCGACCGATTTCCGGATTGCCCGTTATCAAACACGATCAGTCCGGCCCGCATCGTCACGACCGAGATTTTGCGGGTTCATTACCGCCGGTACTGCTGGTCGCTTACTGCCCCTTCCGGTCGAATAGCTGCTATGCGTTAAGAGTCAAGTATTTGTTGCAACGAATATCGTTGTAACTCATCTAAGGATGTCGATAGGGATTCGTAAAGCAAAGAAACAAACGAAACGAGGGAGACCAGCCATGTCGTACAGCATATCGACCTTGCTGACCCGCAATCTTCAAGAAGTCTTTGGTGAAAACGACCCCGCGCGCCGCCGCGCGGCCGTTCAGGAGCTCTACACCGAAGACGGCGTGTTCTACGACCCCAACAAGGGAATCTATCGTGGCCGCGACGAGATCGACCGCATCGCGGGCGAGATCAGGGCTACCCACCTTGATTTTCGGTATCACCCAATTGCCGAGCCCGAGGAAGCGGGCAACGGCGGACGGGTCCGATGGGTAGCCGGCCGCGCTGGTGAGGAGCCAGCTTACGCCGGGACTGACTTCATTATTGCCCGCGATGGCCGGATTGCCGCCCTTTATCTCTTTTTCGACAAGCTATCCTGAGCTGCCGTTCACATCCGCGTCGAACTCTCAACGCCTTTCTCTGAGCTAGCCGTTTTCGTCGGTTCACGCAAGCCGACGTATCGTCCAATCGGAACTCCTTCCGGAGCGCCCGTTAAGGTGTAAAATCGTGTCTCGGCCAAAGCCGGGAGTCCGATCCATGAAAGCAATTCGCATGCATAGGCAAGGCGGCCCTGAATTGCTGGCCTACGAAGACGCTCCAAAACCGGCTCTCCAGCCCGGAGATGCACTCGTCCGCGTCATCGCTACGTCGATAACGAAGACAGAATTAACCTGGGACGAAACCTATACAGATTGCGATGGCCGGCCGCGGATTCCGACCATTCCGGGACACGAATTCGCAGGGATAGTAGACGCCTTGGCCCCGGAGGCTGTGGACGTTCGCGTGGGCGATGCTGTGTATGCGCTTTCGTCGTTTTGCCGCAATGGCAGCGCTGCCGAATTCATCGCGATCCGCGCGGCGGATCTCGCGCCCAAGCCGCATTCGCTGAACTTCGAGCAGGCGGCCGCGGTTCCGCTTGCAGGCCTTACCGCGTGGCAAGCCCTTTTTGATCATGCGCAAATTCAAAAGGGAGAGAGGGTCCTGATCCACGGCGCGGCGGGCGGCGTGGGGACGTACGCGGTCCAGCTTGCGAACTGGAAGGGCGCGGAGGTAATTGCTACGGCTTCGGCCAAGGAACACGATTTCCTCGGCGAGCTCGGCGCCTCGGAAGTAATCGATTACACCCACGAGCGCTTCGAGGAAAAAGTGGAAGATGTAGATGTGGTGCTGGACAGCGTCGGTGGGGAAACGCAGCAGCGGTCCTGGGGCGTCTTGCGCCGCGGCGGCATTCTTATCGGCGTTGTTGGTCCGGTGGCGGCCGAGAAAGCGGCTTCGCTCGGCGTTCGGGGAGCATTCTTCATCGTTGAGCCGAACCGCGCCCAACTCATCCAGCTGGGTCAGCTGATCGACAGAGGTACACTTCGCGTCGTCGTCGGAGCTGTGCTTCCGCTTGCGAGAGCGCGAGAAGCTTTTGAGCAAGGGTTACCTGGCCACGGGCGCGGAAAAATTGTGTTGCAAGTGGCTGCCGCCGAGTCCGCGAAAGCATAGTCCACTCGA
>DASXMF010000207.1:0-20018 GCA_036495845.1 Rhizomicrobium sp.
ATCGCGGGCGGTTGGCCCACGCCATCCTTGCAGCATGAGCACTCTGCATGGCGGCTCCGCAGCCCCCTCCGGCGCTCACGCCGCGCTGCGCGCGCAGCGGATCGCGCCACCTCCCCCACGCGCAAGCGCGCGGGGGAGAAAAGAGAAGGGCGAGCTGCGCTAAACATTTTCCTCCCCCGCGCGAAGCGTGGGGGAGGCGCCCCGAAGGGGCGGAGGGGGCACCCCGGAGTAACTCACTCCGGTTCCGCAAACGATTCTGCGATGCCGACGAGCCACGCGCGGAGGGCCTGTTCGTGCCTGGAATCGAGCCGCGCCTTCAGCCCCGCTTCGATGGGCGCGGTAAGCGCGCGGCAGCGTTTGTTGAGTTCGCGCCCCTCCTCCGTCACGGCGAGCCTCAAGATCCGCCCATGCACGGGATCGGGCAGCTTCGTGATGGCGCCACGCTCCTCGAGCGCGCGTACGATGCCCGTGACTGTCTGCGGGGTGAGCATGGCCAGGCGAGCCAGATCGGCCGATGAGATCGCCTCGTAGGCGCGGATGATGGTGAGCGCCGCCTGCTGGGGATAGGTCATGCCCTCGCTCGCGAGCGCGCGGTCGAGGGCGAGCCGGACCGCGGCGTTCGCCTGGCGCAGCAGATAGGTGAGATAGCCCTGCGGCCCACGCTTGGCCTCGCCTACCTTCGGCAGTCGCGGCAGGCCTTTGCGGGCATCCCTTCGCATGTTATCAGTGTCCTGATATGTTATCAGTGTACTTATACATTGCGCCAAGGCAGACTGCCAGGGGAACCGAGAGATGATAAAGCCCGAACCCGTCGTGCTGGAGCGCGGCCCGATCCGACTGGAGCCTTTGAGCCTCGATCACGCAGAGGGCCTTGCCGCCGCGGCCCGCGACGGGGAATTGTGGAACCTGTGGTTCACCGTGGTGCCGGCGCCGCACGAGACCGAGGCGTATGTCGCAACTGCGCTCAAAGGCCTCGGCGACGGCCACATGCTTCCCTGGGCGGTGCGCGATCGCGAAACCGATGCGATTCTCGGCAGCACGCGCTATCACGATATCGTGGCCCAGATCGACCGCGTGGAAATCGGCTATACCTGGTATCGCAAGAGCGTGCAGAGGAGCCAGGTCAATACGCTTTGCAAGCTGATGCTTCTCGGCCACGCCTTCGACACGCTGGGTTGCAAGGTCGTGGGACTGAGGACCGACAATTTCAACTTCGCGTCGCAGAAAGCGATCGAGGCCCTTGGCGCGAAAAAGGACGGCGTCATCCGCCATCATATGGCGCGCAAAGACGGCACGCCGCGCGACACCTGGATGTACAGTATCCTTGCGGGCGAATGGCCCGACGTGAAACGCCATCTCGAACTGCGCCTCGTGCGCCACGCAACGGCGCAATAAGGTGCATGCCGCGTCGGTCGACGGGCGGCGATCTACTTGCTGTGCGTGCCAGCCCTGCGTAACCCCTCACCTGCGCTCAGGCGGTTGACAGCCCTCGCGCTTGAGCCCTCTCCCACAAGGGGAGAGGGCAGCCGGTGCGTCGGCTCAGTGGCTGCAAAATCTGGCGTTGATGCAACGCGCGCATTCCCCTCGCCCTTTGTGGGAGAGGGGTATTGCAACATCGCCCCTCAAGGGGAGGGTTGGTTGCCGCTCCCATCCGCCCTAACCTGACCCGGCGGCTCGGGAAAAATCACATGCAACTCTCGCGATTGGCGCGGATCGGCGCAGCGCTTCTTTGTGCCGGTTCTGCCGCGAACGCTGCCGCTCCAAAGCATGATCCGTTCGGAACCATCGCTGCCATCGACGGAGCGAAAATCGCGAATCCGGAATCGTCGGATTGGCTTTCGAACGGGCGCGACTACCGCGAGCAGCGTTTCTCTCCGCTGGCCCGCATCGACACCGGCAACGTGAAGAATCTGGGCGTCGCCTGGGAGTTCCGCACCCATTCGTCGCGCGGCCTTGAAGCGACGCCCATCGTCGCGGATGGCGTGATGTTCATCACCGCGTCGTGGAGCAGGGTCACCGCGCTCGATGCGAAGACCGGATCGTTGTTGTGGAGCTTCGATCCCCACGTGCCCGGCGCCTGGGCCCGCAATGCGTGCTGCGACGTCGTCAATCGCGGCGTCGCGCTGTGGAAGGGCGCCGTCTATGTCGGCACGCTCGACGGCCGGCTGATCAAACTGGATGCGCGGACGGGAAAGCCGCTTTGGGACGTCAATACGATCGACCGCACCAAGCCCTACACGATCACCGGAGCGCCGCGCATCGTCAAAGGCCTCGTCGTCATCGGCAATGGCGGAGCGGAATACGACGCGCGCGGCTATGTCAGCGCCTATGATGGCGACAGCGGCCGATTGCGCTGGCGCTTCTATGTCGTGCCGGGCAATCCGTCCCGGCCGCCGGAAAATCCTGCGATGCGGGCCGCATTGAAAACCTGGCCAGTTTCGCACGGCAAATATGCGTGGTGGCGCATGGGCGGCGGCGGAGCGCCGTGGGATTCGATGGCTTTCGATCCGGATCTCGACCTGCTTTATGTTGGCACGGGCAATGGCGCGCCCTGGAACGGCAACATGCGTTCGCCGGGCGGCGGAGACAATCTCTATCTCTCGTCGATCCTGGCGCTGCGGCCGGAAACCGGGCAGCTCGTCTGGCATTACCAGACGACGCCGGGCGACATGTGGGATTTCGACGCCACGTCGCACATGATCCTCGCCGATCTTCCGATCGGCGGCGTGACACGCAAGGTCATCATCCAGGCGCCGAAGAACGGATTCTTCTATGTGCTCGACCGCGCGAGCGGAAAGCTGATCTCCGCGAAACCCTACGCGGTCGTGAACTGGGCGAAGAGCATCGATCCCGCCACAGGACGGCCGGTCGAAAGCCCCGAAGCGCGCTACAAGGACAAGATGGCATTGGTGATGCCGCCCACGACCGGCGCGCATAATTGGCAGCCCATGGCCTTCGATCCGCAAACGGGACTCGTCTACATCCCGGCGATGGACGGCACCGCACTTTTCATGCCGCAGAATCCCCTGTCGTACCAGCCGCGCGCCTGGAACACGGGCAATGATTTTGCGGCGATCTCTGCCGCCATCCTCGCCGCCGTCAAAAGCGGCAAGCCGCCCCCGCCGGAACTCGGCTTCATCAAGGCCTGGGATCCCGTGACGCAGAAAGAAGTGTGGCATGTTCCGATGACGGGCAGCTGGAACGGCGGGTTGCTCGCGACGGCAGGCGGGCTCGTCTTCGGCGGCGGCGCCGACGGATTTTTCTCGGCATACGATGCGAAATCGGGCGCCAAACTGTGGTCGATCGATCTGACCACCGGAATTCTCGCGCCGCCGATGAGCTACGCGGTGGACGGCGAGCAATATGTTGCGGTGCTTGCCGGCTGGGGCGGCGCGGGCGGGCTCGCGGGATTCACCGATCCAAACTCCGCGCTCAGCAAATACCGCACGAACGAGGGACGGCTGTTCGTGTTCAAGCTGGGCGGCCGGCAAAAGGTAGCGGCGCTGCCGCCGGAAGAACGACAGATGGATGCGGAGCCGCCGCCTCAAACCGCGGATGCGGCGACTCTCCAGCACGGTTTCGATCTGTTCCACCGCAACTGCACGGTGTGTCACGGCTTCTTCGCGCAATCCGAAGGCGTCGTGCCCGATCTGCGCACGGTTCAGCCCGCCGTGTGGGACAATTACGACGCGATCGTGCTCGGCGGCGCCCTCTCCGACGGAGGCATGGCCTCGTTCAAGGACATATTGTCGAAGAACGATGTGACCGCCATCCGCGCCTATGTGCTCTCCCAGTCGCATGCGCTGTGGGACGCGACGAAGGGTAAATCGACGAAGCATTGAACTTGGGAAGAGAAACTTGGTGCGGAAAGATTTAAAAAAAGCGTGTCATCCCGGAGACGCGCGACAGCGCGTCATCCGGGACCCAGGACACGAAATTTAGCGCGGCGCGGATTCCATATTTTGCGTTCGCGGACGCTCGCGCGCTGGGTCCCGGCTCTCCGCTGGCGCGTCGGCCGGGATGACACGCTATTTTTGGGCGGCTGGAGGACGACACGCTTTTTCGCGTGGATCGAGGACGGCACGCGTTCCCGGTTAATACCGCGTCCGCGCGCGGCGTCGTTTTCTTCGTCCCTTTGTGGTCCTGTTTACTTCCTGCTTCTATTTTCGGGCCGGCGCTATAGAATCGTGTCCTGATCGGGTTGGGGGCGGGTGTGCGGGCACTTGTAGGTGCGGTGCTGTTGGCGGGAGTTTGCGGCGCGCAATCATGTGTCGCCCAGGCGCCGACCAAGCCTGCGACTGCGCCATTCGAGATCGTCAAGTCGCGAACCGACATCGACGTGAATGCCGACGGCAGTTATGTCGAGGCCACGGAAGCCGCCCTTCGCGTCCTCGATTCGCGCGGATTGAAGGCGTTGCAACAAACGACGCTTGCCTATACGGAGGGATTGCAGAGCCTCGAAATCGGGTCCGCCTACACGCAGAAAGCCAACGGAGAGAAAATCGAGGTTCCCCGCGATCAGATATTGCGCGGCTATGGCGCCACATCCAAGCCCGGGTTCGAGGATGTGAAGACGCTGACGATCGTCTATCCGAAGCTCGAGATCGGCGACGAGGTCGTCCTCATCACCCTGATGAAGCAGAGACAGCCTTTATTCGCCGGCGCATTCGCCGAACGCCACGAATTCAGCCGCGCGGTCGGCGCGCACGATGTCGAGCTCACGCTCACCGCGCCCCAGGACCGGTTCCCGCTGAGGGTGGAAGCGACAGGCCTGGAAGGTGGCCAGCGAGAAAATTTCGCCGGCAAGTACCGGTGGGTCTGGCAGTATCGCAACGACTCTCCGGTCGCCGATGCGCTCGGCTCCGTCATGGCAGCGGATAACCGGCCGCATGTGAATGTCAGCTCTTTTTCCGGTTACGAAGCCGTCGGTCGCGCCTATGGCGAACATTTCGCGGGCAAGGCCGATGTCAGCCCCGACATTCGCGCGCTTGCCGACAGGCTGACGACGGGCCTCACCGACCACCGCACCGAGGCGAAAGCGCTTTACGATTGGGTGTCGACGAACATTTCCTATGTGAACATCGTTCTGGGAGCTGGCGGATTCACGCCGCACGCGGCCGATGACGTGCTGCGCGTGCGCTACGGCGACTGCAAGGACCATGTCATGCTACTGGAGGCGCTGCTCGCGGCGAAGGGCATCGCGAGCCAACCCGCCCTGATTGCCGCCGGAGGCGCCTACATCCTGCCGGACGTTCCTTCCCCCTTCTATTTCAATCATGTTATCACATACGTGCCGGAATGGCGGCTCTTCCTCGATTCGACGGCGCATTACGCGCCATTCGAGATCCTTCCAGTCGAGGATCAGGATCGGCCTGTGCTGCTCATCCCCGGCGGAGAGATTTCGGCCACGCCGAACGCGATGACGAGCGAGCGAGCGGAAGTGACGGTGAAGTTCGCAGCCGATGGCACGGCCGAAGGACAGTCCCGCCTTTCGGCGACGAGCGGCGGCGGGATTATCGAAAGGGCGATGATCGATGCGATTCCGCCGGAACGTGAAAAGGACTTTTTCCAGTTTGGACTCGGTGCCGGGTCGGAAACCACCATCGATCGCGGCAACCTGCAATCGCTGAGCGATCCGTTCACTTTTGCCGTTCACTACCGCGTGCCGAATGCTGCGAATTTTCCGGGTCCGGGCGCCATCGCCTCCTCGACGGCCTTTGGTCCGTTCGCTGCCGGCGGTTTCATCGTCGGCGCGCTGCCGCCTTCGCGCGACACGGCCTATCTCTGCCCGTCCATGGACGTGCGCGAAGACAATACATTCGAGCTCCCGCCCGGCGTCGTTGTGACCTCCGTTCCGAAACCAGCGAGCATCTTGTTCGAGGGTACCGATTTCGAGATGCGCTACACGCTCAAGGATACGCACACCGTCGTGGGGAACGCGACCTTGCGCGCGACCCATCCACGCGCGTTCTGCACGCCGGAATATTACAACCGGGTCCGCGGTGAGCTGGCGCGCATCGCAGCGAGTTTGAGGGGGCAGATACTTTATAAATGAACGGAACGCGATACCGCGCATCTGGCGCGATTCTGGGCGCGCTGGCATTCACGCAACCGGCCCACGCTGCACAAGATTCGGCTGCACAAACAGGCCGATGCCCGTACCGTCCGACGCATGCTGCGCGGTTGACAATGAACGCGGACGACTACCCGCTTCTGTCCATTGCACAGAACGAGCAGGGCGTTGTGCTGCTTGACTTCCTCATCAATGAGGACGGTTCCATTGCAGACGTGAAGGTCGCCAAATCGAGCGGTTACGCGCGATTGGACGGAGCGGCTGTCGACGCCTCGCGGCAGCGGTGGCGTTTCGACCCGGTGCGTGTCGGCGGAAGGCCGGTTTCCTGCCGTGCGACTGTGGGCGTGAACTGGATCCTGAACTGGACGGCTGAGCAATTGGCCGAACTTGGCTTCACGATCGTTCGCATGACGGCTTCGGATTATCCCCCGGGGAGTCTGGCGCGCGGCGAACAAGGCACGTCATTGATAATGGCGCAGATTGATTCGACCGGAAGAGTCGTGAATGCGACCACAGCACAGGCAAGCGGATTTGCCGACCTCGACGCAGCCGCGATCGCCGCGGCCAGGAGCGGCAGATGGCCTGTCGTCCCGCCTCAGGTTTCAGGCAAGCCGGCGTCGGCAATGATCGGATTCGTAGTCGTCTGGTCGCCATCGGGCAAGTGAAGCCCCTTCAAGTCGCGCCTTGTGCAACGAAGAGAGGCGGGCATCTCCCCAAACCCAGCGTGACGCGCTCGACAGGGCCTTCGGCGTTTACTGCCCTTCTTCGGCATTCTAAGAAAGGCACCGCGATTTGACTCCGCAACAAAAGGTTCCGGGCTGTGAAAACCGAGACGGCGTTGAGCAAAGTACCCGCAGTTACGCTTGGCTTCTGGATCATCAAGATTCTGGCCACGACTCTGGGCGAGACGGGCGGCGACTCCGTCACCATGAGCTGGCTGCACGCCGATCAAAATGCGCACAACGGCGGCTATCTGATCGGAACGGCAATATTTCTTGTCATCTTCATCGCGACCGTCATCGCGCAGATGTTCGCCAGGAAGTTCAACCCGTGGATCTATTGGCTGGCCATCGTCGCTTCGACGACGGTCGGCACTGTCATGGCGGACTTCGCCGACCGGTCCCTGGGCATCGGCTATACCGGCGGCAGTTCAATCCTGTTGCTTTGCGTCCTGGCCTCGCTTGCGATCTGGCGGCTGACGCTTGGCACGGTGGATGTGCAAACCGTCACAACTCCGAAAGTGGAAATCTTTTATTGGATCACCATCACCTTCTCGCAGACCCTGGGTACGGCGTTGGGCGACTGGATGGCCGATACGTCCGGTCTTGGCTTTCTCGGCGCGGCGGGAGTGTTTGCGGCCGCGTTGGCTGTTGTGGCGGGCGCATATTATTGGACCGGCATATCGCGCGTCCTTTTGTTCTGGACGGCCTTTATTCTCACGCGGCCGCTGGGCGCAACGCTGGGCGACTTCCTCGATAAGCCGCACAATCACGGTGGCCTCAATTTCAGCCGCCCACTGGCCAGCGCGATCATGTGTTGCCTGATCGTGGCCCTCATTCTTGCCATACCCCAGAGGCCTGGTACGCATCCTGGCAAAGTCGCAGCCGCCTGAACGACGAGCCACGGCGCCGGATTCCTGAAGCATGACCCAATTCGGGCTCGCGCTTGCCCGGACGCCCGGCGGCGGCTAGGCAGATTGCGGCATTTGGACCGGACCCATGACCGACGACAAATCATCACGGCCGAAGGCGCGGGTGCCGCGCGGATTTCGCGACCGCGGCGCCGAGGAGATTGCCGCCGAGCGCGCCTCGCTCGATTCCATCCGCCGCGTCTTCGAATCCTGGGGCTTCGACGCCCTCGAAACGCCGTCGTTCGAATTCACCGACGCGCTCGGCAAGTTTCTGCCCGATCTCGACCGTCCCAACGAAGGCGTGTTTTCGCTTCAGGACGATGACGGCCAGTGGCTCTCGCTTCGCTACGATTTGACGGCGCCGCTCGCGCGCTATGTCGCCGAAAACTTCCAGAGCTTGCCGAAGCCCTTCCGCCGCTATCAGGTGGGACAGGTGTGGCGCAACGAAAAGCCGGGGCCCGGACGCTATCGCGAATTCATGCAGTTCGACGCCGACACGGTGGGTTCGGCCTCGCCCGCCGCCGATGCCGAGCTTCTGATGATGACCTGCGATACGCTCGAAGCACTTGGATTGAAGCGCGATGAGTTCGTGATCAAGCTCGGGAACCGGAAACTGCTCGACGGTGTGCTCGAATCCTGCGGCCTGTCTCTCGCCGACCAGAAGCGTCGCGGGACTGTCTTGCGCGCCATCGACAAACTCGATCGTCTCGGCCTTGATGGCGTTCGCGCGCTGCTGGGTGCCGGCCGGCTGGACGAGTCAGGCGATTATACCGGCGGAGCGGGTCTCTCTCATGACCAGTCGATGCGTGTTCTGAAATTCGTCACTGAAGTTCCGGAAACTGGCGACAAGGACGGCCTCGCACGGTTGTGGAACCGGATAGCACCCGAACAGAGCTACGACAGCGTAGGCGCAGATGGCGCACGGGAACTCGACAGGATCATCGGCCTGATCCGGAGCTGCGGCCATGACGGCCACATCCGTTTCGATCCCGGAATAGTGCGCGGCCTCGACTACTATACTGGCGCGGTATTCGAAGCTCAGTTGACGTTCCCGGTTGCAAGCGACGAAGGCGAACCGGCGCAATCCGGCTCGGTTGCGGGAGGCGGACGCTACGACAATCTCGTCGCGCGCTTCACCGGCGAGCGCGTGCCGGCGACGGGAATCTCGATCGGCGTGAGCCGCCTGCTCAACGCGCTGAAATCGCGCAGCGCCGCAGCTCTGCCGCCGCTCGTGCTCGTGCTGGCGCTCGACAAGGACGAACGCGCCGCGAGTTTCGCTCTCGCCGCCGAATTGCGCGCCGCCGGCTTGCGCGCGGAAACCTATGCGGGCGACAGCGGAATGAAGGCGCAGCTTCGCTATGCAGACCGCCGGGGCGCCGCGATCGCCGTCATCGAAGGCGCCGACGAGCGCGCGCGCGGCGAAGTGACGCTCAAGGATCTCGTGCTCGGCGCCGAGCTCTCCAAATCGGTGGAGAGCCGCGCGGACTGGGTCAAGGACCGCCCGGCGCAGTTCTCGGTTCCGCGCGCGGATTTCGTCGCCCGCGTCCGCGAAATGCTTGGGCGCAAGGAATCGCGATAAGCTGTTCGCTTCCCCCTTTTTTGTCATGGCCCGCGCAAGCGGGCCATCCAGTTGGGAGCGACGATTCACCTATAGTGGAGCAAGAACCTATGCGTGAAAACGCAGGTCCTTGCAGGTTTCATCTGGATGGCCCGCTTGCGCGGGCCATGACAGACAAGACTGGGAAAGTGCGTACCGTCACCCCCGCGGCGGGAAGTGGCGGTTCCAGATGGTCGCAATGCGCGGGCGTTGCGCCACCGCGCGTGCGAGCGCGCGCAATTTCGGAACATCGGCTTTGCGCGCCTCCGTCCACACGCTGAACATCGCCGCATAGATATCGGCCGCGGAAAACCCGTCAGCGAGCAGCCACGGACCGGCGACCGCCTGCTCGACGATGGCAAGCCGCGCACGGATGCGCTCGCCCGCATTGTCGCGCAATGCGTCGCTTTCCGCCCCTTCGGGCACGAAGCGCGCGGGATAATCGCTGATTTCGACCATCGGATAGATTTCGGACGACATGAAAGCAAGCCAGCGGAAGACCTGTGCGCGCGCGAATGTGCCCGGCGGCGGCAGCAATCCGGCCGCGGGATAGTGTTCCGCGACGGTCAGAAGAATGGCGAGCGATTCGGTGACGATACCGCCTTCGGGCAATCGCACCGCGGGCATTTTTCCCGACGGATTGACGGCGAGAAAAGCGGGCTCGCGCTGCTCGTTGCGTTCGAGCGAGATTTCGCGGAACTCGTAAGGCGCTTCAGCCTCCGCGAGTGCCGCTTCCGCCGAGAACGCGCCCGATCCCTTGTCGCCGTAGATGATCCAACTCACGATTTCCTCTCCTCCGGATTGCGCGACCAAGCCTAGAGAACTTCAGCACCGAGACACAGAGGTCGCGGCCCACCTTCGCTAAAGCTTCGGCGGGTCTGGAGTCCTTGTCCGCCGAAGCCTTGGCGTAGGCGGAAGGATGCGCGGGGGACGCGGAGGCGGAAAGAATTGCGCGCCGGAGGCGCGCAGCACTTACCCTGCGCCCTCTGCGCGACCTCCGCGTTCCTCTGCGTTAAAATCTTTTTGTTGTGATCAGCGGGAATAGAATTCCACGATCAGGTGCGGCTGCATCTGCACCGCATAGGGCACGTCGGAAAGTTTGGGCGTGCGCAGGAACTTCGCGACCATCTTGCCGTGGTCGGCATTGACGTAATCAGGAACGTCGCGCTCCGGATTCTTTACCGCTTCGAGCACCAGCGCCATGTCCTTCGCCTTGCCGGCAAGTTCGATGGTGTCGCCTTCCTTGACGAGATAGCTCGACACGGTGACACGGCGGCCGTTCACCTTCACGTGACCGTGACTGACGACCTGGCGCGCGGAGAAGACGGTGGGCACGAACTTGGCGCGGTAGACGACGGCGTCGAGCCGGCGCTCGAGCAATCCGATCATGTTCTCGCCGGTGTCGCCGGGACGGCGCGCGGCATCCTGGTAATAGCGGCGGAACTGCCGCTCGGTGATGTTGGCGTAGTAGCCCTTCAACTTCTGCTTGGCCTGCAGCTGGGTGCCGAAATCGGACAGCTTGCGCGCGCGCCGCTGTCCGTGCTGGCCGGGTCCATAGGAGCGCTTGTTGACGGGGCTCTTGTTCCTGCCCCACACGCTTTCGCCCATGCGGCGGTCGAGCTTGTATTTCGAGGTCGTGCGCTTCGTCATGTTGGTCCGAGAAAAGAGAATAGACCGCCGCTCCCGCCAAGGCGGGCCGGCGCGGAAGGCGCGCACTATAGTCAGGGGCGTTTCGGTGTCAAATGCGGAGGAGGGAACTTTCTGCTTTTGCATTTATTACCTTGCTACCGCGCAAAAGAGAGCCCGGAACCACCTGTAATCTTGGGTGTTTCGGATACGAGGGCTTGCGCAGGCTAAGCATCCATGGCCGAAATTTTGTCGACGTCACTTTCGCCGCAGGAGCGGGCACGGCGATACCGGGATTTCGCCTGCGAGACGCTGCGTCTCGCGGAAGCCGCCGAGAAACCGGAACTCAAGGCGACCTATATCTCCCTCTCCGTCTGCTGGAGAAACCTCGCCCGCGAAGCCGAACAGATCGGGCGGATCGATACGGACAAGCTCCGGCAGAATTGAATATTCCCCCTCCGGCCCTCTCGCCGCGCTGCGCGCGCGGCGCAGCGGGTCGGGCCACCTCCCCCACGCAAGCGCGGGGGAGGAAAAAAACGCGTCTGTCATTCACAATCTCTTTCCTCCCCCACTCATCTCTTTCCTCCCCACAACTTTGTGGGGGAGATCTGGCCGAAGGCCGGGGAGGGGGCACTATCCGCACGATGACTTAAAACCTCGGCGCGAACCCGCTATCACTTCACATGTGCGGGCGTGGCGAAATCGGTAGACGCAACGGACTTAAAATCCGTAGGGCCGAAAGGCCTGTGCCGGTTCAAGTCCGGCCGCCCGCACCACAAGTTTTACCGGCAAGGTCATCATGACATCGAACGACTAACCGCTACCGATTGCTACCGAGTGGTTCGGCCAGTCCGATGAGAAGTCCTTCGGGGCCGCGGATGTAGCAGAGCCGATACGAGTCCTCGTACTGAACCACTTCGCCAACGAGCCGGGCACCGTGCTTGCGGAGTCTGGTGAGTGTTTCGTCGATGTCGCTCACTGTGAACATGGCACGCAGGTAGCCGAGGGCGTTCACCGGGGCGTTCCGGTGATCGGCGACTACAGACGGGGTGAGAAAACGCGAGAGCTCGAGGCGGCTGCGGCCGTCGGGAGTGACCATCATGGCGATCTCGACGCGCTGATTGCCCAGACCAGTGACGCGTCCGGCCCATTCTCCTTCAACCATGGCTCGCCCTTCAAGCGTCAGGCCAAGCTCGGTGAAAAAGGAGATGGCATCATCGAGAGATTCCACCACGATGCCGACATTGTCCATTCGCAGCAATTTATTTTTGGTCATGATTCCGGTCGTGTCCCTGGTGATGGTGCAGCTGGGCGGTCCACTGGTCGATAGCTCGCCGAACAAACAGCGACGGTATAGAAACTCATGATGACCTCCGAAAGGAATACTGTAATGAAAGGCCGTTACCTTGTGTCTGGCCTCTTGCTCTCGCTTGCAGCCGGCATCTCATCGGCCACATTCGCTGCGGGGGATGGCGGGCTCGAACAGCTCGCGATCTCCGAGGGCCGTTGGGTCTATCACGGTCACGTCTCTGGTGACGCAGGATCTCGTCCGGTGGACTTTGTCTGGCACGCCGATTGTCGCTGGTCCGCCAATCGGGCTTTCATGATGTGCAGTTTCTCCAACTTTTGGGGCAAGCAACATATAAACTCGCTGGTGGTCGACACCTTCAACCCTCACGACAAAGCATTCTGGCATTACGAAATCTTCGAAGACGGCGATGCGCCGGACAAGCCCTTTGCCTCGAAAATGCAAATCGACGGCGCCACGCGCACCGAAGAGTGGACGGAAAGCCATCACGGCAAGACCAATCGCCAGCGGATCGTCTACACATTCGCGTCCGACAAGAAGGTGACCGTCTCGTTCCAGCAATCGGAAAACGGCAAGGCCTGGAAAACGACCGCAAACGGGACGGGTGAAAAGACCGGCCCCTGAGCGAGGTTTTCAATCTCGCATTGTCGGCCGGTCCTTGATTCTCAAACCTGGCGATAGATTCAGCGAAGATGAGCCGCTTCCGCCGCCCGGCACTTATGGGCCGCCGTCAGCCGTGATGATGCCGCCGCGCGGGCAGGAGACACCGCGCGGAGAAATGGCGACGAATCTCGCGGATTTTTCATCGATCTTCCATGCCGCCGTCGCGGGGAGCAATGTCGGGTCGTCGCCCGAATAGTGGGACGTGCTCCCACCAGCAGCCCGATTATCGAGAACGGCCATCACCGCATCTCCGAGCGGCTTTCCGTTCATCTGACAATTTCCGGCAGTGAATGCAGGAGACGTTCTGGAGTGCGCCGGAAACGCGAGCACATCGCGAACCTTCGCGTGCGCGCCTAACAACAACACATATTCCTTTCCGCATATCGAGAAGGATGCATCGTTCAGGTCGTCGGAGATTTCGTCCCCGCCAAGGCTTTTCAGCTTCAGATCCCTGTGGCGGCCTTCGACGGCTGCAAACGGCTCGACGCCCAGCCGCTTGCCAATAAGAGCCGAGGGAATGTCGCCGCCGCATTTGACAGCTTCAAAGGCGTCGTTCGCATACGCGGCGCCGGACGAGACGACGACTGCCGCAATGACGATTGAAGACATTCTGACCATGGAATCCCCCAGCACATTTTCAAACGTATTTGCGAAACGCTTATACACAAAATGGCCGTTTCAAGTCCGGCCGCCCCCACCATCTGGTTCACCACGCGAAGCAGGCCCCGTCGCCGTAGTTCCGTTCAGGGCGGAGTGCCCGTCTGCTCCCCGGGAGGAAGCAATTGGCGCAATTCCCCAAGCCAGGGTTCGTAGCACCGCCAGCGCTGCAACGAGGTCGCGTAGACGGGCTGGCGCGCCTGCCACGCGCTCGACGTCTTTATGGAGCGCTCGTTCTGCTCGGGCCTGAGGCAGCCATCGTTCCAGTCAAGACCGGTAAACGCGATCAGACGCCTGGTTTCCGCTTCGCGGTCCGCGATCAGCCGCTCGTACTGCACGTCCAGAAAGATTTCGGCCGGCAACACCTTTCGCCAATGGTCCATCATGCGCAGATACTGCCGGTAACAGAACGCCAGATCGTCTTTTCTGGCGGCAAAACTCACCCGGCTCCTGAAGAGAGTCGAATAGATCGACAGGCACGTATCGATCGCATCGCGCCGGCAATGAATGATGCGAGCATTCGGCATCAGCGAGTGAATCGCACCGAGCCGGAACCAGTTGAACGGAAGCTTGTCGCTGACGCGTGCCGCGGACGGCCTGATTTTTTGCAGGACGGAAAGATATTTTGCGATCGCTGCGCGCGCGCGTTCCGCATCGAATTCGCCCGTGGCCGCGTCGATCTCGATATCCGCCGGCGTCCACACCGTCAATTCGCCGCCCGCGGCAATATCCGGATGGCTGGAGACGATCTGCTCTGCCAGCGTGGTTCCCGAGCGGTACATGCCGACAATGAAGAGCGGTTTCGAATCCCGCGCTCCGGACGCGGCTTTGCGCGCGATGAAGTCCGGCGTGAACCGCTGGATGTTCCTGTCGACCAGCGCTGCAAAATTGGCCCGATCGAATGTCAAGTCTTGCGCCCGCAGCCTGTTGGCCGCGTCGAACTGTTCCATCGCATGGGCATACTCCCCACAATCGTCGTAGACCTTGCCCATGGCGAACTGAATGGTCATTCGCTCGGAATCGTTCAGGTCGTCGCGGCGCAAAACGGCGCGCATGCGGTCGAGAATGGAATTGTCGGATTCGGAAAACCTGCGGCAATGCACGAGCCCATCCCAGCATTGGGCCGCTTTCGGATTGAGCCGCAATGCCGTTTCAAAACATGTCGTGGCATCTTCAAAGCGGCCCTGGGCGTAGAGGAGGCCGGCAAGAGCGCCGTTTGCAGCAAAGCTCGCCGGCTCGAGCGCGACCGCCTCGCGAGCCCGCCGTTCGGCTGCGGAAATGTCGCTTCGCAGCAGCAGGGCATCCGAGCGGTACAGCCGCGCATTGGTGGCGTCCGGCTCGACATCGGCGGCGCGGTCATAGCTATCGCCCGCCTCCTCGTTTCTGCTGTACATGGCGTAAAGCTCGCCCAGGCGGCGGTGCACATCGGCCAGTTTCGGCTCCAGTTCGACCGCCCTGCGATAGGCCTCGATCGCCTGTTCGTGGAGGTTTTGACGGTCGTACGAAGTGCCCAGATCCCGCCAGGCCGGCGCGGAGCCGGGCCGCAACGTCACCGCACGCGCCAAAATCCTGCCCGCATCGGCGAACCGTCCGCTCCGCATCAACCCAACTGCAAGCGCATGGTGCGCATCGAAATGGTTGCCGTCCGCCAGGATGGCCGCGAGCAGGAGCGGCATCGCCGCCGCCACCTGGCCGGATTGCAGCAATTGCACCCCGCGCCGATATTGCTGTTGGGCCGATTGCGGAGCCGCTGGCGAACCCACGTTTCGCGTTTGGCCGCCCGGCTCTTGCCCGCTCTGCGTTTCCTTCGTCATCGGGCACTGTTTTCCACAGCGACGCCCCCTTTATCAACGGGAAGTGATTGTCTTTGCCGGCCGGGGTGCGGGATCATCGCGGCGCGAGCGGGGGGATTTTCAATGCGCAGCACGGGATTGGGGCGGATTCTCTTTGCCTTGAGCTTCGCCGCGCTGGGCGCGCTCAGCCTCGGTTTCCACGACTTCGCGGCCGTGTGGCCGATCGAGCCCAAATGGGTGCCGTGGCATGACACGGTTGCGACCTTTTTTGCAGCCATCCTGCTCGCAGGCGGTCTGGCGCTTCTCGTGCCGCGCGCGGCAAGGCCGGCGTCACTCGTGCTCGCCTGCCTGTTCCTTTTGCGGGAACTGGTGTGGAAGATACCAAACGTCGCCGCGCATCCCCTGGTCGAACTCCGATGGTACGATGTGTCCGAGAGCCTCACCTTCCTTGCCGGCGCGTGGACGATCTTCTCGATGTCGCCCCGAAAGGGCGCAGCGCGCGCCGATTTCGGCAATGTGCGCGTGGGCCAGATCCTCTTTGGCCTGGCGCTGCCGGCGATCGGCCTGTCGCATTTCTTCTATTTGAACTTTACGACGCCGCTCATTCCGTCATGGCTGCCGTTCCACGTGCAGCTCGCATATTTCACCGGCGCCGCGCACATCGCAGCCGGCCTCGGTATTCTTTCGGGCGTGCTGCCGCGCCTGGCCGCCACCCTCGAGGCGGTCATGGTGAGTCTCTTCACGCTGCTCGTGTGGGTGCCGGTGGTGATTTCCGCACCCGCCAATCTTTCCAACTGGTCGGAGATTTGCGTATCCATCGCCGTTGCCGGCACTGCCTGGGCGGTGGCGGAATCGTTCCGCAGCAAATCCTGGGGACTGGCACGGGCGCGGTGAGGAGCCGAGGTTGACGCTTCCGGGTTTCTCCATCGCGGCAAGCGCCTTTATCGCCGTCGCCGCCCTCGCGGGCGCCCCGCCCGCGGCTTCGCAACCTGCGTCGTGCAATGCCGCGCTGAATGCGCCGCAACGTCCCTTCCGGATTTACGGAAACACCTATTACGTCGGCACGCATGGCGTCGCTTCCGTCCTGATCGCCTCCAGAGAGGGTTCCGTGCTGATCGATGGCGACCTCGCGGTATCCGTGCCGCAGATCGCCGCCAATATAAGCAGCCTCGGCTTTGCCCTGACGGATGTGAAGCTCATCCTCAATTCGCATGTGCATTGCGATCATGCAGGAGGCATCGCCGGCCTGCAGCGGATGAGCGGCGCCACGGTGGAAGCCAGTCCTTCGAGCGCGGCCATATTGCGGCAGGGCGGGGTCGGCGCCGACGACCCGCAGCGCGGCATCGGGGCGCCGATCGCGGCAGCGGCCAACGTCCGTACACTGACGGATGGCGAAACGCTGCACGTGGGAGCGATCGCCGTGACGGCGCATTTCACGCCGGGCCATACGGCGGGCGGCACCAGCTGGACGTGGCTTGCATGCGAACGAAAACGCTGCCTTCACATCGTCTATGCCGATAGTCTGAGCGCAGTCTCCGCGCCGCATTTCCGCTTCACCGGGAGCGACGCCTATCCCCGCGCGCTTGACGATTTCCACAGGAGCTTCGCCGTTCTCTCGAGCCTGCCTTGCGATATCCTGATCACCGTACACCCGGAGTTCGGCAATCTCTGGCAGAGGCTCGATCGGCGCTCGCGCGGCAATCCCGATGCGTTGATCGATTCCGGAGCCTGCCGCCGCTACGCCGATGCCGCGAAGAAAGGTCTCGCCAGGCGGATCGCGCAGGAGGCGGCAACGCGGGCGAAGTGAGGCGCGGATCTCCACTGCAAGGGATCCCGCATGCGCCGCGGCGGAGTCGTTTCGCGGCAGGTCGTGGGACTTGAAGGCGTCCGTTATCGCGCCCGCGCCCTCTTCAACGCGTCGTTGATCCGGCGCTGCCATCCAGGACCGGCTGCGCGAAAGCGATCAAGCACGTCACGGTCCAGCCGCAGCGTAACCTGCTCCTTCGTGGGCGCCTTTTGCGGTCCGCGCTGTCCGGGCTTGCGCCGCGGAAGAACATCTACGAGCGGCGGAGGCAGGACTTCGCCGGCGCGCCGCATCGCCCGGATGTCCGCGGACCGAAGCTCGCGCACCTCGCCGGACTTATCGGTCAGAGTTTTCTTTTTCATGGCGCCGCACCTCGCGTTCGTTTGCCTTGCGAAAACTGATGACGCGAATGCCGCCATCGATCGGCGTGAAGCAGATGACGTGCAAACGCTCGCCGATAAATCCAGCGCGACGAAACGCCGTTCTGGGTAGGCGTGCCGTACATCCTCCGTGTACAACGCGCCCTCCCAATCGAATTCGTCCGCCAGCGGAAACGGAAGTCCCTGCTCACGCGCATTCTTGGCGCTTTTCACGGGGTCGAATTCGATCTTCATGGTTGATTGTAGCTGCAAAAAGCTGAAATGCAAGGAGAGGCGCGGCGCACTTCGCGGCCGGCGCGGCCACCGTCTCTGGCATCGAGCCCCGACTGGCTGCGACCGATTCCTTAATTGCGCAACGCGGCGGTCTGAGGCGTCCCGTCCACCCGCTATTGCCTACTGCCTATTGCCCGTTGCCTACTGTATCGCAAATGACCGCCCGTTTGTCCCTTGATCCAGAGGCGCTTGCCGCCCTTTGCCGGCGTCACCACATTCGCCGGCTGTCGCTGTTCGGGTCCGTGCTGAAGGGAACGGACCGGCCGGACAGTGACGTGGACTTCCTGGTGGAGTTTGTTCGGGAAAGCGAGCCGGGGTTGCTCGGCCTGGCGACAATCGAGATGGAGTTCTCCAAATTGCTCGGCGACCGCAGGGTCGATCTGCGCACACCGCAGGATTTGAGCAAACACTTCCGCAGCCAGGTGCTACGCACCGCTCTGGTTCAATATGCAGCCTGACGACCGCACCCGCGTCCTTCATATGATCGAGGCGGGCGATGCCGCTTCGAGTTTCCTGACGGGGCGGAGCCGGGACAGCCTCGATACCGAACCGATGCTGCTATTTGCCCCGGTTCGCGCGATCGAGGTATTTGGAGAGGCTGCAGCGAAGGTTTCCGCTTCGACAAGGGCTTCGAACCCGGAAGTGCCATGGCTCCAAATTGTGGCCATGCGAAACCGGCTGATCCACGCTTATTTTGACATAGACCGGGAAATTCTTTTGAAAACCGCAACGGAGGAGATTCCCGCGCTCCTGCCGCAATTGCGAAAATTGCTTTCCGACTAGTGCGCATTTTCCACGCCTCGTGGTTCATCTTGCCCGCGCGAAACTGAAGCGCTGCTTCGGCGAAGGCAAGCAAGCTCATCATGAGCATTTCGGCCACGGGTCATGCATGACCTGCCGCCAAACTTTCAATTCGCTCCGGTTTCCGCCTGCACAGCCGCGTCACGGATTCATTGACGCGAATCCAATCCGAGGA
Source organism: Rhizomicrobium sp. (assembly GCA_036495845.1). Lineage (GTDB taxonomy): Bacteria > Pseudomonadota > Alphaproteobacteria > Micropepsales > Micropepsaceae > Rhizomicrobium. The sequence continues at coordinate 18,782 of DASXMF010000207.1, forward strand.
TGGTGACTTTGGCAGTCGTGATATCCGTTGGCCACAAAATCTCGGTAAGCCCGGTTGCCACAGCGATTCTCTGCCGGCCGTTTGCGGTGTAGGTGATGACGCCGCCGCCGATCGCGCCTCCGATTTTCTCGCCCCATAGTTTGCGGCCGGTGACCGCATCAACGGCGTAGAAATTGCCGCCCATGTCGCCAAAGAACACGACGCCTCCGGCTGTCGGAGTGACGCCGCTCTGTATGGGATAGTTGGACCGCGCCCGCCATTTCCACGCGCCGGTATCCGCATCGCTCGCGTACACCCAGCCGCCCCAACTTCCGAATGGATCGGGCTTGCCCCAGGTTTCATAGGGGTTGATCGACGCTTCTCCGGACCATGGTTGACCATTTTTCACAGCCCCGAGCTTCCGTTCGCTCATCAGCGTGACGGTCGTGCACCAGTCGACTTCGCCCACATAGGTCAGATTCGTCTGCGGGTCGTAGGCGGCCCCGTTCCACTCCGCTCCACCCGTCGAGCCCGGACAGAAATGTACCGCTTTGTCGGTGGAGAATGCCGCGGTCGCATTCTCGATGCGCGTCACAGGCATGCGGTAGAGCAAATGGTCGTCGGAAAGATCGAAGCCGTAAAGAAATCCATTCTTTGGCGTCACGACCAGGATTTTCCTGCCGTCCCTCGTGTGGACGATCGCCGGCGGATTGGAAACATCCCAGTCGTGCCAATCCACCGGCACGATTTTGAAGTCGTACTTGTAGTCGCCTGTCCTGGCGTCGAGAACCACAACCGAACCAGAGTAGAGATTTCCGCCCTTGCGCGCTCCAGACGCAAAATCCGGCGCCGGATTGCCGCCCGGCACGTATAAAAGCCCCGTCGAGGGATCCAGCGTATAGGAGGTCCATGTCGCGCCGCCCGTGATGGGAAAGCCGGGCGCGTTTTTCCATGTCGCCTTGTCGAGCGGGCTCGCGCCCTGCGGGCCGCGCGCGATGTCGCCGGCTGCTTTCGGCACCAGATAGAATTCCCAGACGATCTTGCCCGTCCGCGCATCCAGGGCATACATGCGCCCCTTCACGCCCTTGATGTCGCCACCGGCATTGCCGGCGAAAACAAGTCCGTTCCAGGCAATCGGCGCGGCCGGCACGGTCTCTCCGATTTTCGGACTGGCAATTTGCGTCTGCCAGAGGCGCCTGCCGGTCTTGAAGTCATAGGCCAGCACGCGACCGTCCTGGGTGCCGCGAAACAATCGCCC
>DASXMF010000208.1:0-6199 GCA_036495845.1 Rhizomicrobium sp.
CCGCTCACGATTTTCCTCCCCACTCGTGGGGAGGTGGCGCGGGCGCTTCAGCGCCCGCGACGGAGGGGGTCCGTCGCGTCAATTTCATCGCAACAAGATCTACGAACGCCCCGCCTTCTCCACGGCGGCGCGGCGGTAGAGTTCCTGCAGCCGGCGCGCGATAGGACCAGGCTTGCCGCCGCCGATGGGCGTGCCGTCGATCTCTACGATGGGCAACGCGCCCACCGTCGCCGCGGTGAGGAAGGCTTCTTTCGCCTCGAGTGCTTCGCCCGGCGTGAAGCGCCGCTCGACGATCGGCATCTGCGCGCTCTCCGCGACCTCGCTCAGCACGTGGCGCGTCACGCCCGGCAGCACCGCATTGTCGAGATCGCGGGTGACGAGATGGCCTTCGCGATCGACGATCCAGGCGGTGGTCGAAGAGCCTTCGCTCACCTGCCCCTCGTCATCGATCAGCCAGGCTTCGTAGGCGCCCGCGTTCCGCGCCGCCGTCTTGGCGAGTACGTTCGGCAAAAGACCGGTCGATTTGATGTCGCAGCGCGCCCAGCGTTCGTCGGGGCGGGTGACCACCTTTATCCCGTCCCTTCTTTTGTGTTCGACGCTTTCGGGATCGGTGGGCCGCGCGGTCAGGACCAGCGTCGGACGCGAACTCTTTGACGGAACCGCGTGATCGCGCCGGACCGCTCCGCGCGTCACCTGGAGATAGATCAGGCCATCGACGATCCGGTTGCGCCGCGCCATCTCGCGCAGCACGAGTTTGAGCGGTGCACGCGCCATCGGCATCGGCATGGCGATTTCGCGCAGCGATCGTTCGAGACGGTCGAGATGCTCCTCCTCGTCGAATATGCGTCCGCCGAAGATTCCAAATACCTCGTAGATGGAATCCGCAAATTGCAGTCCGCGGTCCTCGATATGCACCGCGGCCAGGTCGTGGCGCAGATACCGGCCATTGACAAAGGCGACGCGGCCGATCGGTCCGCGCCCGTTCCAGCCGTCACGCATTGAAGGCCGGCTCGCGCCCGTTCGATCCGACGCCCAGCGATTTCAGCTTGCGGTGCAGCGCCGAGCGCTCCATGCCGATGAAGGCGGCGGTCCGCGAGATGTTGCCACCAAAACGGTTGATCTGCGCCACCAGATATTCGCGTTCGAAAATCTCGCGGGCTTCGCGAAGCGGCAGCGAGATGACGAGATCACCGGTAGAGCCGTTCGCCCAGCCCGCGCCCGCCGCGAAATCGGACGGCAGAAGATCGGCCGAGATCGCCTGCACGGCGTCGTCGCTCGCCAGGATCAGGAGACGCTCCACGATGTTGCGCAGCTGACGGACGTTTCCGGGCCAGCTATGCGCCTGGAGGATCGCCATCGCGTCGTCGCCGATTTCGCGCATCATGAGCCCCGAGGCCACCGACAGCCTCTTCATGAAATGGGTGACGAGGAGCGGAATGTCGTCGCGGCGCTCGCACAACGAGGGCACGCGCAGCGGCACCACGTTCAGCCGATGGTAGAGGTCCTCGCGGAACTGGGCGACCGCGATGTCCGTGCGCAGATCGTGCGTGGTCGAGGAGACGATGCGCGCATCGACCTGCACGCGCGTGGCGCCGCCCACGCGCTGGAAGCTCTGCTCGACCAGAACGCGTAGCACCTTGCCCTGCGTCTCGAGCGGCATGTCGGCCACTTCGTCGAGATAGAGCGTGCCGTTATGCGCGAGTTCGAGCAGCCCGATCTTGCGCGGCCCATCGGCCGTCTCTTCGCCGAACAATTCGCTTTCGATCTTCTCCGGCGCCATGGTCGCGCAATTGATGGCGACGAAGGCATGGCCCGCGCGGCGCGAATGCGCATGGATGAGGCGCGCGACGAGTTCCTTGCCCGAGCCCGCGGGTCCCGAGACCATCACCCGGCTACCGGTGGGCGCGATCTTGTCGATCATCTGCCGAAGCTGGGAGATGGCGGAGGAGACCCCGACAAGCTCGGTGTCGTCGCCCGCCTTGAGCTTCAGTTCCGCCACTTCGCGCTTCAGTCGCGCCGCCTCGAGCGCGCGCGCCGCCACATGGATCAGCCGGTCGGCCTTGAACGGCTTCTCGACGAAATCATAGGCGCCCTTCTTGATCGAGGCGACCGCCGTCTCGATCGTGCCGTGTCCGCTGATCATGACCACGGGCAGGTCGGGATGATCGCGCTTCAGCGTGTCGAGCACCTGGATTCCGTCGAGCCTGCTGCCCTGCAGCCAGATGTCGAGGATGACGAGCTGCGGCCGGCGCTGGCGCACCGCCGCAAGCGCGGACTCGCTGTCCGCGGCAACGCGCGTCGTGTAGCCCTCGTCCTTCAGGATGCCTGCAATCAGTTCGCGGATGTCTTCCTCGTCGTCGACGACAAGAAGCTCAGGCGCGATCAGCGATCCGTTCTTGGTCATCCCCTTCACCTAATTCCTGTGTTTCATCGTAGGCGATTCATGCACCAAAAAGATTCTTAACGCAGAGGCCGCAGAGGCCCTTCGACAAGCTCAGGGTGAGGCCCTCATGGTGAGCCTGTCGAACCATGCGCATCATCCGGTTTTGACACCTGTTGCCAACTCGGTCGGGCGCACGGTTTTCTGGGTCAATGGAAATCCCAGACGCACTTCGGCGCCCGGCTCGTCATTCTCACGGTCGGCCAGCTCGATCTCGCCGCCGTGCTCTTCGACGATCTTGCGCACGATCGCGAGTCCGAGGCCCGTGCCCTTCGCGCGCGTCGTCACGTAAGGCTCGGTCAGGCGGTGACGCTGCCCGTGCGGCAGGCCGATGCCGTTGTCGGCGACGCGGAAGACTGCGCGCCCCTTTTCTTCCGTGACGGAGATGGCGATACGCCCGCGCTCCTCGCCGCCCGCTTCCTTGCGTGCCTCGATGGCTTCGCAGGCGTTCTTCAGCACATTGGTCAGGGCCTGCGCGACCAACCTGCCGTCGCAGTCGAAGCGGATCGGCCGCGGCAGGCGCGCGACGTCGAAAACGATCTGCGGATGGGCAGCGCGCTGCAGGAAGGCCGCCTGCTGCACGAGTTCCGCCGCATTCTCGCGGCGCATCACGGGCGCGGGCATGCGGGCAAAGGACGAGAACTCGTCCACCATGCGCCCGATGTCGCCCACCTGGCGGATGATGGTGTCGGTGCACTGGCTGAAGATTTCGGGATCGCTCGACACTTCCTTCGCATATTTGCGCTTCAGACGCTCGGCCGAGAGCTGGATCGGCGTCAGCGGATTCTTGATCTCATGTGCAATGCGGCGCGCAACGTCGGCCCAGGCCGCGGTGCGCTGCGCGGAAACGAGATCGGTGATGTCGTCGAAAGTGACGATGAAGCCCGCCTCCCCCGCGCCCGCTTCGCTCGCCACCTGCACGGAGAGGCTGCGCACGGTGCCGCCACGCCGCAGCGTCGCTTCGCCGCTGGCGTGAGCGATGGGTTCGTGCAGCGCGCGGCGGATGATGGCGGAAAGTTCGGGCACGGCTTCGGCATAGTGGCGGCCGACAAGCTCTTCGGGCTCGGCATTGATGAGCCTGGCCGCCGCGCGGTTGACGATGGTGACGCAGCCTTCGCTGTCAAGCCCGATCACGCCGGCGCTGACGCCGGCGAGCACCGCTTCGGTGAAGCGCCTGCGCTCGTCGAGCTGCTGGTTGGCATGCATCAGTTCGTTGCGTTGCGAATCGAGCTCGGCCGTCATGCGGTTGAAGGCGCGCCCCAGCATGCCCATCTCGTCGTCGCCGCGCTCGATTTCGACCTGCACCTTGAGATCGCCGTGGCTCACGCGTTCCGCGGCTCCGATCAGCCGCGAGACGGGGCGCACCAGGCTGTTCGCCGCCCACAAACCGAGCCAGATCGCGGCCAGCAGAATGAGCAGCGACACCGCGCCGTAGAGCGCGGCGAAAACGAGCTGCACCGAGGAGCGGTTCTGCTCAAGCCTCCTGTATTCCGACACCGCATCGACCGTGCGCTGGTAATAGCCCAGCACCTGCGGATCGACGGTGCGCACCACCAGCAGATAGGCGTCGTTCAGCGCCTGCATGCGGATCAGCGCGCGCACCACTCCCGCCTTCGAACTGGCGTCGATGACGATGGTGCCGTGCGACGCCTGCTCGATGTCGCCGGGTTTGGGCGGTGACTGATCCGGCAGGAAGCGCTGCTTGGTGCTGCCGAGCATGTGGGAGCGGGAATCGAAGATGTAGGCCGCCTGCAGTCCCCGCTCCTTGGCGATGTAGGCCAGCTTGGTGAAGAGCACGTCGGCCTTCACGCGGTTGTGCTCGTCGAACAGTTCGGGATCGTGCTCGATCGAATTGGCAATCTGGTAGGCGTCGGCGACGATCAGCTTCTCATTGCCCTGCACGTAGCGGTCGGCGACGTGCACGGCATTGCCGAGCGCGGATTTCACCCGCGCGGAAAACCACGCCTCGATACCGAGATCGATCGTGACGGCGGCGAAGATGGCGACCAGAATCGCCGGAATCACCGCGATGGCGCTGAACGCCATGACGAGACGCACATGCAGCCTGGCGCCCGCGATGCCCGAGCGCCGGTCGAGCCACAGCCGCGTCAGCCGCCACGCGATCAGCGCGCCGAGCGTCAGCACCAGAAGCAGGTTGAGCGAAAGAAGAACGATTAGCGTGGCGGAGGTCGGGTGGTAGGGGACCAGTCCGCGCACCGTTGCATAGGTCGCGATGCCGGAGATGACGGCCAGGAGGCCCACGCCCGCGGCCAGCCGCGACGGCCGGGAAACCGCGAGAATCGCCTGCCATAGACCGGCCCGTTCGGAGCCGATCATATTGGATGTCGCCATTCAGGCCTGCCGCTGCCCCCGCCCGCCGGACATTCCGGCCCCATCTCCCGGGGATAGTGTACCCAAGCCACAGCCTGTTGCAAGGAAGACGCAGGGGGGATGTGGTGGCGAAACCCCTCCGTCGCGCTCCCCAGCGGGGAGCGCGACGGAAGGGGTGCTCTCGCCAACGGCGTTCCAGATGGTCTGAAGAACGCCTTCGAGATTCTCGTAGATCTCCCGATTCCAGAATCGCAATACGACGAAGCCTCGATCGTGCAGGTACGCCTCGCGGCACTTGTCGTAACGAATCTCGGCATCGCTGCCATACGTGACGCCGTCGAGTTCTATGACGAGTCGCACTGCAGGACAGGCGAAATCCGCGATGAAAGGTCCTATCGGGTGCTGTCTCCGAAAACGCTGGCCTCCGATCGCGCTGCGCCGAAGGCGTGACCACAGGATCACCTCCGCCTCGGTCATGCGGCTGCGGAGAACTCGGGCATAGGTGCGAGGAGCCGGCCTGGTTGCGTCCATCCAGAAAGTATCGGCGAGCCCATGCGCGAAACTTCGTCGCTTTGGTCGCGAAGTTTGTCGAATTTATCGCCGGACCCCTCCGTCGCGCTCCCCGGGGGGGAGCGCGCCACCTCCCCAGCAAGCTAGGGAGGAAAGAGTGAGTAGGAGGAAATCGCGCGCGCTTCAGCGCGCGCGACGGAGGGGGTTGCAGAGAAAAAAGCGTTTCATCGTCCTCGGCAGCGATCAATTTGGGCGCGCGCTTCCCTCGTAGAGAAAGCCCATCATCCTGGGGCCGGGAAGATAAAAGTTTTCGAGCTTGGCGATCCTGAATCCGGACTCCTCGATCATCCTGCCGATCGGCCGATTCAAATGACAACCGCCGCTGATACGGCTCCAGATCGGGTCGACGCGATCCTGCCATTTGCGGACCCGCTGCTCGGGCGCCTGTCCATGCTCGATGAACAGGAGCGTTCCGCCAGGTCTCAGGACGCGCCGCATTTCGCGCAGCGCCTGCATGCCGTTGGGGATCGTGCAGAGAGTCCAGGTCGTCACGACGGTGTCGAAGCTCTTGTCTTCGAGCGGGATTTCTTCGGCCGAGGCCTCCATGAACGTGGCTTGGCGGGAGGTCTCTTTCGTTCGCGCCATGCAAATCAATTTGGGATCGGGTTCGAGCGCGAGAATCTCGCTCACCGCCGGAGGGTAGAACGCAAAATTGAGACCCGAGCCCGCACCAATCTCGAGTACCCGGCCCTCGGCTGCACCGATCACGCGCTCGCGATACGGCTCAAGATCCTTCCTGCGCATGGTCCGGTCGCAAAGCCACGGAAGAACGACGTTCCGATAGAAGCCAATGTCCGTTCTCCGTTGGACCGCGACGCCATTAGTTCGGCTCGCGCGCGACCACCGTTACACACCCCC
>DASXMF010000209.1:0-5077 GCA_036495845.1 Rhizomicrobium sp.
ATTTTGTAACAAGGCAGTGCGGGCTTACATGCCGCCGCCGCCCAGATCGATAACCGCGCGACGGTTCTGCGGTTCACGTACGCCATGTCCCGTCGGCACGAGCGGATCGTGGAAGCTCTTGCCTTCGATCGAGATCTGCGAGCCATCCATGCCCTCTTGGACCATCTCGCCCTTGACCGATTCGGCGCGGCGGACCGACAGGCCCTGGTTGTAGCTGTCGGAGCCCACCGTGTCGGTGTGGCCGGTGACGAGAACGCGGACGAACCCGTTCGCCTTTGCCGTCTTCACGGCTTCGCCAACCACAGCCTGTGCTTCCGCCGTCAGGTTCGACTTGTTGAAGTCGAAGAAGACGATGAAGGTCTTCGTCGGCGGTGGCGGAGGCGGCGGTGGAGGAGGTGCCGGAGGCGGTGGAGGAGGTGGCGGCGGAGGCGGAGGCGGCTGCACGGCAAAGGGATAGAACCGGACGCTGAACAGCACCGCCTGCTCGTTCAGATCGCGAACCTGCCCACGGAAGGTCGGCGGATTCACGTCGTCGATATAGGCCCGATTGACGGACAGCGAGCGGTACCGATAGTCGATCGTCAGGTCGATATTTTCGGTGAGCGAGTAGCCGAAGCCCGCAAAGGCCTGCCACATGAAGCCCTGATTCGTGCCGGCGGCCAGATGGCCCCCTCCGGCCAGGGGAACATTCATGGCCGCGTCGCCCACGCCGGCACCTGCGCCCAGCGTGAAGTCCCAGCGCGGCGTGATCGGCAGATCGTAAGCGAGGTTGTAAAGGACCGAGATGATGTCTGCCGAGCCGCTGGACGTGCCGGTCGTCGCATCGACGTTGTGGCTTGTGTAACCGATTTCGCCTTCCATCCGCAGACGGTTGGCGAAGCGATAGCCAATGGCGCCCTCGACCAAAGCCGACGTTCCGGTATTGATCTTGTCGATTTTTTGGCTCGTGGGCGTCAGCAGCGTGCTCTGGGGAAATTCGATGTTCCCCATACGGTCCCAGCCCGCGCCGAGATCGACATAAATTCCCTGAGCGTCGCTCGCCGCTGCGGGACCTGCCAAAGCGAAGAGTGCCACTCCCGCCAGTGCCAGAATTCGAGCTTTCATTTTGAACCCCCGTGTAAACCACCGACGGGCGGGCGGACCCCACCGACGCGTCAGGGATGTCGAAGACACACTTTGGATGATGGCTAGCAGCAATGTCCACAGCCGCCAACCGCATACAGGACAGGGTTCGGGAATTCCCCGAAGCCTGTGGCTGCCCTGCAACATTGGGTTAACCTGCCTCTCGCAAGCCGTCTCGCTGCCCGCTCCAGACGAATGCGTAGCGGCCCGGAGATATCCACAGATGACGCGCCGGGTCCGAAGAATCCCGCGATTCCAGCTCGTGCAGAATTTCCGCACGCGGCACCACGTGAAACCGCCCGAGCCAGAACCGAAGTGCCACAGAGCCGATTCGCCCGAGGCCCGTAAGATCGCCGAAATCCACGATGTGAAGCCGCCCCGAGGGCGACAAGGCCGCGTTTGCCGCCGCGAGCGCACCTTGCCAATCGGGAATCATCGACAGGCTGTAGGAAAACACCGCGCACTCGAAGGGTTGCGCTTCTTCGAACAGGGCGGGATCGAGATTCTCGGCATAGCCGTGAACGAGCTTCACCTTGCTGGAAAGCCCGGCGCGTTCCACTGCGTGCGTCGCGGTTTCAAGCATGGCCTGAGAGGCGTCGAGTCCGAACAGGCGCGCTTGCGGATAGCGGTGCGCCACCGCGATCAGGTTGCGCGCGGTTCCGCAGCCGATCTCGACGCAGCGATCGCCGGGTTTGAGACCGAGTCCGCGGATGAGCCGGTCCCGGCCGACCAGATAGTATCGCCGCGTCAGATTGTAGATGTGCCGCTGTCGCCGATAGACGCGATCCATAAGGGCGGCGTGGGTATCGGGCTCCGACGACATCGGACGGCCGTCTAGCGATCGTTCGAAACGAATTGGAGGAATCGGCCCCCTCCGCCCTTCGGGCACCTCCCCCATTCACTTCGCTCACGGGGGAGGAAAGCCGTGTTTCTTTCCTCCCCCGCGCGCAGCGTGGGGGAGGGGGACCGCGAAGCGGTGGAGGGGGCAAGCGCCAATAGGTGCATCCGGATCACTTCAATCTCATCACGCCTGGGCCGCAGGCTGGCGGCAATAGACGTGAAACCCGCCATAGATCGACGAGCGGTCGCGCGCATGAAAGGCGCGACTGGCGCTGTCGAGATAGTGCCAGGGCGCCAGAAGCTCCGGGGGGAGCTTGCGCGGAAGCGGAGAGTCTTCACCTGCGGTGCGGAAAATGACGCGTGCATCGCGCGCGTCCGCGGTGCGGTCGATCTCGCGCCACAGGCAGGCGAGCATATCCGGCGTCATCCAGTCCTGCGCATCGAGCAGCACGTAACGATGCAACGAACCGGCTTCCTGCGTCTTCAGAAAATCGACGAGGGACGCGTGATGTACTTCGACGCGGTTCGTTCGCGCGCGAATCGTTTCGTAAATGTCGGAGCGAAGATAGGCCGGCACGGCTTCGCGATGCTCGACGTCGTATCCCCGCGCAAATGCCTGCCAGGCGAAATAATTGCTCGAGATCGGAAAATCGCAGGCGAGTTTTTCGACCCGCCGGCGCAGGACCGACACCGGGTGGCCGTTCGAGGCTGCGACCAGCTCGTCATATTGCGCAGGCGGAATGCCGAGCGCGTAGAGCGAGACGGGGGTCTTCGACAGGAAGCGGATCGATTTGTAGTCGAAGAGCGGCGCGATGGTCCGCTCGAAATGCGCGCGCTGCTCGGCGGGTGTGCGCGCGGTCACCAGGCCATCGAGCCTTTTGCCGTGCAGGCGGGCCACCGCGTGCAGGACCCCGATGAAGCGCCCGAGCAGCCCGTAGCGGTAAAGGTTGCGGGCGAACATGTTGATGCGCCGCCCGTGCAGGGGAATGTGTTTTTCCCAGTAGCGGCGTGTTTCGGGATCGAGCCGGCCGCTGAGGAAATTGTCGAAGGCCTTGCGGTTGGCCTTGTCGTTGGCCTGGCCGAAAAAGCGGAAGAAATCCTCGTAGCTCGGCAGGTTGCCGAGAGCGGCGAGCTTGAGACGCGTGAGCGCGACGTGGTTGGCGTTGAGATCGACCGCAATGATCTTTTCGGGATCGGCGGCCAGATAGTTCAGGATGTTGCAGCCGCCCGAGGCGATCGTGATCACGCGGTGGTGGGGCTTGATCTCGAGCGCTTCCAGATCGACTTCGGGATCTTCCCAGATTTGATTGTAGACGAAGCCCTTGAACATCAGCGTGAAGAGACGTTCGAGGGCGCCGCGCTTGGTGGTCGCCGGGCGTGTGTGGGCAGCGCGTCCGAGTAGTGTCGTGGCCATGGTCCCGAGTATCTATCGCGGCTTAGCCTTGGCGCAAACCTTTCCTCCGCGGGAGCGCAAGGCGGGGGCATAGCGAAATCCGGTATGCGCTGCAGAGTAAGGGTGAACCGCCAAGTCGCCAAGGCTTACCGACAGTTTCACAAAGAGACAGGGAGACCGATGAGGAAGAACCGCGAGCCTTTAATTCTCGCTGCTCTCACTCTCTCCCTTTGAATCTCTTCTTGGCGCCTTGGCGCCTTGGCGGTTTTTCTACGTATCTGCGTGCATTTGACATCGCAGGCGCCCGCGGGCACGAGGGAATTTGTCGTATGCTTGCGCGAATTTGCGCCGCTTACTAATTGGTAGCGATGACCGATTCGCCCACCTCGCCTGTCGAACAGCTGGTCGCGCTGCTCGACCTCGAATCCGTCGAGGTCAATGTGTTCCGTGGCACGAGTCCGAAGGACCGCTCGCAACGCGTGTTCGGGGGACAGGTCCTGGGCCAGGCGCTGGTGGCGGCGACGCGCACGGTGGAGGCGCGCATCTGCCATTCGCTGCACGCCTATTTTCTCGTGCCCGGCGACCCGAAGGTGCCCATTCTCTACGAGGTGGATCGCAGCCGCGACGGATCGAGCTTCAGCTCGCGCCGGGTCGTCGCAATCCAGCACGGGCGACAGATTTTCCACATGTCGGCCTCATTCCAGGTCGAGGAGACGGGACTCGAACACCAGATCGATCCGCCCGCCGTGCCCGCACCCGAGACGCTCCCGACCGAGGACGAGGTCCGGCTCAAATATCTGGAGAGCATCCCTGCCGAATACCGCGAACATTTTCTGCGCAAGCGGCCCATCGAGCTTCGGGCGATCGACGGCCGCGATTTCTTTCGCGGCGAGAAGCGGCCGCCGCGGCAGGCGGTGTGGGTCCGGGCGACGGCCAGGCTGCCGCCCGAAGCGTGGCTCCAGCAATGCGTGCTCGCCTATGCCTCGGACATGACCCTGATCGACACCGCGCTGTTGCCTCATGGCATCGGCTGGTTCGACAAGCGCATCCAATTGGCCAGCCTCGACCACGCCATGTGGTTCCACCATCCCTTCCGTGCCGACGAATGGCTGCTATATGTGCAGGACAGCCCCAGCGCGAGCGGCGCGCGCGGCTTCAGCCGCGGCCTGATCTACGACCGCGGCGGAAAGCTTGTCGCTTCCGTCGCGCAGGAAGGGCTCCTGCGCATGAGAAATCCCGTGGTGGCGGCGGCGAAAGCGGCAGTCCATTAGCGTTCAGGAGCGCGCGCGGCGCGTGCGATGGTAACGTCGTGCAGCGGAAGTCCGCGGCCATGGCTCCGATTCGATCATTCAAATGCAAATCAAATCGCGCCAATCCATGATCCATCGGTGAAACCGGCGGTTAAAACTCTCTCGTACATAAGCGCAGATCGAAGTTCAAAGGATTACGTAGATGCTCCTCCGTTTCCTGCGCGGTCGTCGCGGCAATATCACCGTGATGTCTGCTCTCATGCTGGCTGCGCTCGCTGGCGCCGGCGGATTGGTAGGGGAGTACGGCAACGGGCTGTTCCATCGAATCCTGGATCAGCGCATGGCGGATACCGCGGCCACGGCGGGCGCCAGAGTCTACGACGAGACCGGCTCTCCTGCATCGGTGAGCGCCGCGGTAACGAACGTCGCCTCGCTCAACGGCCTGAACGGGAGCATTGCCTCGAGCATCGTG
>DASXMF010000210.1:0-20858 GCA_036495845.1 Rhizomicrobium sp.
CAAGAAGCTGATATCGATAATAAGGCGAACTTCGAAACCACGACGCTAAGCGATGCTCACCCGATAGGCGCAGCGGCTAGCGCCCACAAGAATATGTGAAATCCGCTCCACGCGCACGTCCTTGCCCAGAACCCGCTGAAACAAGGAAAGCTCCTCGCGGCACAGACCTGTGCACAGCCGCGCCGCCGCGCAGATGGGGCAATGATTCTCGACGAATAGCCAGGCGCCGGTCTCGCGGTCCCTGCGGACTTCCGCCATGTACCCCTCTTCGCTGCGCAGTTTCGCGAGAGCATCGAGCCGCGACTTGAGCGAGGTCTTCGCCGCCACGCGAGGACTGTAAGTGCGTTCCTGTTGAGCTGTTCTGAGAGCCACGAGACGATCCAGGCCTTCCTCGCCAAATGCCTGGCGCATCTGCGAAATCAAATCCGCAGCGAGTGCGGAATGAGCGTCCGGAAAGTGCGAATCGGCTGCTCCGGTGACCCGCCAGAGCTTCGGCGGCCGGCCGCGGCCGCTGCTCTTCGTGTCGAAAGCGGTCAGCCCCGACTTTAGGAGGGCATCGAGGTGCTGGCGGACGGCCATGCCGGTAATGCCGAGCCGTGCCGCCAGGGTCTCGGCCGTAACGGGCCCTTCCCATTTGACGATATCGAGAACCGCTGCGCGGCCCTCCGGAAGCCTGCGGTCGCTGCCCATCCGGTGCATGCCGGAATTTCTAAAGTACAAGCTTGCGAAATTCAATGAACCCGGCGTATATTTCAAAAGCTGCCACTTTAGAAAAGAATAACCAATGTTCACGCCGACTGGCGTTTCGCGCGCCGAACTCGAAAGGGAGGGCCGCAAGCTCCTGCGGCGCAATGGCCGGCAGGTGCTCCTGATTGCAAGCGGCAGCCGCGCATTTGCGATCGCCAATCGCTGTCCGCACGAGGGCTATCCGCTGAGCGAGGGTACGCTCGGGCCCGATTGCGTGCTCACCTGCAACTGGCACAACTGGAAATTCGATCTCGCGAGCGGCGAAACGCTCGTCGGACGCGATCCCGTGCGCATCTACGCGACGGAAATCCGCGAAGGCGAGATTTTCGTCGATCTTGCGGACCTGCCGGCCGAAGCGCAGCGCGCCCGTGCGTTGAAAGGGCTCGAATCAGCGATTGTAGACAACGACGCGGCCAGAATGGCGCGCGAAACAGCTAGGCTCGAACGCGCAGGCTTCGAAGCGAACGAAGCCCTCGTTCACGCCTTCGCAGTTCGCGGCAATCGTTTGGAAAACGGCATGACCCACGCCCACGCGGCAGCGGCCGACTGGATTGCGCTCGCGGCGCGGGCGCCGACCCCCGAGGCACGATTCGCCGCACTGCTCGAACCGCTCGCGCATCTCGCCTGGGACACGGAGGGGGCGGACGAATTTCCGTATGCGGAGCAAACCGAACGCTGGAACGCGCCTGCTTTCGTGGCGGCGATCGAAGCGGAAGACGAGGCCGCGGCGGTTGCGCGCATTCGCGGAGCGCTCGCCGATGGTATTTCCTATTCGCAGTTGCGGCCGGCCATCGGAGAGGCCGCGCTCGCCCACTACTCCGATTTCGGCCATTGCGCGATCTATACGCTGAAGACGGGTCAGCTGATCGAACGCCTGGGCACGGGCGTTGCCGAACCCGCGCTGCTGGCGCTCGTCCGCATGCTCGCGCGCGCGACGCGCGAAGAACGGCTTCCGGAGTTCCGCTCCTACGCACGGGCGCTCGCGGAATGGGACGAAACGGGCCGCGAACCCGCGCGCGCAGAAGATTTCGCCGCGCTTTCGATCGCAGGCGCGCTACGACGAACACTTGCCTCGTCAGGGCGGCCGCCGCGCGAACTGTACGATGCCCTGCTCGGCGCCGCGGCGTTCAATCTACGGCACTTCGATACGGCCTTCGACCATGCGACGGAAAACACCATTGCCGACAATATCGGCTGGCTCGATTTCACCCATGCGCTCACTTTCGCCAATGCCTGCCGGCACATCTGCGAGGAGAGAGCGGATTTGTGGCCGCGTGCGGCATTGCAGATGGCCTTGTTCGTCGGACGCAACAGGAAATATGTGACAGAGGACTCTGGGGAAGATGCCTGGCGCGTCGACGGCCGCGATGCATTCCTTGCTCGAGAAATGCGCACGCTCTACGATCACGGCGTCGTCGAACCGATCATCGCCTGTCATCGGCTCAAGGTGTTGTTCGCACTCGAGGACGAGCTGAACGCATCGCCCGGCGCGTCATGGGCAGACGAGATGTGTGCCGGCGTAAACCGCTATCTCCACACGCCGATGAAGCGCCGCCACGGATTGAGAACCGCCGCGCAAGCGCTCGATTTCGTAGAGAAGGAAGGCTAGCCCGGAGCGCAATCGGCGCAGATGGCAACCTCCACCGTCACGTGGCTGAGATCGGGATGGCGATTGCGCAGAGCGGTCTTGACAGTCTCCGGCGTCGTCGGGCTTGGGCTGACCAGGGACACGATGAGACCGTGATGACCGGGACCCAGACGCCATAGATGCAGGTCGGCCACTCGCGCTCCGAGTTCGCTTTCGATCATTGTCCGGATGTCGCGGGCGAGGTCAGGGTCGGCCTCCGCATCGAGCAACACCATGCCGCTGTCGCGCACGAGACCGAAGGCCCAGGACGCAATCACGCCCGCGCCGACGCAGCCGACGATCGGGTCGAGCCAGCGCACGCCCAGGAACAATCCTCCCGCCAGTGCGGCAATAGCGAGTACGGAAGTCGCCGCATCGGCGAGCACATGCGTATAGGCGGCACGAATGTTGTGATCGCGGGCATGGCCGTGGTCATGATCATGACTGTCGGACAAGATGATCGCGCAGGTGACATTCACACAAAGTCCCACAGCGGCGATGACCAGCGCATTGCGGTAATCCACGGCCACTGGGAACAGCAGTCGCAGAACAGATTCGACACCCACGCCCGCGGCGATCACGCCAAGAACGACCGCGCTCGCGAAGGCGGCCAGGTCGCCGAACTTGCCGGAACCGAAGGTGAAGCGGGCATTCGCAGCGTGCCGGCGAGCGAGCCAATAGGCGCCCGCGGCAAGGCCCAGGGCACCGACATGCGTGCCCATGTGCACGCCGTCAGCCAGCAGCGCCATTGAACGAAACGCGAGTCCGGCCGCGATTTCGACCGCCATGAAGATCGCGGTAATGCCCGCGGCGAGCCGTGCGCGCCGCTCCGCGCGTTCGTGCCCGTGACCTAGGAAGTGATGGTCGTGGGTCCACAGGCCGTGTTCGTGCGTGTCGGTCATGGCCGTAGAGTAGTACGGAAGCCGCGCGCGACCAATGGACATGCCGGCGTAGCGAGACTTTCTACCCCAGCGCCTTCACGATTCCTTCGGTCATCTTCTTGGCGTCGCCGAAAAGCATCATGGTGTTGTCGCGGAAGAAAAGCTCATTCTCTATGCCGGCGTAACCCGAGCCCATGCCGCGCTTGACGAACAGGACGGTTTTTGCCTTCTCGACGTCGAGAATGGGCATGCCGAAAATCGGCGATTGCGGATTGGTCTTGGCGGCCGGATTGGTGACATCATTGGCGCCGATCACATAGGCCACGTCCGTGGTCGCGAACTGGCTGTTGATGTCTTCGAGTTCGAAAACTTCGTCATAGGGAACATTGGCTTCCGCGAGCAGCACGTTCATGTGCCCCGGCATACGGCCCGCGACGGGATGAATCGCGTAAGAAATTTTCACGCCTTCCTTTTTCAGGATGTCCGCCATTTCGCGCACTGCGTGCTGCGCCTGGGCGACCGCCATTCCATAGCCGGGCACGATGATCACCGAGCCCGCGTTTTTCATGATGAAGGCGGCGTCCTCGGCCGCGCCCTGCTTCACGGGCCGCGTCTCTGCGGCGCCGGCCGCCGCGACTTCTCCGCCGAAGCCGCCCAGGATCACCGAGACAAACGAGCGGTTCATGCCCTTGCACATGATGTAGGAGAGAATTGCGCCCGATGAGCCGACCAGCGCCCCCGTGATGATGAGGGCGGTGTTCTCGAGCGTGAAGCCGATGCCCGCGGCCGCCCAGCCCGAATAGGAATTCAACATCGAGACCACGACCGGCATGTCCGCGCCGCCGATCGGAATGATGAGCGTGATGCCGAACACAAAGGAAAGTGCGGCAACCGCCCAGAAGCTCCAATGCGGTTGCGCGATCACGAACCAGACGATCAGGCCCAGGATCGTGGCGGCGATCAGCGCATTGAGGGCATGACGCGCCGGAAGCAGAATGGGGGCGCCGCTCATGTTCCCGTTGAGCTTTGCAAAGGCGATAATGGAGCCCGCAAAGGTGATGGCGCCGATGGCGACGCCGATGCTCATCTCCACAAGGCTTTGCCCGCGGATCGCGCCCTGGGTGCCGATGCCATACGCCTCGGGGCTGTACATCGCTGCAGCCGCCACCAGCACCGCGGCGAGACCGACCAGGCTGTGAAACGCCGCGACCAGCTGCGGCATTTGCGTCATGGCGATGCGCCGTGCGACCACCGCTCCGATCGTGCCGCCGATTGCAATGCCTCCGGCGATCAGGCCCCACGTCAGCGCATCGGTTACGCCTGCGACCCACAGAGTGGTGGCGATCGCCAGTGCCATCCCGGCCATGCCGCGATGATTGCCCGCACGCGAGGTTTCCGGACTCGACAGCCCGCGCAAGGCCAGGATGAAAAGAACGCCCGAAACGAGATAGGCGATCGCTGCAAGATCCGCCTTCATCGCTTCTCTTTCTTTTTGTACATCGCGAGCATGCGGCCGGTGACCAGAAAGCCGCCGAAGATGTTCACGCAGGCGAGCACGAGCGCAAAGAAGCCGAGAATTTTCGATGCCCAGGAGGTCCCGCCCAGGGCCACGACCGAAACGGCGATGAGCGCGCCGACCACGATCACTGACGAGATGGCGTTGGTGACGCTCATGAGCGGGGTGTGCAGCGCGGGCGTGACGCTCCAAACGACGTAGTAGCCCACGAAGATCGCCATCACGAAAATCGACAGGCGAAAGACGAAAGGATCGATGGCTTCCATGTCGCTCAGCCTTTCAGCGCCGCATGCACGATCTCGCCATCGCGCGTCAGCCCGGCGCCCTTGACGATTTCGTCGTTCCAGTCGAGGGCGAGCGCGCCGGTCTTTTTGTCGACGATCAAAGAGACAAAATTGAAAAGATTGCGCGCATAGAGGTTGGAGGTATCGATCGCGAGATGGGCGGGCAGATTGGTGTACCCCATGATTGTCACGCCGTGGGCTTCGACGATCTGATCTGGCTTCGACAACGGACAGTTTCCCCCCTGCTCCACAGCGAGATCGACGATGATCGACCCTCGCTTCATCGATCGCACCATCTCTTCGGTGACGAGGATGGGCGCCCTGCGGCCGGGAATGAGCGCGGTGGTGATGACAATGTCCTGCTTCTTGATTGTATCGGCAATCAGCGCCGCCTGCTTCGCCTGGTACTCCTTCGACATCTCTTTCGCGTAGCCTGCGGTGGTTTCCGCCTGGCGGAATTCGTCGTCGATGACCGCCACGAAACTCGCACCGAGGGACTCGACCTGCTCTTTCGTGGCCGGACGCACATCGGTTGCCGAGACGATGGCGCCGAGCCGCCGCGCGGTCGCGATGGCCTGAAGGCCCGCGACGCCGACGCCCATGATGAAGACACGCGCCGGAGCAATGGTGCCCGCGGCCGTCATCATCATCGGCATGGCGCGGCCGAATTGAGCAGCCGCATCGACTACGGCTTTATAGCCGGCGAGATTGGCCTGGCTCGAAAGCACATCCATCGCCTGGGCGCGTGAAATCCGCGGCAGAAATTCCATGGCAAAGGCGTTGACGTGCCGCGCGGCCAGCGCGCGGATCGCGTCTTTTTCCGTATAAGGAGCAAGAAGCCCGATCAGGACTGCGCCGCCCTTCATCGCTGCAATTTCGGCGGGCTCCGGCGCGCGCACCTTGAGCACGAGATCGGCATCCTTGAGTGCCGCCTCCATATCGCTGGCGATCGTCGCGCCAGCCGCCACGAAGTCGGCGTCGCCAATGCATGCCTTCTCGCCCGCCCCCGTCTCGACGGTCACCGCGAGGCCCAAACCCTTGAGCTTTTTTACGGTTTCGGGAGTGGCCGCAACGCGCGCTTCGCCCGCCCGGCGTTCCTTCAGGACTGCGAGATTCATGTTCGGTTGGACGAGCTCAGCCGTGGGTGCGGAAGATTGCGAGGAGGGCAAGCAGGGCGACGGCTGCGACGGCCTGCCATTTCATGAAGCTCAGAAACCCGTGCCAGGTCTTCAGGTGCTCCGCCATGTCGGGGGTATGTGAATCGGGTTCGTGTCCGGCGGCCATTCCGTTCGTCCTCGGGCGGGAGCGGCCGGACTATATCAATCCGCGCTCGCGGAGCAACGGCCACGAGGCGCGGCCGGAACGCACACGGATGACGACATCGCTCCGGAAGCCGCCTCATGCCTTCCATTCGAGCCAGGCGCCATGGGCCTGGCAGTTCGCGAGCAGCCGCGTGGTGCGGATGCCGCCCCGATAGTCGTGCAGGAGGAGCGGCGCTTCGCCGGTGAGTGTTCCCTCCCAACTCAGACGCCAGACCGGCCGGCGAAGGCTGGCCGCGACCAGCAGATCGTCGAGACCTGCGCGCATTTCGTCGGAGAACTGATAGGTCACGAAGCTGTGATAGACGCAAACGCGCGCGTCTTCCGGAATTTCGGCGAGCGCATCGGGCAACAATTCCAGCGCGTCGCCTTCGCGGATTTCAGGCGTTTCCTCCGCGCGGATACGCAGCGCCGCCTCGAGCCTTGCAAAGCGCGCAACCTGGTCCGGCCAGACAAGCGCCTTGAGCCAGTCGCGCTCCTCCGGGCGCGAGAGATCGACGGGATTTCTCTCGAGTCCGATCCTGTGTGCAACACGGGGTGTCTCTCCCGCGGGTGGGTTCTTCTCGCCACGCAATTCGGCCTCGAGGACGAGTTCGCATCCCACATCTCCCGCAATGGCGACCTCGCCGTCGCGGACATAGCGCACACCGTAACGATCCCAGATGAGATTGAGTCCGGCGCTGGGGCCGAGCTCGATCAGATTGAGCGGTTCGCCGGTTTCAGTCGCAACGGTGCGGAAACCCGCATGCAGCACCGCCGAGCGCCCGACCTCGTTCGTGTTGGTGACGCGCGAGCGGACGATCGGAGCGAGCGCATCGCGGAATTTCGCTACAAAATCCTTGAACGCCGGAAAGGCCTCGTCGAGATTGGTCTGTCCCGCGGCCGGATTGAGGTTCGGATAGAATCGCCGAAGTGGATGATCGGCGCCTCTGAGCAGCAGAAAATGCACCGCGGCGAACAGGATGTTGGCCGGCGGCTGCCCGGGACGGACGGTACTGGCGAAGGCTTTCAAAGCTTGGTCGCGTGCAACTCCCATCGCAAATCGTTCGTAGAGAGGCGCCGGATTGCGACGCGTCTCGGCGACGAAGAATTCCCAATAATCAAAGGAGGAATCGCTCATCGGGCTTGAGGCAACGGAACATCGGCGGCGCGAAACGCCGCGCGCTGGCGCTCGGCGAGAGCCCTGGCATCGAAGCTGGCGATCTCTTCCTCGAACAATTTGTGAAAGTTGAGCCGCGCGCCCAGCCGGATAAGCGCGCCGCCCAGCCCGATCGCCGCACGGTCCATGAACACGAACTCCCGCGGAGGCCGCACACCGCCCAGTTGCCTGAGCTTAGCATGGACTTCATTCGCCTGCTTCATTCCGTATTCGGCAGCGGGCACGCCGTCATCGACCAGCCGCACGCGATCGTCGAGAAGCGGCGTGAAGATGAATCGCGCCCACAGATTCATGACCCGGACCAGTTCTGGCGTGACGGAGCGGAATCCCCAGGCGCGGTAGGATTTTGCCGCGAGCGTATCGTCGCGAGATTTCAGTGCACGATAGAGATCGATCACACCTGCAACGAACTGGGGCGGAAACGTCCTGACGCAACCGTAATCGAGCAGATTGACGCCGCCATCGGCGCGGACCGTGTAGTTGCCGAGATGCGGGTCTCCGTGAATGACGCCAAAACGGGCAAAGGGGCGCCACCAGGCCTTGAACAATGCCGTCGCGATGCGGTTGCGCGCAGCCGGCAACGCGTTTTCGAATTCCACGATCGGCTTGCCTTCGAGCCATGTCATTGTGAGAAGGCGCTTCGTCGACAGAGGCGCGATCGGCTCGGGAACCTCGATGTCCTCGCATCCTTCGAGCATGATCCTGTAAAGCTTCATATGGGCGGCTTCGCGGGAATAATCCAGTTCCTCGGCGAGGCGTTCAGCGATCTCTTCGCCGAACTCGCGCGTGTCGATCGTGGAATCGAACCGGCGCTGGATGCCGAGTGCCGCCTTGAGCTGGCGCACATCGGTGTCGACCGCGGCTGCCATGTTCGGATATTGAAGCTTGCAGGCCAGATCGCGCCCGTCCTTGCCCGTTGCGCGGTGAACCTGGCCGAGCGACGCCGCGGCCGCAGCCTCCCTCTCGAAGTGCCGGAACTTCTTTTCCCAGCTCTTGCCCAGTTCCGTTTCCATCCGCCGGCGCACGAAAGCGGGACCCATGGGCGGTGCATTGGTCTGCAGCTCAAGCAGCGGGGCGGCCACCTCTTTCGGCAGGATTCCGGGAACAGTGGCGACGAATTGCGCGACCTTCATGACCGGTCCGCGCAGATTGCCGAGCACGGCCGTGAGATCGGCCGCGTTGGACGCGCTGAAGATTCGCGTTCCATTGAGAGCGCGTCCGGCGCCTCGCGCCGCGACCCCGGTCAATCCGGCGGACACGCGGGCGAACCGCGTCAGGCGCTGCGCTATTCCGTCCTCGCGATCGTTCATGGTTTCCCGCGACCACCCCGCATTCAGATTTCCTTCACTACGACCAGGCATTCCGTTCGCTAAAGGCGGCCGGTTTCGGCACAGCTTCCATAACATTTCCGGGCGCGGGTGTCGCAAAGCGGGAATTTAAGCCCGCTTTTACCCTTCCGGGGTCAGCATGCGGCCGGGGAAACGATGGCGCAAACGATCCTGATCGTTGACGATGATCCTGTGCAGCGGCGGCTGCTCGAGGCGGCGATCACCCGTGCCGGAATGGCCGCCGTCACGGCGCCCGGCGGACAGCCGGCGCTCGATCTTCTGAACGGGCCGCGCGGCGACCAGTTCACGCTCGTGCTCCTCGATCTCGTGATGCCCGACATGGACGGGCTGGCGGTGCTGGCGAAGCTCAAAACGAGCCACTGCGGATTGCCCGTCATCGTGCTGACTGCGAAAGGCGGAATCGATTCCGCCGTCGAAGCGATGCGCGCCGGCGCCAGCGACTTTCTGGTCAAGCCCGCGAGTCCGGAACGCATTACGGTCTCCATCCGCAATGCGCTCAAGATAGGGACTCTTGCGGGGGAAGTGACGAGACTCAAGAAGCGCGCCGACAACCGCCTCGATTTCGACGATCTGATCGGCGTCAGCACCGAAATGAACCAGGTCGTGCGCCTGGGCCGGCGCGCCGCGCAGTCGAACATTCCGATACTGATCGAGGGCGAATCCGGCGTCGGCAAGGAAGTAATCGCCCGCGCGATACAGGGTTCATCCGAGCGCGCAGGACGGCCCTTCGTCACGGTGAATTGCGGCGCAATCCCTGAGAATCTCGTCGAGTCGATATTGTTCGGACACGAGAAGGGCTCCTTCACCGGAGCAACCGACAAGCACCTCGGCAAGTTTCAGGAAGCCGACGGCGGAACCCTGTTCCTCGACGAGATCGGCGAGCTTCGTCTCGACATGCAGGTCAAGCTTCTGCGCGCGCTGCAGGAGGGCGAGGTCGACCCGGTCGGATCGAAGCGGCCCGTGAAAATCGACGTGCGAATCATTTCGGCGACCAATCGCGATCTCGCGGGGCGCACGCGCGATGGTCTGTTCCGGGAGGACCTCTACTATCGGCTCAACGTGTTTCCCATCTGCGTGCCCGCGTTGCGTCGGCGGCGGGAGGATATCGCCGAGCTGACACGGTATTTCATCGACAGATTCGCCGCCGAGGAAAACAAGCCCATTGCGGGCCTGTCGGCCGAGGCCAGCGAACTCCTCGAACGTTTCGATTGGCCGGGCAATATCCGCCAGCTCGAGAACACGATCTTCCGCGCCGTCGTGCTGTGCGACGACATCACGCTCGATACCTGCGATTTTCCCCAGATCGCGGCGGCCATGGGCGTCGAGACGAGACAGCGCCGGATGATTGTTGCGGCCGCGCCCATTGCGATTGCGCAAACCCCTGACGTCGCCGTGGTTCTCCCCGCCGCATCGCCGTTCGCAATTTCCGCGACCGGCGATTCCGGTCACATGCGCAGACTCGAGGATATCGAGGCGGACGCGATCCGCATGGCGATCGAACACTATGCCGGGCACATGTCCGAAATTGCACGCCGCCTCGGCATCGGACGTTCGACGCTCTATCGAAAGCTGCGTGAGCTCGGACTGGATCAATCCGACGAAATGGCCGAAGAAGAAATACGCGAAGCCGTCTAGCGTCCTTCGATTCCAAAATTCGCCCGGAGCCCGATATTGAAGACATGCGAATTTCGGAATTGGGACACTGGTTTCAGCTCCTCATCCCCAGCGCACCCAGATAGAGATCAAGGATCGCTTCCTGCTCCTGCCGGTCGGCGCGATCCAGTCTTCGCAGACGCACCACCTGGCGCATGATCTTCGTATCGAAGCCCTGCCCTTTGGCTTCGGAATAGACTTCCCTGATATCCGCGGTAAGCGCGGCCTTCTCCTCCTCGAGCCTCTCTACGCGCTCGACGAGCGATTTCAATTGATCCTTGGCAAAGCCCTTCGCCATTTCCGCGCCCTTTTTCGAAGGCGCGGAAACTACTCCGCGCGCGAAGCCGGGCGCAACGGCTGTTCTCAGCTGTGGCTGTGGGTTTTTTGCGCCTCTTCGAACGCCGTCTTCTGCTGCGGCGTCGATTCCTTCTGATACCGCTTTTTCCATTCGCCCGGCGGCATGCCGTAGACGATTTCGCGCGCATCTTCCTTGCCGAGCGCAATGCCCTTGTCCGCGGCGGCCTCCCTGTACCAATCGCCGAGACAATTGCGGCAGAATCCGGCCAGGATCATCATATCGATATTCTGCACGTCGGTGCGCGCGCGCAGATGTTGCGCAAGACGGCGGAACACGGCCGCTTCGATTTCGGTGCGGGTGGTGTCGTTCACGGGGAACCTCCGTTCTTCGAATTCATCCCCCGAGGCAACATTGACAGAACCAGGCACATGGGCGAAACCCTCGCGCGCGTCCGGTTCGTGCTCCTATTACGACCGGGCTCGCAAGCGGCACCCAGGCTGAAGCATTGAAACAAATGCCATTCCTGCCCAGCTGAACGATGCGCCGCACCCGCAAGACAAAAATCGTCGCGACCCTGGGACCTGCGTCCTCCTCGCCCGGTCAGCTCAAGGCTTTGTTCGAAGCCGGTGCCGATGTCTTCCGCATCAATATGTCCCACACTTCACGCGAGCGGCTCGCGGAATTGCACAGTCGTGTCCGCGAGCTGGAAAAAGAGGAAGGACGGCCGATTGGCATCCTCGCCGATCTGCAGGGACCGAAGATCCGCCTCGGCCAACTTCACGGCGGCGTGCGAGAACTTCGGACCGGCACGCGTGTCGGGCTGATCCTGGATGGCGCCTCGGACGACAGCGAGGCCATTCCCATTCCGCATCCCGAAATCTTCGCGGCGCTGCGCCAGGGCGACGGCCTGCTCATCGACGACGGCAAGGTGCGCTTGAAAATCGAGAGCGTCGGATCGAACGCCGCCGACGCCGTCGTCGTGACGGGCGGCACGATCAAGGACCGCAAGGGCGTCAATCTTCCCGACACGGTATTACCGATTCCCGCAATGACCGCCAAGGATCGCAGCGATCTCGACGCCGCACTCAATCTCGGCGTGGACTGGGTTGCCCTGTCCTTCGTGCAACGGCCTGACGATGTGGCGGAGCTGCGCAAACTCGCGGCAGGAAAGGCGGCCGTGCTCGCCAAGATCGAGAAGCCCAAGGCGCTGGAATGGCTCTCCGAGATTCTCGAGCTGACCGATGCTCTGATGGTGGCGCGCGGCGACTTAGGCGTCGAGCTTCCATTGGAAACCGTGCCCACCCGGCAGAAGGAAATCGTGAACGCCGCGCGGCGTACCGGCAAACCGGTGGTCGTGGCCACGCAGATGCTGGAATCCATGATCGAATCCGCGGCGCCGACACGCGCCGAAGTCTCCGATGTGGCGACTGCCATCTTCGATGGGGCGGATGCCGTGATGCTGTCCGCGGAAACAGCGGCCGGAAAATACCCCGTCGAAGCGGTGGCGATGATGGACCGGATCGCTTTTGCCGTCGAGACTGGCCCGCTCTTTCTGTCCTTCATGGATGCGCAGCGTTGCGCACCGGAAGAAAACACGCCCGATGCGATCATGGCCGCGGTCCATCAGGTGACCCACACCATGCATGCGCGCGCGATCGTCAGTTGGACCAAATCCGGCTCGACGGGCTTGCGTGCGGCGCGCGAGCGCCCCGAGGCGCCCATCATCGCGCTGACCCCAAGTCTCGAAACCGCACGGCGGCTTTCGCTCGCCTGGGGATTGCATTGCGTATTGACCGAAGACGCTCACGATCTCGACGACGTCGTGGAGCGGGCAGCGCACTTCGCCCGGACCGAAGGTTTTGCGAAAGCCGGCGAGCGCATTGTCGTCACCGCGGGCATCCCGCTCGGCACGCCCGGCGCGACAAACCTTCTGCGCGTGGCGTTTGTGGGCGGGGGGTAGCACGCGGCATCGGGTGAGCACCCCTCACCCGCGCTTCGGCGGTCGACAGGACTCATGCTTGACCCCTCTCCCACAAGGGGCGAGGGAACTCCGCGCACTTATCAAACCACGTTGATGCGGCGCTGTGACTCCCCTCTCCCCTTGTGGGAGAGGGATGCAGCTACGGGCGATGAATCCTGTGAAAGCGCAGGTGAGGGGTCGTTACGGCGACTCTAAATCTTCTCCCCTTCCACCTCGCGTGACAGTTCCTGCACTTCGCGATCGACATTGGCGAAGTGGCGATCGACGGCGAGCGCCTTGCGCAGAATCCTCAGCGCGTCGCGCTTGTCTCCATATTCGGCGAGAATGGCGCCGAGTTCGGACAGCGCCGCGAACTGGCGCGGATTGAGCGTCACCGCTTTCTGCAGACTGACGATGGCGCCCTCGTCGTCGCCGGCGACGGCCAGCAGCTTCCCGCGCTGATGCCAGCCCTCCGCATAACCCGGCGCAATCTCGGTGACGGCCTCGAGAAGCTTCCGGGCCGAATCGAGATCGCCCCCCGCAAGGGCGGCGGCTGTGCGAGTCATCAAAAGATCGACGCTCGCGCTGCCGGATTGGAGAAACAATGTCAGAATCTGTTCTTCGAGCGGCTTCGCCTCGTCATCCGAGCCAGCCCTGGCCAATTGCCCGAACAGCACGTCAATCTGCGGATCGGCCTTTGGCGCCGCCGGCTGAACCGGCCGGTGCGGCGTCGCGCCCGCTACCGAAAGAGCGGCCAGCAATGTGGCGAAAAGCGCGGTGCGCATGATCAAGCCTATTCCGAGACCGGAACCCGTACCATGGAATACGTGCGGCGGACGCACACGTTCCCGTATGCTGCAGGTTTCGCAACGAGTCTTGAAATTGGCCGGCGTGCCGGCCCCGTTCGGACGCTTAACCCTGACGGGCCTTGAAGCGCGGGTTCTTCTTGTTGATGACGTAGGTCCGGCCGCGCCGGCGAATGACGCGACAGTCCTTGTCGCGCTTCTTGAGCGAGCGCAGCGAGTTTCGAATCTTCATGACACGCCTTCGAAAGCCCAGGCGGGCACGCCGCCAAAGAGGCGCGGAAACTAGTGGCGGCGATATCCCCTGTCAATCTGCCTGCCGGACTGTGCTAAGAGGCTGACAATTCGGGGATGAAATCGTGATTCCAGGCCTTGAAAGACTGGTCGCAGCGGCCCTTGCGCTGATGCTTCCAGCGCTCGCGCCCATCGATGCGTGCCCGGCCCAGACCGGCCCTGCGCCCGTTCAAACGCCTGCCGACGCGGACGCCAAGTTCCGTTCCTTCGTTGCCGATTTCCGTAGCAATGCGCTGGCGGCCGGGATCGACCCACAGATCTACGATTCCTCAACAAGTGGAATCGCGCGGAATCCCCGGATCGAGGAACTCAATCTCCAGCAGCCGGAATTCGTGAAGCCCGTCTGGGACTATCTGGACGGCGCGGTATCGTCCGGGCGCATCGCGACCGGTCAGACGCTTCTCGCGTCCTGGGGCGCGGTGCTTGCCAATCTCGAACAACGTTTCGGTGTGCACCGGGAAATTCTCGTCGCGATCTGGGGCATCGAAAGCGATTACGGCAGGGAGATGGGCGGCTTCAACATGTTCGAAGCGCTCGCCACTCTCGCCTATGACGGTCCGCGCAGCGATTTCGGCCGGCGCGAGCTGCTTGCTGCGCTGAAGCTCGAGCAGCAGGAACGCTTCGCGCCAAAGGACATGACTTCGTCCTGGGCAGGAGCGTTTGGCCAGACGCAGTTCGTGCCCTCGTCCTTCCTGCGCTACGCCGTCGACGGCGATGGCGACGGACGGCGCGATCTCTGGCGTTCGCCATCCGATGCGCTCGCCTCGGCCGCAAATCTGCTCTCGCAATCCGGTTGGCAACGCCTGGCGCCATGGGGTTACGAAGTCACGCTGCCGGCGGGATTTCCGTACGAATATGCCGATCTCGACAAGGCCTACACGATCACCACCTGGCGCAACATGAATGTACGCGCGGCGAACGGACTTCTACTGCCGCACAGCGAAGCGCCCGCCTCGATCTATTTGCCGGCGGGCGCGCGCGGCCCGGCCTTCATCGTCTTCGACAATTTCAAGACCGTGTTGAAATACAACAACGCGGCCTCGTATGCGCTCGCGGTGTGCACGCTGGCCGACCGTATCAAGGGCTATCCGCCCGTCATGGCTTCATGGCCGCGCGAGGAGGTTATGCTCTCCCGCGACGAACGGATCGCGCTTCAGACCGCGCTCAAGAGGCTCGGCTTCGATCCCGGCACGCCCGACGGCATCTTGGGGCGGCAGGGCCGCGCCGCGTTGCGCGCCTGGCAGAAGGCGCGCGGACTGGTGCCCGACGGATTTGCAACCGAGCAACTGCTGGAGCGCATGGAGCAGGACCTCGCCGCGCACTGACGTTTGGTGCGAGTAGCGAACTTCATTCGCCTCATCGAGCCCTACGCATTCGGCACCGGCGTCTCCGCAGACTCGCCCTCGGCGCACGCACCGGCATTGCGCAAATGCGGCGAGAGCAGCGCATAGACATAGAGCACGCTCATCAATGCGGCGCCGAACAGATAGGGCGCCGCCGGCGACCAGCGATAGAGCGCGGTCGCAATCAACGGACCGAAGATGAAACCCGCGCCGCTCGTGGCGCCCACAAGCCCGGCCACCGCGCCCTGCTCGTCGGGATCCACGGCCAGAGATGCCGCTGCCGCGTAGCCCGGACGCACCATGCCAAAACCGAGGCCCGAGAGGATCAGCGCGAACACGAGTGGCCCAAACTGATGAGCGATGGAGAAAAGAATGTTCGCAGCAAAGGCTACGATCGCGCCCCAGCGGATGAGATCGCGCGCGGAAATGCTGAAGCGCTGCACGACGACCAGCTGCGCAAACAGCGCGGCGAGCGACGAGGCGACGAGGCCGATGCCGGTATATTGCGGCGCTTCGGCAGGATTGAAATGCAGAATGTCGATGAAGAGATAGCCGACCGTCTGGATCGGAATGGCGGCCGCTGTGGTCACGCCCAGACCGTAGACGATGAAGGGCCGCACGCGGGAATCGCTCCACCGCAGACGCGGCACAGGTTCGATATGCAGATGCGGAGCGGTGCGCTCCGGCAGAAACAGCCAGATCGCCGCAGCGCTGGCAAAAGCCGCCAGCGCCGTAAAATAGAAGGGCGCGAAGAGCCCGAAGACGACGAGCACGGCGCCGACGGCCGGCCCCACGGTCGTGCCAAGTCCGAAGGCCGCGCTAATGGTGGCAACGCCGCGCGTGCGTTCCTCGCGCGTCGTGCGGTCGGCGACATAGGCCTGCGCCGATGGCACCGTTCCCGATCCGAAGACCCCGTATAGCGCGCGTGCCGCGATCATCAGCGGATAGGCGATCGCGACGGGAATCAGCGCAGCGATGCCCAATTGAGCCGTCGCCGCGAAGAGGCCAAAGGAAATGCCGAATGCCGTGAGGCCAAGAAGCATCACGGGCTTGCGGCCCCACAGATCGCTGCGCGCGCCCCAGAATCCGCTCGAGAACACCCAGATCGTGGCCGACGTCACGAAGGGCAGCGAGGCCTGGAATTCGGTCAGCCCCAATTTGCGCGCAAACGAGGGCAGGATCGCGAACATCACCGATTGCCCCGCGCCAAGGCACATCAGGCTGAAGAAAAGGATCGTAAATGCGCGT
Source organism: Rhizomicrobium sp. (assembly GCA_036495845.1). Taxonomy (GTDB): domain Bacteria; phylum Pseudomonadota; class Alphaproteobacteria; order Micropepsales; family Micropepsaceae; genus Rhizomicrobium. Next base: position 16,482 of record DASXMF010000210.1, read on the forward strand.
TTGCGCTGCTCGGGCGTCGTTGTCGTCGCCGCATCCGCGCAAAGCACCGCATCGATCTGCGCCATCGCGGCGTCTGGAGATTTGATCAGGTCGGGAATCGATTCGCGCAGCGCCATGACTGAACGGAACGCATCATTTCCGGCCGGTCAAGCGGCATATTGTTCTCACTCCGTGCGCTTGAAGCGTACCTCCGATGCGTCGCTGCGGCCATCCGCGTCGACGACGGTGACGCGGGCGAAACCCTCTCCTGCCGGCCGATAGTTGACAGCCGCGAAACGGTCGAAGCTGCCCAGAATCTGGCCGTTCACCATCCATGTGAGCGGCGCCCGGCCGCCTTCGGCTTTGAAGAGAATGGTCGAGTCTTTGGCGTTGCGGGTGGGCAATGGGACGGTTGCGCCGTTCGGCGGAAATGCGATCGAGGGCGGCGCGACGTTGACCTGCCGCTGCAGTCCGGGATCGCTTTCGCGGGTAAAGACTCGCAGGCCCGGCGGCAAATCTTCGGTCGAGCGCGCGAGAAGCACGCCAGCGGGCGCGGCGGGCGCCGGCTTGCGATCCGGAGGCAGGAGTTCGAAGACCCTCAGCAATATCGGTGCCGCCGCTTCGCGCCCGATGCTGTCGGCGCTCGGCGCGCCATCCGCGCGGCCGACCCAGACCCCTACGGTGTAGTCGTTGGAGAAGCCGATCGACCACGCGTCGCGGAAACCGTAGGACGTACCGGTCTTGAAGGCGACTTCGTGAGCGCGCGAAAGCCCTTGCCCCATCGCCCAGCCTTCTGGCAACGAGGCGCCGAGCAGAATATCGCGCAGATACCATGCGGCAGCGGGCCCGAAGAGACGATGGCCGGCAACGACTGGCGAATTCGCACGGGCGCGCAACGCCTGCACCACTCCGCCATTGGCGATTCCCGCGTATAGCATCGTGATGTCGCGCAGACTGACGCCGAGCCCGCCGAGCGCGATGGGCAAGGAAGGGGCCGCGTCGCGCGTGGGCCACGCCAAGTGCGCACCCGCGTTCTCGAGCGCCAGAGAGAAGCGCAAGGGACCGATGCGATCGAGCACCGCGACCGCGGGCACGTTGAGCGACATGCGAAGCGCGTCGCGCGCCGTCACCGCGCCCTGGAACGCGCCTTCGAAATCACGCGGCGCGTAGTCGCCGAATTTCGTGGGCGCATCCTCCATCATCGTCGAGGGATGCAGGATCAGATCGTCGAAGGCGAGCCCGTAGATGAAGGGCTTGAGCGCGGAACCCGGAGAGCGCGGGCGCGCGGCGAGATCGATTTGTCCGGATGCTCCCCAGTAATTGGTGCCGCCCAGATAGGCGAGCACGTCGCGGGTGCGATTGTCGACCACGACAACTGCCAGACTCGAACGATCCGCCAGATAGGCTTTCTCGCGCACCGCCAATCGCTCGACCGCGTTTTGCAGCGGTGCATCGATCGTGCTCGCGAGCCGCGCGGGTGCGCGCACCCCGCGCACCATTTCCTGGGCGAGGTGCGGCGCCGCAAGAGGCATTGCGAGACGAAGTGAAGCCACGCCTTCCCGATCGGCGAGTGCCGCATCGCCCCGCGCAAGCACGCCGTCCGCGACCATGCGCCAGAGCACCTTGTCGCGGCCTACTCTGGCCGCGAGCATATGACGGTCTGGACGAAGCCGAGTGGGAGATTGCGGCAGCGCCACCAGAAGAGCGGACTCCGAGAGATCGAGCGCGGTGGGCAGCTTGCCGAACAAGGCGAGCGAGGCGGCGCGCGCGCCTTCGAGGTTGCCGCCCATCGGCGCCAGCGTCAGATAGATGGAGAGGATCTGGTCTTTCGTATAGCGCTCCTCGAGCTGGAGCGCGCGCGCGATCTGGATGAGTTTGCTCCCAAGACCGCGCGGACGGGGCTCGAGCAGGCGCGCGACCTGCATGGTGAGCGTGGACGCGCCGGAGACCACGCGGCCCGCGCGCGCATTTTGAAACGCGGCACGCGCAAGCGCGAAGAGATCGACTCCCGCATGCGAATCGAAGCGCTTGTCTTCATAGGCTTTGAGCAGGCCGAGATAGCGCGGACTGACATCGGCGACGTCCGTCTTGAGCCGCCAGTAGCCATCCTTCGACAGGAAGGGCCGGAGCAGCACGCCGTGCCGGTCGACCACTTCCGGCGACACCGCGCGATACCGCGACATATCGGGGGGAAAAGTCAGGTCCGCGACTGCCATGGCGACCACGAGCCCGAGCATTGAAACGACGATCGCGCGCGATCTGGTCAATTTGTGTCCAAAGCTCGGCATCGGTCCAGTTGAACGCCCGTGGAGGCCCTTAGCAAGGATAGCCCAAAAATCAGGTTCGCTGTGTTGTTAATTGCACGTTGAGGAAGCTGCACGTCTTGCCGTGATGGCCCTTGAACCAGCGGTAATTTGCCGGCAAATTCGGTTCGGGCGATTGCATACTTTGTCGAGGGGACAATGGAATCGAAACGGCTTCTGGCGCCGCTGGCGCTGGCGTTTATTCTTAGCGGCTGCGCGACAGCCGAAATTCCTTATGACCACAGCTCTGCCGGCATCCGCAGCGTTGGATTGTTGACGCCGGGAATTCCCGATGGGGCAAGCATTGTGCTCGCCAGCGATCCCGGCCAGAGCTTTGGCCTGGTAGGTGCTCTGGTTGATGCCGGATTGCAAAACAACCGGGAAGGCAAATTCGAACACATTCTGGCGAGCCAACAGTTCGTGGCCGCAAACGAGTTCTGGTCCGACCTTACCGCGAACTTGCAGCGAGACGGCTACGCTATTGTTCCCATCGCCGGCGCGCGAGACAGATCGGATTTTTTGAAGAAATATCCAACCCCGCCGAGTCCGGTGGATGCCTATCTCGACGTTATTGTGCAGAGCTATGGGTACATGGCTGCCGGCATAGGAAGCGCGAATCCTTACCGCCCCTTCATGCTTGTAAAGTGCAGGCTTGTGCGCGCCGCCGACTCAGCTGTCCTTATGCAGGATCAGATTGCCCTCAATGCTCTGAACAACGGCGGCCCCAAACAGGTGACGCTGTCGCCCGAACCGGCGTATGCCTTTCCGGGAATGGACGATCTCGTCGCCGACCCTAAAAACGCCGCCGCTGGCGTTAAAACAGCATTCCAGCAATCGACGACATCGATCGGAAACCTGCTGAAATGAAGCCACGGGGTTATTGGGTGGGGGTTGTAGCAGCGCTCGCAACGGCGGGATGCTCGCATGAGCCGCCCCCGCCTCCAATGTTGTCGGTGGCAACGACAGGTTGCGTGGGGACACCCGATCTCCGGCTTGCGACGGCGCTACAGTACGATCCAAAGAACGACAGCTCGGTCTCTGCGAAATTCGACGCTTCCGCGCCATGTTTCGAGCCGAGTCCTGGCGCCAAAAGTCTCTATCGATTGTACTGGTTACCGACTGCAGATGCGCCATACATCATTTCAATCGCAAGCGCTCTCAACGGCGGCGTCGTGTTTGCCCCCCATATTGTACTCCTGGACTCGCATGGCGCACCAGCGCGCGAGATCTCCCGCGACGCGATCACCTTTCGCAATGGAAATCTTTCCGCACTGTTTCGGAGTCACCGAGACGAACGTTATTTGCTGATCGCTTCCGACCCCGCGGAGGTCGGACAGCATGCACAGAGAATAGTCGAAGGGAGGAATACCAGCACAGCTGGTGCCGGCGGGCTGTACTTCAACATCTATACGGGCACCGACACGGAGACGGATTTCGTGTATGCGCATAATGGAACTGTGACTGTGACGCTTTCTCCCATTCCCACAATTCGTTGAATGCGGGTGTCGGCAAAAATGCGCGGACTGCTGATTGGCCTCTCCTGCGCTGTGATCGCGACGGGGGCCATGGCTGGCGGCAAGTCCTACAAGGAGAAGGATTGCAATAGGCTCACCGTGCAGATGGACCTGAACGAATGCGCCGGTGCGAATTACGATGCCGCTGACAAGGCGCTCAATACTCTTTATAAATACGTGATGTCGATGCAAACCGATCCAAAGGCCAGGGCGCAATTGCACGATTCCGAACGCGCCTGGATTGTGTCGCGCGACAAGAGCTGCAACGACGAAGTCGGTCCCCAGGAGGAGGGTGGCTCGATCTGGTCGATGGAAATGAGCAACTGCCTGCAGAAGAAAACCGACGAACGCATCGGCGTCCTTCAGCGAATCGCACGCCAACCCTCCCCTTGAGGGACGTTGGGACCGCGCACCCCTCACCGCCCTGCTGAAATCGTGACGCTGCCGGTGTCCGTGCGGGCGTGGATCGCGGGTGCATACATGTCTTCGACCACGCCTGCCGGCATCGCGAAGGTGCCCTGGGTCACCGCACGGGCGATATAGGCGAGACGGAATCCGGGCGGCGGGGGCGGCGGCTTTTT
>DASXMF010000211.1:0-60952 GCA_036495845.1 Rhizomicrobium sp.
GCTGGTGGTGGCGCTGCTGATCGTCGGAGCTCCATTTCTCTACTGGTTCATGACCCTGGGGGTCGAGGGCACGCCGCGGCACGAAATCGACCGTAGCCTGCAGCAAAAACAGCAAGACGAGCTGCACCAACGTGTTCAAAAAGGGGGACACTGACCATGCATCGATCGACCAACCGCGGTTTGGCGCTTGCGGCCGTCATGGGCTCTGTTGCCGTGCTCGCCGGTTGCGGAAGATGGTCACCCGAATATTTCTCCGTTCCGGCGGGGTACGTGTGCCGGGTTCTCGGCCCGAACGGTTTTGAGGGCGACTTCGAGGAAGCCGGACAAATCAACCTCGGCGGGCAGGGGGTTGGCGGCATCGAAAATCGGGTCGTCTGCCTGCAAACGACGACGGTCCAGGTGGAAGAACAAATGGTCCAGGACGATCCGCGCGACCATCAGGATCATCGAATCCTGACCAAAGTGGGCAATCGCGTCGCGATCGACGTCTATGTCCGAATGATCGTTCCGCACGATCGCGCCATCTGGACAAGCGTTCTTGCCCAGGTAACGCCAACGGTCGATCAAAACAATCCACGATTCAGCTACATCGATGTTGCGGACATCTATCAGATCTACGGGCACCAGGAGGTCCGCGGATTCATTCGGGATCTCGGGCCGCACTACGAGAGCGATCTCGACATGAACAACGACCGTCAGTCGATTGCGAACAAGGTGACGGCGCAGCTTGCGAACCGGCTGGGCGAGTTGCACGCGCCGCTAGAACTCCAGGGCGTCACCATATCGAACATCGCACCCGACCCGACGGTACAGAACGCTCGCAACGTCGCGCTCACGACGACCTCGGTCAATCAGGTCGCGGCGTCGCTTACGGCGAACTACGTGAAGCTCGAGGGAATCCGGGCCCAGGAGCGCATGATCAACGTGCTTTCGCAATCGCGAACGCCGGTCACAATCATCTTCGGTGTCTCCCCGGATGTTGCGGTTCCGGCAAATGCTGCAAACGAGCAGGCGTCGGCGCAACAGCGTTAGGCGCCGGCACGGCGTCCGGCGACCATTACTCATCGGCGCGTTTATTCCTCAGATCAATCGTTTTGCTTTCAGCCCGGCGGCAACGCCGCTCAGCACCCTCTCGACCGAGCGGCAGCCGAATGTTGCCAGAGCGCTATGTGACGAGTGTTCCCATGGAGCCGCCCTCCCGCGCTTGACCGGTACCGGGCAGCGGCTCAAATTTCGCGACGGATCCGGGATCGAGGGCAAAAATGAATAAGCCGAATTTTGAAGCGGCGATTCGCGCTTGCCTGTTTGCGTTGGCCGTCACGATCGCATCGACGAATGCAGCATTCTCCGCCACGCTCGCGACACGTATCGTGCCGGCCATGGTGGCACAACACCGCGTAACGTTTGTCGGTGCAACAGACCCCGCCACCCATCTGCGTCTGCAGGTCGTGCTTCCGATGCGCAACCTCAGCGGGCTTCGCAGCCTGCTCGACGATCAGATCTACAACAGGAACAGCGTGCTTTATCACCATTATCTGTCGGTGGCCGAATTCACCGAACGCTTCGGGCCGACCCGGAGCGACTACGATTCCGCGGTCCGGTTTTTCAATGCGAACGGTTTGATCGTCACCCATACCTACGCCAACCGTTATGTCCTTCAGGTCGAAGGGAATGCGCGCGATGTGGAGCGCGTCCTGGACATTCAGGTCAATTTCTATAAGCACCCGGCCGAGCATCGTATTTTCATGGCGCCGGACCGCGAGCCGACTCTGGAGCTCGAGGTGCCTGTGCTGTCAATCACTGGCCTGGACAATTTCGAGCTTCCATACCCCAAGCTCGTCAGGGATCCCGACGATGGCGGCCGTCGGGACGGCACCGGCTCTGGACCCCATGGCAACTATCTCGGCAGCGATATGCGCGCCGCCTATTATGGAACCGGGGAGATAGCCAGGCTGGACGGAAAGGGCCAATCGGTGGGCCTGATGGAGCTCAAAGGCTATATTCCGAATGATATTCCGTTCTATTTCGCCAAATTCAATCAACCTCTCAATGTTGCGGTCAATGGCATCTCCGTCGATGGCACGCCGGTCGATTGCGGCGATTGCAACGATGGAGAACAGACTCTCGACATCGACTACGCGATCTCCATGGCGCCGGGTCTGGACCAGGTACAGGTCTATGTCGCGAGGGATCCCGTGGCCATCGAGGAGCGAATGGCGTCGGACGATACGAGCAAGCAGTTGAGCACGTCGTGGGGTTATCGCAAGCATTTCTCCGTTGAAGATCCGATCTATCAGGAGATGGCGGCGCAGGGACAATCCTGGTTCACCGCCAGCGGCGACAACGTGACCCTCCGAAAAAGCGAACCATGGCCCGAAGAAGACGCAAACATTATCGCCGTCGGTGGAACCGATCTGGTGACGAACGGCGCAGGCGGTTCGTGGAAACGGGAACCGGGCTGGCGGTACAGCGCCTCGGGACCCTCAGTCGACAAGCGCATCCTGATCGAGCCGTATCAGCTGCCTTACATAAACGAAAGTAACGGCGGCTCGACCACGCTGCGCAACGTGTCCGACGTTTCAGCGAACGCAGATTTCGACATGGAAATCTGCGCGAGGGGAAAGTGCCGGGGAGGCTTTGGCGGCACAAGTTTTTCTTCGCCGATGTGGGCGGGTTTCGCCGCGCTCGCCAACCAGAAAGCGTTGAGCGAAGGCAAGCCGACAATCGGCTTCATCAATCCGACACTCTATCCGGAATACAGCACGGACCCGAAGATGACGCACGACATCGTCGGTCACAAAAGCGGCAAGTATCCCGCGGTAAAGGGCTACGATCTTCTGGGCGGTCTCGGTTCGCCGAATGAAATGAATACGATCAAGGCCCTGATGGGGAAGTAGACTCCGCCGAACAGGAATATCAATTCCGGCGCGCGATCGGCCCAGTGAGCATTCGCGACCACGCGGCCCTGGCATGCGCGTCGCAATCTATTGGGGGCAAAACGCCGCAATTGGAATAAAGGTGCGCGCCCATTCGTCAACTCAGTATGCACATTTGCGCGCCGCGATCGGCCGACGCTTCGCGCGCTCGATTTATTCCAGGGATCGTCGCGCAAACGTCCGGGGCCGCCGGAACGATTGGCTCCGCGACCCTTGCAAGACACACGTTTGCGGATGCCAACGCTGAACGTCGCACAAATGCTCTGCCGAATTCGTCGGCGGCGCCAAAACGGCGCGTCGCTTTCACGCCTACCTGGAACAGGGGAAGCAACCGCGATGACGGGGGAACCGTTCGCACAGGAGGAGGGCTCCGTTCCAACCGCAATTGAGGAGGCCCGTTGAGTAACAACGCAAGACTGATTTCTCTCGCGACGGCAATCCCGGACCACCAGCTGCTACAACACGAAGTCGCCGAGGCTTCGAGCAAATTGTTTGGCGAACGGTTCGGCGCTTTCGAGCGGATGGTGCCCGTCTTCGAGACCGCGGGAATTCGTAAGCGTCATTCGGTGCGTCCGCTGGAATGGTTTTTCGCGCCGCACGGCTGGAAGGACCGCACCGCGGCTTATCTCGACGGTGCGCAGGCGTTGTTCGCGGATGCCGCGTCGCGTGCGCTGGAAGGAGCGCAGCTCAGAGCCAGCGAGGTCGACGTTGTCGTTACGGTCTCCTCCACCGGAATTGCGACGCCAAGCCTCGAGGCGCGCGCTTCGCGCCTGATGGGATTTCGCGCCGACGTCCAGCGCGTCCCGGTCTTCGGCCTGGGCTGTGCGGGCGGTGTTTCGGGTCTGGCCATCGCGGCGCAACTCGCCAAAGCGCGGCCCGGTGCGGTGGTCCTGCTGGTTGTCGTGGAGCTCTGCACCCTCGCATTCCGCCTGGACCAGCTCACAAAGGCCAATTTGATCGCGACAGCACTCTTCGGGGACGGCGCCGCCGCCTGCATCCTGCGCGCGGGCGAGGGCGGCATCGCGGAAATCGAAGCATCCGGGGAGCACACCTGGCCCGACACGCTCGACATCATGGGATGGGAGGTCGATTCTCAGGGCTTCGAGGTGATCTTTGCGCGCGCCATACCTTCTTTCGCGGAAGAAAACATTCGACCGGCGGTTTCAGGGATTCTGCAGCATGCCGGCATCGCGATGAACGAGGTCGACCGCTTTGTCTGTCATCCCGGAGGCATGAAGGTGATCGTTGCGCTTGAGAGAGCCTTTGGCCTTGCGCCGGGAGCGCTTAATGAGGAACGCGCCGTCCTGCGGGAGTATGGAAACATGTCGGCCGCCACCGTGCTTTTCGTCCTTGATGAAATCCTGCGGGCCGGCCTGCCGCGTCGATCGGTCATGACAGCCATGGGACCCGGATTTAGCGCGAGCTGCGTTTCGTTGCAGAGAGCCGCTTGAGCGGTGCCATCGGAGTGCTTGGCTTCGTTACCGCCGAGCGTTTGGCGGAGCTGTTCCTCGCAAATCGCAACACGACGCGCCTGCGCGAGCGAGGCGCGTACGAGGTTTCGTCGGCGCATTATCCGCTCATCGTTGCGCTTCATGCGGCATGGCTCGGCGGATTGTGGCTGATGGCGTGGGATCGCTCCATCCGGTTTCCGTGGCTCGTGCTCTTTGCGGTGGTACAGGTTCTGCGTTTGTGGGTGCTCGTAACGCTTAAAGAGCGCTGGACGACGCGCATCATTGTCCTGCCGGGCGCACCTCTGGTGGCGACGGGTCCATACCGGTTCCTGAAACATCCCAACTATGCTGTTGTGGTCGCCGAGTTCGCCATTCTTCCGCTCGTCTTCGGCTTGGCCTGGTACGCTCTGGCATTCTCGATCCTGAACGGGATCGTGCTCACCATCCGCGTGAAGGCTGAAAACGCCGCCCTTCAAGGAGTCCCCGATCATTCAGTCGGAAGCGGATAGGGTCGGGACCACGAGATGGGCAGGCTTCGCCATGATGTGCGTCGGCATGTTCATGGCGATCCTGGATGTGCAGGTGGTGGCGACTTCGCTGCCCACAATCCAGAGCGCGCTCGGAATTCCCCGCGACGAGATGAGCTGGATTCAAACCGCCTACCTCATCGCGGAGGTCATCGCGATCCCGCTTACGGGATTTCTGACGCGTCTGCTCACCATGCGATGGCTGTTCGTCGTCACGATTTCGATCTTCACGATCGCATCGTTGGGCTGCGCGTCGAGCGAAACCTTTTTCGCGCTGCTGGCGTGGCGCGTGCTTCAGGGCTTTTCGGGCGGGACGTTGATTCCGGCCGTGTTTGCGGCAGTGTTCCTGCTGTTTCCGCCGCGCCTGCAGGGCATTGCCACGACGATCGGCGGGGTTCTCGCGGTCCTGGCTCCCACCGTGGGACCTGTCGTCGGCGGCTGGATGACCGAGACCTATACATGGCACTGGCTGTTCCTGATCAATGTTGCGCCGGGAATCCTGTCGGCGGCCGCGGCCACGTTCCTGTTGCCGATCGAAACGCCGGTGCGCGGCGAAGCGCGGTCGCTGGATTTCCTCTCCATCGGATGCATGGCGATCGCTCTCGCCGCACTGGAAATCGCGCTGAAGGAAGCACCTCACCGCGGCTGGCTGTCGCCCCTCGTATGCGCCCTGCTCCTGCTGTCGGCGAGCGGCGGGGCGGTATTTGCGCGCCGGATGCTCGGGCGGCGCAAGCCGTTCGTCGACCTTCGCACATTCGCGGATCCTGCGTTCGCCGTTGGCTGCCTGCTGAGCTTCGTCCTGGGCATCGGACTCTACGGGTCGGTCTACATGATGCCGGTTTTCCTGGCCTTCGTTCGTGGGCATGGAGCGCTGGAAATAGGCCGCACGATGCTGGTCACGGGCGTCGCCCAACTGGCAACGGCGCCGATCGCGGTCGCGCTCGAACGAAGGATGGACGCCAGGCTTTTGACGGCGGCCGGTTTTGCGCTCTTCGCATTGGGCCTGGAAATGAGCGCTTTCCAGACACCGCAAACGGATTTCGCGGCCATGTTCTGGCCCCAGGTCATTCGCGGGGTCGCGATCATGTTCTGCCTGTTGCCGCCGACGCGGCTCGCTCTTGGACATCTCCCGTCCGGTGCGGTGCCCGACGCCAGCGGCCTTTTCAATTTGATGCGTAACCTCGGCGGGGCGATCGGCATCGCGCTGATCGACAGCATCATCTATGGCCGCGCACCCGGGCACGCCCAGGCGATCGTCCATAGACTCCTGGCAGGCGACATCGCGACGGCCGGGTTTGTCGGCATTCCGCTCCAGCTGTTTCGAAATCGCCCGGCCGGTCCCCTCGACCCCGACACTCAAGGCATTCTGGAGGTCATGGTCCGGCACGCCGCCTTCGTTCGCGCCGTCAACGATGCATGGACAATGGCAGCCATACTCACGTTGGCGGCGCTCTTGGGTCTGCCATTCGCACGTATCGGACGCAAAGCCGGATGGGTTCGCCCGAACGATCGGGTGGGCGGCGATTCTGATCGAAGGTGAATGCCGATCGGAATTCGTCGCGGCGGCCAAAAAAGGACTTGACGACAATCGATAAGTGACATATCGTTTATCGATATGCACATTCGGAGTCGTCGAGATGAAGCATTCCTCCGCCCTGCCTGTGGCTCGGGTCACGTTGCGCACCCTGATCGTCCTCAACTGGATATGCGGTGGGCTGATCTTCTTGTTGCTGCTGATCAGTTTTCAGTTCGAGGAATGGACGTGGCGGGCGCTCGGCGTCGGCAGCGTTGCCGGACATGAAGGCATCGTCGCGGGAATGCGCGTCATCATGGTGATCGGGATCGCATCGGTTCCGATCGTCGCCCTCGTCTTTAACCGCCTTCTGCGCATCGTCGAATCGGTTCGCGCGGGCGAGCCCTTTGTGGAGGAAAATGCACTCCGACTGAGGGTCATCGCCTGGTCGCTTCTCGCGCTTGAAGTGCTCCACATCTGCGTGGTTGCGATTGCTTCCGCCGTATCCACCAATGAAGTGCCGCTGCGCATGGGCGGCGATTTCAGCATCACGAGCTGGCTTGCAATCCTGCTTCTGTTCGTGCTGGCGCAGGTCTTCCTGCAAGGCACGCGGATGCGCGATGACCTCGAGGGCACCGTCTGATGGCGATCCTCGTCAAGCTCGACGACGTGCTTCACGAGCGGCGGATGACGCTGACCGAACTCGCCGAGCGCATCGACCTCGCACTCGCAAACCTGTCGATCCTCAAGACCGGCAAGGCGCGTGCGATCCGCTTCTCGACGCTCGAGGCGATCTGCGAGGCGCTCGCCTGCCAGCCCGGCGACTTGCTCGAGTATCAACCCGATGCGGGCGCGAACGAAAAGCCGCGCGTCGCTTGAACAGGAGAACTGCCATGGTTTCGACTGCCACATCCGTTGCCCCGCCCGCCAGGAACAGCGTTGCGGGTGAAGTGTCGCTTGCCCGGCTATACGTGCTTCGGGCCACCTACCTTCTTCTTGTCGTCGGACTGGGAGCGATGATCGTACCCCCGCTGATTACGCACGAGCCCATGGCGCGCGGCGTGATCCCGAGCCTGCTCGGCGCGGTGTGGCTGCTCGCCTTTATCGGCCTCAGATATCCGCTGCAGATGCTTCCGCTGCTGATGTTCGAGTTCGCGTGGAAAACCATCTGGCTGCTCGATTTCGGCCTTCCGCAATGGTTCGCCGGTCGGATGCCGCCGACGTTCGCCGACGACTTCCAGGCGATCGCGCTCGGCGTGATCCTGATGCCGATCGTGATCCCGTGGAGTTTTGTCTGGCGCCGTTATGTGAAAGCGCCGGGCGACCGCTGGCGGTGATTGGGTCAATGTCCGCATCGCGGCGGACGAAGTGGCGCGGCATGCGCGATGCAACTCCGCCACGGTGCGCTATTCCATTCCCGTACAGAAGGCTTCACCGCGCAGCCCTCAGCGCGCGTCGGACCTTGCATGCCCGGCGAAGTGGATGATCGTCCGGGCGACGAAGGCGGCTTGCGCTTCGCCCAATATGATCGTGGCGTGGTTGGAGCCCGGAACGTGGATCGGGCCGACGCCGTCCTTCGACTTTGCGGCGAGACGGGCAAGAAAGTTCAGCTGTCCCCTTTTCCATACTTTCACATCCGCCACGGTCTCCTTCCCTTCCGGATCGCGCGGCAATGTGGAGTCGAATATGAGCAACGGCGTATCGCGAAACGAGTTCACGTCCGAATCCTGATAGGCGGTTGCCGGAAGCGCATCGAAATTCGCCACTACGTTTATCCAGTGCGACGGACGAGCGAGACCCGCTCGATATTGATCCCTCCACGCGCCGGGGAAGTGCGCACCGCGCGCCGAGAGCGCGACGAGGCGCGTGATCCCCAGATAGCCTGCCGCACCGGCGGCAAGGCACGACGCGCCGCATTCCGGAGCATTCATCGCCTGCGCACGGCTTCCGTGAAAATCCTCCAACAGGTCTTTCGGATTGCCTGGCTCTATCAGCACCATGCCGGCGATCTGCTCCGGATATTTCGCGTAGAAGACTTGAGCGAAATTGGCGCCGAGCGAATGTCCCACATACCAGAAGGGCATGACGATGTTGGCGGCTTTCACGACCCTGGCCAGTTCGTCTGCCGCCGACGCGCCGTCATGCCCCGCGCCGAACGCGTCGCTCCAGCCTTCGCCAGGACGATCGACGGCGCAGGCGCGGCCGGATTTCGCGAGATAGGCCTGGACGCGCCACCAATGGACGGACCAGGCACCGAGCCCTCCATCGAGAACATAAGTCGGAGAGCCCTGACCGAGGCAGGCAACATGGATCCTGTGGCCGTCAACAGTGAACATTTCCGATCCAGGCGCAGCGAACCGGGAGTCGAGCATGGTACCAGCCTGCTGAAAAATACCCCCCGCGAGCAGCAGCACAGCCACGCTCACGCCAGTCCATTTGAGAATCTTGCGCGCGGTGCTCATTCTCGCCGTCACCCGGACCGACCCATTGCCAGGAATGTAATCCGTTGATTATATTTTATCATCTTTCGATTTGACAATGAGCAAAGTGTCAATCCGGGACAAACTCGTTCACGAAGCCGTGCGGCTGATGAGCGAACGCGGCTATCGCGAAACGACGGTCGGCGACATCGAGGAGGCCGCCGGGCTGACGCGCCGCGCTGGCGGCTTCTACCGTCACTTCGCTTCCAAGGAGGACGTTATCGTCCAGGCGGTCCAACACATTTCCGAGGAAATGATCGCAGAAATCCGTCTGGAAGACGTTCTCGCCCTAAAATCTCCCCGTGCGGAGCTTCTCGTCATCGCCCAGGCGCTTGTTCGCCACGCCGAGAAATACCGACGTCTACGCCTTCTCCTGCAACGCGAGGGCCACAAGCTGCCGGCTCTGCGTGACGCGGCGCGGCGCGCCAACAAGCGGCTCGCGACGCTCGACGTGGTCCCGTGGGTCGAGGACGTGATGCGGCGCTGCGGAGTGAAGAAGGGGAATGCGGCGCAAACCAGCTTGATGATCTTCGGTCCGGTGGCGCTCCACATCTACTCGCTGGATCGCGCGGACCCGGCATTTGGAATCGTGGACCCGAAGCAATTTCTCGCCGTATGGGCCGACCATTGGGCGGGCTGGCTCGATCGTGGCGGCGTTTAGACGATGAATCACCTGCCGCATCATACCGTTGAACGCGCTCGGGGATCCGAGTGGATTTGTCCATGAAGAAACTGATGAAACGCATCGCCGATGTCACGATCGTCCCGCTTGTCCAGTACGTGCTAACGCGCATGCGCATACCGCAAGACCTCACTTTTTCGGACGGCTCGTCCTCTCGTTACTCTGTCCCGAGCGAGGTGGTCCGTCGTGCGATTGCCGATTCCGCCGATTACGCCGAAAGCCACATGCGGGAGGCTTTGTGCATCCGCGGAGGGAAGGAAGAGCTGTGGCGGCATGCCTTCATCGCGCGGGCGGCGGCCGGCCTGATCGTCGAGTTCGGAGTCTTTCGAGGGGAATCGATTCGTTTTTTTGCCTCGCTGACCAAGGAGACGATCTACGGTTTTGATTCCTTCGAAGGGCTCCGGGAGGACTGGAAAGGCTGGGCGGCGCCCAAAGGCACGTTCGACATGGCCGGCGCCCCGCCGCCGGTCCCCTCCAATGTCACCCTGGTCAAAGGGTGGTTCCACGAAAGTTTACCTGTGTTCCTGCGCGGGCACCGCGAGCCGTTTTCCTTTGTCCATATCGATTGCGACACGTACGAGGCAGCCTCCACCATTCTCGCTGCAGCGGCGGATCGCTTTCGCCCCGGCACGGTGGTCGTGTTCGACGAATATTTCGGCTACCGCGGCTGGCGCGAAGGCGAGTTAAAGGCGTGGCGGGAATTCGTCGCGGCGCGCGGGCTCAGCTATAGGTACCTGGCCTTCCATGATCAGGCTGTAGCGCTGACGGTGACGTGAACGAGCGCTTCGGAGGTGTCCCGGCGAAACGGCGGCGGATCGCCTCGTAGGGGTGGAAGAACACGCCGACGGCCGCGGCCAGCCCGCCGCCGAAAAACAGGGTGATGACGGCAATGATCAGCACGTTGGGCCAGGTCGGGCGCGACGGTGCAATCGGGGGGTCGTTGATGTCCGCGGAAAACGGCAGGTTGACCGATGCCGCCATCACGAAATTTTCCTGTCGCGATCGCAATCTCAGCATTGCCTGCCGCTGATCCAGATCGGTAACTCCCTTCAACCGCTGATCCAGATAACGGACATACGCCGTGGCCCGCGCGAGCTTTACCTGACGCAGATAATCGTCCGAGACCGCCAACACACGAGAGAGAAAGTAGCGCGCGAAATCGGGGGCTTTCGAGGCGTAGCTCACGGAATAAAGACCTGAAACGCCGATCTCCCTGGCGACGACGTTCTGACTCAGGTAACGCTGCAAATCCGCTGCCGTCGGCGCATGCCACGGATTAAGCCCCAGCGCGGCCTTCATGACCTGCACGAGCCCGTAAGCGAATCCCTGCGGCGGATGAAACGTATGCGAATGCGCGTCCCATGAGGTTTCGTAGATCGCGGCCTTGATGCGGTCGTCGTTCAGAAGCGTCCGCGCGGTCATGTTGGAGGTGAGCTGCTGAAGGAGCGCCGCAAATTTCGGATCCTCGCTGCCAAGACCGAAGCCTATCCGCCCGAGCGACAGCGAGCCCAGATCGCTGGTTCCGCTCACGCCCGTCAGCATGTTCAATTCGGCATCAGAGGGCGCAAGCACCGCGCTCGCGGTATATTGTCTTTGGGCGAGATGAAGGTAAGCGACGGCAAGAGCAACGATCACGACAAAGACCGTTGCGATATCCTTCCACCGGGCCGCAATGGTCGAGAATATGTCCGCCGGGACTTCGTTCATGGAAACGTCCGCGTTCATGTGCGTGTCATGGTAGTCCCGCCGTCCCGTATTGTGAACCGTCAGGCGACGCTGAGGCCGGATCGGTGCGGCACTAGCGCCGCCGCCGCCGGGAACGCCCGCACGGCGGGCGCCGACCACCCGCCGACCGTCAATGCGAACACGAACAGAAGATAAGGCTGGTCGAGATCGATGTTCAGCGTCGAGAAGAGAGGTATGCCGACGAGCAGGCTTGCGGTCGCGAGCCACGCAACGCTGCCGGTTTCGCGCCATTGTCTGACCGCCCGGCTGAACATCGCCAGAAGAAGAACAATGTAAACGACAACGCCGAAGAGTCCGGCGTAGAGATAAAGATCCAGCTCGGTGTTGTCGAACACCGTCGTGGGAAGAAATTTGAAATCGAGGGATTGCATGTACCCAAACCCGAACAAAACATGGGTGAGCGAATCGGCGTTTACGATGTATTTGTCCACCGTCGCGGTGACGCCCCGCGACCTCTGAGCCAGGGAAACGACGTCGAAGAAGCCCAGGAAAAACCGTGGCGCCAGTTCGATCGCCCCGTAGATCGTCCCATAGAAGAGCGCGACGAAAGTCAGCGACAGCGCGACGAGCGAGCGAGCGCCAAATCCCGCGAGAATGAACAGGCAGCCGATTGCGCAGCAGGCGAGGTAGACGAGAATGTTGCGCGTACTGGTGCTGAGCACGGCGACGCAGAACACACCTGCCAGGATGAGATAGCCGAGAGCGGTGCCGGGCCGGCCGCGGCCCTTCACCGCCATCCCGATGCACAGAAGCGCGAACAGCACGTCGAAGCGGCCGAAATCGACGGCGCTTCCGAAAATCGAATTGGCGCGAATGCGGCCGGTCGCCTCAAGCTCGGTCAGCCTGATGGCGGCCTGTCCGACCGATCCGAATTGATCTTGCGGCGCTGCAGCGAAATTCGTGTGCAGGATCGGATCATTGAGCGCGTATTGAAGGATACCGAACAGTGCGATCGGAACGGCGAGTGCGAGAAGCAAATGGACGATGCGGCGCTCTGCGTTCGCGCCGCGCGCCGGAAAGTAGCCAAAGTTCAGAAGGAACAGCAGCGCGATGCCGGGCGGCACGCAAAAAATGTCGAACCCGTATGCCGTGTAGAACAGGCCAAAATTGACGACGACGACGTTGTAGATGAACACGGATACCAGCACGTAGCCTATCGCCACGATGTGGAACTGCTCGCGCGATCTCGCCTGGGCGGAAGCCACAGCCGCAAGCGCGAAGACGAGTGCGAAAAGACTCATGCGGACGAGGCCGGTATAGAGCACCACCTGACCGGCCGCGATCTGCTGGGCGTAGCGGAGCGGCCAGGCGAGCACGATCAGCAGCAGCAGAAGCCATCCGAGCAGCCGCCACATTCGTTGCATCGCAGCACTATTCACGTCGCGATCCGGTAGAGCGCGTTGAGGTTCCGGATACGCGAAAGCTCGGTGCTGTTCGGCTGCACACTGCGCACCGACCCCGCCGCAGACAAGGAGCGGGCATTCCATCGGGGCGGGATGACGATGACAGGGCAATTCCCCGCGCCTGCCGAATCGAATGCCGATTGCAGCACCTGATGATCGCCTTGCCCCGCGTCTTGGGATTTCAGTCCGAGCCGGCCTAAATCGAGAACCGCGTCATCGCTCTCGCTGGTCGAGCCACCCGAAGCTCGCGTGGCGCCGCCAGCCGCGGCCAGCACGGCACCGGACACCATAGCACGTCGCGTCGCACGCAACTCTTTGGCCCTTCAATTTTCCCGCGCGGCCGGCACGACCCGCAATACCGCAAATTCGAGGCGGACGGGAAGAAGTCTCAGCACACAAAGGGCGTGGCCCGCCGATTGAAACGCCAGCCCGATGCCCATACCCAAAGCGGCGCCCAGCGCTCCCCAGCTGGGAATCAGCAGGACTTCGGACAGGATGCCGACAGCTGCGCAGACCAGAGTGACGTTACGTGCAGCCCTCTCGTTGTTCGTCGCGAAGAGCGCAGCCTGAAAGGGCATGCCGAGGCATTGGGCGCAGATGCCGACCGACAACAGGATCAGGACGGGCGCGGCTTCGGCAAATCCCTTGCCGAAAATCAGCACCCAGAACGGCGCGAATGCGACCAGCGGAAGGACGAGCGCAATCGACGCCGCGAAGGTCAGCCGGATACTGGTGGTCAGGGCGCGCGCGAGCGCGCCGAAATCGCTGGTCCCGAATGCAAGCGAGAAATCCCGCATCGCGAATTGCGATATTGCGGTCAGCGCGAGCACGATGACGGCCACGAGCCGTTGCGAGATGCCGAACAGCGCCAGAGCGATGGTGTTCGACAGCGTGGCAAGCAGGAGAAACGGCGACAGGTTCAAGAGAATGTACGCACTGTTCTGGATCGTGCAGGCGATCCCATCGCGAATCATGGGCATCGCGAGGGAAAGCTTGCCGAAAATCTCGCGCCAGGAGACATGGGCGACGACGCGCCCGAATGCGTAGAGTACGGCCAGCAACAGCCCCGCCGCGTAAGCAAAAATGAAGAACCCTGCGGATGCCGTGCCCGCGAGAGCAATAACCGCCACTGCAAGCCCCAGCGATGCGACGCGGTTGATGAAGTAGAACGAAAGCTGCGACGCTGCGAAGTCGCGAAAAGCCACCAGCCAGTCGGAAAATATCTTCTGGAATGCACTGAAGAAGAGGATCAGCGCGCACGCGACATCGATCCCGAGGCTGAAGCTGCCCGTCAGCTTGCCGCCGAACAGAAACAGGACCAGGAATCCGCAGGCGGAAAGGACCAGTGCAGACAAAAGGGCGTTGGAAACGAGATGTCCGAGGATGACAGACGGGCGCGAGGGATCGTCCCCGTGCCGCGAGAGTTCGCGCAAGCCGACGACATCCATTCCACCCGTCGCAACGAGGCCCGTCAGCGCCGCAGAATTCAGATAGAACATGACGACGCCCGTGCCTGCGACGCCGAGCTCGCGCGACAGCACGACATTGAAGGCAAAGCCGAAGACGGCCCCCGCCGCTCTGATTGCCACCGAATTGATGGATGTGCGGGCCAACCCCTGCGCTGGCGATTTCCCGAGTGGAACGGTGGGTCGTATGCTCAATCGCCTTCAAAGCGCTTGGAAGCAGCCGGCGGCAACAGCCTTCGGCGGCGCGAACTCAAATCGCCAACACCAGGCCAAAATTGCGCGCAAACCCGGTCTTCCACAAGCCGTAGCGGACAAGTTTCCAGCGGCGCATAAGCGCGCCTTGCGCGCGGATGGTCGCGAAGTTTTCAATGAGCTGTCTTTGCGCCCGATCGAGCCGGCCATCGAACCGCGACAGTAAAGCCCGGGCCTGCCGGATATTGAGGTCGATGTTCTCCCGCGCGCCATGTTCGCCATAGAGCCGCCCCGCGCGGCGCATCATGTAGCTTGCGCCCCAGCGCTTCGCGCCGGTGACGTTGCCGCCATGCTGACGGTATTCGATCAGCGGCTCCTCGATCCGGACGATATGGCCGAAGGCGGAAGCGATCAGGGCGTACCAATGGTCGTGCACGCAGGCCTCGCGCGGTATCGGTCTGCCCAGCTCCAGCAAAGGGCGATTGAGCATCGCGGTGCAGCCGGTGACGCAGTTCTGCATCAGGAGGTGATTGAGCCTGGTCCGGTCCGGATCGATGAACTGGTAGCGCCAGAACGAGCGATCGAGGCAGGCGAGATTTTCGTCGACCACGCTCAGATCCGCATGAACGAGAATGGGCGCAGCCGCGCCGAATTTGCGCACTGCCTGCTTCATTGCCGCAAAGGTCTTTTCGATCTTGTCGTCGTGCCAGACGTCATCGGCGTCGGCATACATGACATAGGGCGCAGCCGCGGCTTCCGTGACGCGCGCGAAATTCGCCTGCGCCGAGACGACTTCGCCGGGTGCGGGCAAGACGACGATGCCGAGACGTTCGCGATACTCCTCAAGGATCGCCGCGGTGCCGTCGGAAGACCTGTTGTCGCTGACCACAAGACGAAAATCGCGGAACGATTGTGCTGCGAGCGACTCCAGGAAGGCCCGCAGGAAACGCTCGCCATTGTACACTGCGAGCAGAACGTCGATCGTCGGATCGCCCATAGGCGTCGCCCGGTCCTTCACGCTGACGACGCTAAACGAGACCTCTCAGCTGTTCCACCCCGTGCGCCGCGGGATCGAAATCCGGCCAGGCCGCGTCCTTCGCGGAAATCTCGGCGGGTTCGATCGGCCATGCAATTCCGAAACGCGGGTCGTTCCAGCGAACACCACCCTCTCTCTCCGGAGCATAAGAACTACTGGTCAAGTAGAGCGCCTCGGTATCGTCGGTCAGCGTGAGAATGGCATGCGCGCAGCCGCGGGGCACATACATCATCAGGCGGTTTTCGGCCGTCAGTTCGGCACCGAACCACTCTCCAGAGGTAGGCGATTCGGGTCTGAGGTCGAGAATGACGTCGAACAGCGCACCGCGGATGCAGCGTACGATCTTCACCTCCGCCGCCGGCGGGAGCTGGTAGTGCAGGCCGCGCAGCGTGCCGCGTCTGGCAGAGAACGAGTCGTTCGCCTGGACGAATCTGCTCTCGAGGCCGAGCTCCTTGAGTTGATGGGCGCAATACATGCGGGCAAAAAATCCGCGGGCGTCCCCGTGCCTCTCGAGATCCATCAGTCGGGCGCCCCAAACGGGCGTTTCGCGAACCAGCATGCTGTCCCCTCAATAGCTCGAAGCTGTCCAGCGCAGATCGGATGTCAGGCGGCGCGCGGCAAGATGAGCCTCAAGCACCTTGAGTCTCACATTCTGCGATTCGCGGAAATTTGCATCGCGAAAATCCATCTCGGAAAGACCTTCGCGCAGGTTTGCAATCGATTCCGACAACGGCACGCGCGGGACATAGGCGGGCGCCAGCGATTTGAACAGCGAGAAATCGACCTGGTACGAACGACCGTCCGGCGCCGCGGCGGCGTTGATGCTGATGGTTGTGCCTGGAATCGTCCCCGCCACGGTATCGGCCAGCGCTGCGATCTGGTAGTTGCCGGCACCGACATTGACCGAAAGGAATGGCCCGCCATTTTCCCGCTTGCGCAGGATTGCCCATTCGATCGCCCTCGCCATGTCGCGAACATCGATCAGAGGCCGCCATGGCGTGCCGTCGCTCAAAACGTCGATCCGGCCGGTGGCGAGCGCGGAGGCCACGAAGTCGTTCAACACGAGATCGAGCCGCAGGCGGGGCGACATTCCGCACGCCGTTGCGAAACGCAGGCAGGTTAGCGTCATGCCTCCCGGATGCATCCGTTCGAGAAACCGTTCGGTGTCAATCTTCGAGCGTGCATAGGCGGTGAGAGGCTGTACCTCATCAGTTTCACGCCGCGCGCTGCGCTCCGACGCGCCGTAGACGCTGCAGCTGGACGCGAACACGAAGGACCGCACGCCCGCCCTTTGTGCCGCTTCGGCGATGGCCACACTGGCACGAAAATTGATCGCGCCCGTCACGGCTTCGAACTGGCGGCTCATAGGATCATTCGAAATCGCGGCCAGATGGACGACGGCGTCGACGCCGTCGAGCAAGTCCGCCGGGAGCGCGCGCACGTCGCCGAAAACCTGCCTGTCCAGAAGTGTTTCGGGCAGCGTTGGCGCCGCTGCGAGACAATGCGCGAAGAAACCCGCGTCATATCCGATCAACGATGCATCCGCGAATTGGCCGCGCAGATGGCGGACCAGCACGGGTCCCACATAGCCCATGTTGCCGGTGATCAGGATGCGCATGCGCGCTACCAATTTTTCCAGGGCGCCTTGCCGCTCGCCCACAGATCCTCGAGGTGACGCTTATCGCGCAGCGTATCCATCGCCTGCCAAAAGCCCTTGTGATAATGCACGCGCAACTGGCCCTCCGCGGCCAGCTTTTCGAGGGGCTCGCGTTCCCAGACGGTCACGTCGCCCTCGATATAGCTCCCCACTTTCGGCGAGAGGACGAAGAAGCCTGCATTGATCCAGCCGCCGTCGCCGGTGGGCTTTTCCTGGAAGCCGACGACGCGGTCGCCCTCGGTGCGCAAGGCGCCGAAGCGGCCGGGCGGCTGCGCCGCGGTAACTGTGGCGAGCGCACCCTCGCGTTTGTGAAACGCGATCGAGGCGCCGATGTCCACATCGCCCACGCCGTCCCCGTAAGTCAGGCAAAAGGTGTCGTCCTCCTGCACATACGGCATGATCCGCTTGATGCGGCCACCGATCTCGGTCTCCTCGCCCGTATCGACAAGCGTCACCCGCCAGGGTTCGGCGGCCGCATGATGGATTTTCCGCGAGCCGTCGCTGAGGTCGAAGGTCACGTCCGACATGTGCAGGAAGTAGTTCGCGAAATATTCCTTGATGAGATAGCCCTTGTAACCGAGGCACAGCACGAAATCGCTGATGCCGTGGCAGCTGTAGATTTTCATGATGTGCCACAGGATGGGCCGGCCGCCGATCTCCACCATCGGCTTGGGCCGCGTGGTGGTTTCTTCCGACAGCCGCGTGCCGAGTCCGCCGGCCAGGATCACCGCTTTCACGCGACTTCCCGAAGTTGCGGCCTCGCGGCCGAAAACTCAGATTTCTCGGCATCCCAAAAATAGGACTGCGCGCTGAGGCGCCGCTTCAGCCATAGAGGCAACGCGTGGCCGCGGAAGCCGACACGGTATCCGAAATATTTGGCGGCGATGCCGACCGCCGCAAAGGGAAGGAGCTGGGGGTGTCTGCGGGCGAGTTCGCGCAGCATTTCCGCCGCGTAGAGCGCGCCCCGCCGTTCGTCGCCGCCGCAGGCAAACAGCTGGTTCTTGTGCAGCGCGCGCACGTAGCCCGTATCGAAATGGCGCTTGAATTCCTCAATCAGCGCGTGGCGATGCGAGTGCTTGACGACGGCGTCCGCGCAGTACGCGATTCGGTGACCGGCGTGCAGCAGCCTGGCCACGGCGACCACGTCCTCGAGCGACAGGGTGGGCGCGAAGCCGCCGATTTCGTCAAGCGCGCGATTGGACCACGCGGCGCAGGAGTTGGAACAGAAGAAGGTGTAGGCGCCGAGCCTCTTCAAATCGTCGATCGAACGCAGCTCGCTCTTGTCCGGATAGTTGAAGCGCCGCCCGAACCCTTCGAAAAAATCTGCCTCGTTGCGGGGCAGTTGCCGCGCATAGGCAACGCTGGCTTCGCCCTCGACAATCGGCCGGACGAGATTGCCGATCAATTCCGGCCCAAGCGGCCTCGCATCGGGCGTGATCATGACGACGATATCGGTGGCGAGCACCTTGCGCGCAATTTCGCGCGTCGCCCCGTGATTGAATTCGTGGCGCGGAACCACAAGGATTTCCGCGCCCATTTCCCTGGCCAGCTCAACAGTGCCGTCATGCGAAGATGAATTTACGACAAGCACGCGCGGAGCGAGCCGGCTTTCGAACAGCGGGGGCAGGCAGTCCGGAAGAAGCGAGACCGCCCGATGGGTGATGACGGCAACACCGATGCTCGAACCCTTGTCTCCCCTCATCTCCCGTATGCCCATGATTTCACCGGCGGCGAAGTTCAAAACGGCAGGCGTAATAATCCGCGAGCCCGTCCCACGCCGCGCACTCATTCCAGTCGCGCTCGATCTCCACAGCGACATCGGTGTTGACCCGGACGGACGGCTCCGGAAACGTGGTCTGCCCCTCAAATTCCAGCGGCGTTTCCACCATCAGCCTCGAACCGATTTCGCGGGCGAACCGGGATGCAAAGGCGCCCTGGGTTTCGATGTAACCCGAGGGATTGATCCGGTAAAATCCGGTTGCCGGCAGTGTCTGCGCGAACCTCGCATAGATTGCGGCGAGCAGCGAGACGTGAATGTTGTCGCGCACGTAGCGCGGCCAACCGACGCACGGCATTTTTCCATCGCGCCAGTTCTGCACCAGATACTCGGTGAAGCGCGGTTCCTCGTATGGCCCGAAAGGATTGGGAATGACGAATTTGCCGAGTGCCATTCCCTCCTGTGCCGCGTGAAATGCGAAGGTCATCGCAGTCAGGGATTTCGACAGCCCGTAACTGCTGAACGCGCGCAAAGGCGCGCTTCCCGCGCCCTCGCCCTCTTCGAAAATGCTGCCAGTCAGGACGATGCGCCCGCAGCCCGCGTCGCGCAACGCCTTGAGCACCTCTCTTGCCGACCGCGTGTTGGTCGCCGTCGCGGCCACGGCGTCGAAGGCCGGACTCTTATATCCCGCAACGGCCGCAGCGTGATGACAGAAGACATCGAAGCGCCCCGCGCGCGCGATCGCGTCGAGGAACCTGGAGGAGCCGAACACCATGTTCCAGACAGGCTCGCAGCACGCAACAACTCGCCCGAGACGCTCAGCCCGTAGGCCGGAGTAAGCCGATTTTTCACCGCGGATGGCGGCGACAACCGTATGTCCATGCTGGGCAAGCGCTTCCGCAAACCACATTCCGGTAAAGGACGTTGCCCCCGTCAACAGGATACGCACCGCAACACACCCCTCGCCGCCGATTCAGTCAGATAAATCCGGATCCACCCATCTCCGACGCCGCAACACCCCGCAATATTCCCGCGAACGCAGACGCGCGCGCAAAAAAAGTAGGGCGCAGGAGCATCGCAGTCTCATGGCCGGTAAGTGAGCGCGATTTCGCCGGCCGCGGCATATCCCCGATCGGGCCGCAGCTGATCGTCCTGGAGCCGTGCAGCGACGTCAACGGAAAGACCATAAAAAGGAAAATGGACTCTCGCCTCGCCGATATCGACGGTCACGGGAATGGCCGACACGCGGTTCGCGCCGGCCGGCACGATGGGCGAATTGCTGGTGGGTGTGTTGGGCGAACTGATCGACGCGCGATAATAGCTGAAAGTGTACGTGCAATTCCCCGGCCCGGCCCAGCTCGCATGGAAAGAGGCGAGCCGCGAGTCGGTATCGAGGCTCGACCCCAGCGTGCGGTCGCGATACTGCCACCCATCCTGATATTTGTAGTCCCAATAGGTCTGGCCGTAGAAATCATTGTTGAAGCTGAAAATATCCTGCGTGGAAATCGTGTCCGCATATTCCGCGGTGAATCGAATGGCGGTAGCGCGCACCGGAACCCACACGCTCGCGCCGAACAGATGACTCGTATCGGAATGGACGAACGGCCCCGTGTCCCGGTTCATTTCCTGAGTATAGAGAGCCCACGAAATCGAGCGAAAACGATTGGTGTAGCGCAGGTCGAGATCGACCTCGTCCTTCGAGTTGCTCGGATGAGCCGGAGTATTGGTCACGTTGAAGAATTCGGCGACGGGCTTGCAGGGATGGATACCGTCGAAATATGCGGTCGGCGGCTGGTCCGAACCGCATAGTTGCTGCATGCGCGCGACTGCCAGCTCCAATCCGGGGACAGGATTGATGCTCATGCGAATTCCGTCGAACAGCGTGTTGCGGGCGAGTCGCGGACCGTCCAGGACGCCGATGAGGAATTCCGCCTGCCAGGGTCCGATCCATGACAGAAACGGACTCGAAAACGGAGTCGTATCAAGCCGTGTAATGCCGACCTGCGGAAACGGCCGTGCATTGTTCGAGAGCGAGAGCGCGGTGTCCCACCCCGGCCCCCACCAATGCGTCACGTAACCGGCGTAGATCGCCGCGTTGCCGATCCGCTGCATGGCGTAGCTGCCATCGAGAAAAAGCGCCTGATGATCGAAGCGATTGAGCGACTGCCCGCCGACCTCAAGTCGGACGGCGGTATCTTCGCCCATCCATTCGCCGGAAACCTGCCCCTGCGCATCTTCGCGTCCCAAGGCATCGAAGCCACGGACAACATTGGAGAGATTCGTGACGTCGCTCGTGACCGCATAATTCATGCGTCCGGTCGTGACCGCGCGTTGCGCCAGCTGCTCGATCCGGTCTGCCGCGGCGCGCACGTAATCCGGCTCCCCGGCGAGCGAGCCCGATTGTTCGAGTCGATAGAGGATGCCACCCCAGGGAAGCGGCCACTGCGTGGTCACGTCGTCGATGATGCCGGCAGCCGCCAGGACTTCGATATCGGAACGGACTTGAGCGTCGCCCACCTCGGCCCAGGGCGACGCCAAAGCCAGGCTGTCAAGCGAGATCGCAATCCATAGCGGAGCCGACGCCAGAACACAGAGCGCCCATCTCCCATTCGACTTTCTCTTTGGGCTCGCCGACACCGCAGAAATAATGAAGGCGTTCGTCAAATCGATGCAAGTGAAAATGATCGGCAAATGCCGGCGCTATCGAAGCGCCCGTCGGAATCACGGGTGATTGTCGGAAGAAGAACGCGGCAGCGGGAATTCCCGCGCGGATGAATCTCAGGCAGATTGACACGCGGAAATCCAACCCGGATCATTCCGCCGAGGGATTTGGATTTTATGAAGTAAAGATGTCCCGGTGTGCACAAGGTTGATCTTCTTTGCCGTGGTCTTGATCCTTCTGGCCGGCTGCGGAACCGACACGGAATCCTCGCGCACCTCCAGTCCGCTTCCGGCAGAGTCCGAAGCGGTCGCAGGACATCCGATCTCTTCCCGAGACGCCTATTGCCATTCAGTTGCCCGCCAACGCGCGAACGACGCATGGGCAAACGGATATGGGATTGAAGTCGAGAACGGCGTGTCTGTCGAGGCGTATCGTAACTGTATCGCCCTGCATGCCGGAGTTTCGAAATAGCTCCAACCCGGTCGCGCGATTTTGCGCCTCGCGGTAAAAAATGGCGCCGCGGCGTTAGAGACAACCAGCGGTATACGGAGTCAGCACATCCTCGCTGAGTTTCGACGCGTCGACCCGCCGGCAATGCACGTTCGGGATTTACTGGGTAAATCCTGGATCGCGGAACGCTGAATGAATCTGAGTAGGCGGAATCGAAACGCCGCAAATACCTTTGACACGAACCTTTCGCCGGTTAGATTCAGTTCCCAGGCGCGAAGGGGTTGGTGTGGTGCGAGCGTCGAAATGCGCTGACCGGAGGGTCCCGAAAAGGAAAACAGCGCGCAGCATTATCTGGCCGTTGGTGCTCGGGGCGTTCCTGGCGGTCCAGCCGGGCGAAGCCGGCGCGCAGAGCACTCCGGCGAGCCAGCTTCAGAATATTACCCCAGACCAGGTGCAACAGATTCTGGGCTCGCAGGGCCGCGCCACAGCGCCCGCGCAGACGCCGGGAATCGCGCCGGAAATGACGATCCTTGAGCCGACTGTTCCTCCGGTCACCCCTTCCCGACCCTCGCGATTGGAGCAGATTCTGTCGGCCCGCGCCGGGGTCGTGTTGTCGCTCTTTGGATATGACGAACTGGGCGCCGGCCGGCCTGTAGTCCTGCCGCAGATGGGCGGCATGCAGGACGATTATGTGCTGGGACCAGGCGATGAAATCGTCGTCTCGCTGCGCGGGCAGGAGAATGCCGAATATAGGGTGCTGGTCGATCGCGACGGTGTCGTCGTGCTGCCGCGCCTATCTCCGATTTCGGCCTCCGGACGCAGCTTCCGGGAGTTTCGCCAGGACCTGTCGAACGCCATCCACCGCGCTTATCCGTCGTCCGAAGGCTATGTCACGGTCGGACGGCTGAGACAGATCAGCGTCGTGGTCGCGGGCGAAGTGGGAACGCCGGGAGTGCGTACGCTGACCGGCCTCTCGACGCCGCTCGACGCAATTCTCGTCTCAGGAGGCATCAAGAAGACGGGCAGCTTGCGCGCGGTCCGGCTCAGCCATCTCGGCCGCACCATCACCATCGATTTTTATTCGCTTCTGACGACCGGCTCCTTGCCGGGCGCGACCGTGCTCGCCGACGGCGATCGCATTTTCGTGCCGCCGCTCACCAAGGTTGTGGCCGCCGCGGGCTGGTTCCGGCGGCCCGCAATATATGAACTTCCACCGGGCCGATCGGCGCTGAGCATTGAGGCGCTGGAAAATCTCGCCGGCGGGCTCGAGGTGCGCGGTCAGTATCGCGTTGCCGTGACCCGCGTTGAAAGCAACGGCCGCACGAAGCTGATCACGGTTACGGCCCAATCGGGCCTTGTTCGCGACGGGGAAGTGCTGCTCGCGCAACCCGGTGCCGATCAGATCGTCGGACGCGCCGTTCTTTCCGGAGGAACGGCGCTGGCCGGCAGCTACGCGATCAGGGAGGGCACGCGCCTTTCCGAGTTGCTCAAGGCGCCCGGAGCGCTTGGACAATTCCCGTACACGATTTTTGGAATCGTCGCGAGACGCGATCCACGCACCTATCTGCGCTCGCTGATCGCGTTTTCTCCGGTCGCGATCCTCGCGGGAGACGAAGACATTTCCCTGCTCGACGATGACATTGTCCGCGTCTTTTCGATGCACGAGGCCAAGCTCTTGTCGCGTGCGATCACGCAATACGAGAAGAAAAAGCAGCACAACGAAGAAGCGATCAGAAATCCTTACCTGGCATCGACCGAAGAAGAGCTGACTCCGGAAAACGGCGCGGCCGGCGCAACCGCGAACGGCCTCGCCGCGAACCAGGCTACTGCACAGAGTCCTGCGAATGCCGCACAAAGCAGTACCACGCAGAACACCGCACAGAGCGACGAAACAACGCCGGAGACGTCATCGGAGAATGGCGGACAACTGGGCGTTGCCGGACAGGGTGCAGAAGTGTCGAACCAGCAATACGCGACGCCATCGGGCGCCGGCGCCGCCCAGGCTGCGATCGCTGCGGGGAACCAGACTCAAACCGAAACAAATCAGAACCTGAATATGTTCGGGCAGCAGCCCATGGGCTTACAGAATTCATTCACACAGAATTCGCTCACCGCAATGGCGCCGCAAGGCGCCGCCGCTGAAACGCAGCCTCCGCCCAATTTCGAGCAGGAAGTTCAATCGGCCGGTACGGCGCCGCAGAACATGGAGGCGACCAGCCTCAGCGACATCGCAAGCCAGCTTCGCATCGACATGCCGGTGCTGGTGAGTTTTCTGGAAGACCACGAAGTCACCCTGAATGGCGCGGTCCGCGCTCCGGGCGTTTTCGTCGTCGGTCCGGATGCGAATTTGCACGATCTGGTCTCCGTCGCGGGCGGTACCGCGCGTTGGGCCGACGAGAGCGGCGTCGAGCTGATCACCACCGATGTCGACAAGGCGACCGGTAGCGCCGTTACGGTGCGCGAGACGCTGCCCTTGAGTGACGCCACCCTGGCGAACTATCGGATCAAGGCGCATGACGAGCTCCGCTTCCGCCAGGTGTTCAACGATATCGGCCTGGGTTCCGTCACCCTGGAAGGCGAAGTGCGCTTCCCGGGCGAATACCGAATCCTGCGCGGCGAAAGACTGGCGGATCTGCTCAAACGCGCAGGCGGGCTGACGGATGTCGCCTATCCCTTCGGAACCGTGTATTTGCGCCGGTCGGCGGCGGCGGTCGAGGAGGAATCCTTTCGCAGGACTGCCGATCAGATCGAAGGGCAGCTGCTGCTGGCGATGAGCCGCAATTCGGCAGCGCCAAAGCTCGATCCAGCTGCATTCAGCGCCACGGCCGGATTGATCAAGACCCTTCGCCACCAAAAGGGATTGGGCAGGGTTTCGATCGTGGCGGATCCCGCTGTCCTCAAGCTTCAGCCGGAGCAGAACACCCTCATGGAAGGGGGAGACGTGATTTACGTTCCGCAGAGACCGAGCACGGTCTCGGTCATGGGCGAGGTGCTCCAGCCGGGAAGCTTTGTGTACCGCTCGAATCTTTCTGCGGAGGATTACCTGTCCAAAGCCGGCGGCGCGACGGCCTACGCCGACGAGTCGCTCACCTTCATCGTCCTGCCCGACGGCTCGGCGGTAAAGCTCGAAAAGCCGTGGCTGCCGTTCGGCAGTCAGCGTGTCCCTTCCGGCAGCACGATCGTGGTCCCGCGCGATATTGCGCCGGTGCAATGGAGCGACATCGCCATCAATGCGAGCCAGATTTTCAGTCAACTGGCCGTTGCGGGCGCGTCTCTGGCAGTGATTTCGAGCAACCTGAAGTGAGGACGAATGGTGCGGCTGCGCCGTCGACAAGGGTCTGGTTGGAATAGTCCGTCCTCGCCAGGCGTCCTTTGGTCGAAGCGTCGCACGATGAGTCGTGCCTCGCATGAACGCGGGGACGGACGTGCTTGATAGCCTGGGCACCCGCCGCGACATCGCGGCACGGGAAAACAGCGCCGACCCGGGCTGGCGCGTCGCCGATTCGCATCTTGCCAATCGGGCGCGGCGCATCGCCGGAATGCGCGACGCACGAGAGCCTGTCGCGGCCGCCCCCCTTGGAGGGAGAACGAAGCGCTGCCTGGACCTGTTACTCTCGCTGTCGCTGCTGCCCGCGCTGGCCATTGTGGCGTTGCCTGTCGCGCTGGTGATCTGGCTCGGGGGCGGCAAACCGATCTATTGGCATTTGAGGGTTGGTTGGAACGGTCGCCTTTTTCGCTGTTACAAATTCAGGACCATGATCGCGCACGCCGATGCCGCCCTCGAAACGCTCCTTCGGGAAAACCCTGAAGCGCGGCAACAATGGCTTGAACGCCACAAGATCGAGAGCGACCCCCGCGTCACGCCGACAGGGTGGTTCCTGCGCAAGACCAACCTCGATGAAATTCCGCAAATCTGGAATGTCCTCAGAGGTGAAATGAGCTGGGTCGGCCCCAGACCCGTCGTGCCCGAGGAATTGTGCCGGTATGGCACTGATCTCTCCGCTTATCTCGCGTGCCGTCCCGGCGTCACCGGACCTTGGCAGGTCAGCCGCCGCGGGCATACGCCCTACAGCGAACGCGTGAGGCTCGATGTGGACTACAAGGAGAATTGGTCGGTCGCGCGCGATCTCGCGATACTCTTCCTGACCATTCCGCGAATTTACGCCGCGAACGTCCGATCAGAGAAGTGCACCGCTTCCGTCCGACCCTCCCCTTGAGGAGGATAAGCGCATAATTCGGCGCAACCGATTCAATCCGATGACGACACAAACCAGGTTTCGCGCACGTGCCGCCGCAACGATCTCCGAAAGCAAGGGCTTCCTGTCTTCAGCGCGCGAGCTTGCCACGGACTTTGCGCACATCTCGGGGAGGGCCGGCGCTCTCGCCATTGCGTATGTGCTGACTGGCGCACTCCTGGAAAGCATCGGCATTTCGCTGCTTGTGCCGCTTCTTGGCCTGATGTTCAGCGTGAGCGCGGTACCGGCCTGGATCGCGAAAACAGCGGCCATCGCGTTCGCGACCTTCGGCGCGGAAGCCCAGACCTCGCGTCTTTTGGTCCTGCTCGGAATTTTCGCAGCGCTCATGATCCTGCGGGCGATCGCGATATCGGCGCGCGACATCACGGTCTTCCGCCTGCAGACCGCCTTTGTCGAAACCCAGCAGATGCGCGCCGCAACCTGCCTGGCTTCGGCACGGTGGGAGCAATTGGCAGGACTTCGCCACTCGCGCGTCACCCAGCTGATGGGCGGCGACATTCAGCGTCTCGGGGTGGGAATTCACTTTATTGTCCGCGGCTGCATCGCCGGCGTCGTCTTCCTGGCCCAGTGCGTGCTGGCGTTTCTGCTTGCGCCCGCGTTGGCCGCGATTCTCACTCTGGTGCTGATTGGGAGCGCCATCGGCTTCGGCCCCATGCTCGCCAGGGCGCGATCTCTTGGCGATTACGTCGCCGACGCCAATCTGTCCCTGCACAACACGACCTCGCAGTTTCTTGGCGGCCTGAAACTTGCTGTCAGCCAGGATCTACAGGCGGGCTTCATCAACGAAATTGGAGACACCCTGCAGCATCTGGCCGACCGTCAGCTGCGCTTCGTAAAACAATATGTTCTGAGCCACTCCGGATTGACCGCACTTTTCGGACTGGCGGGCGCGGCTTCCGTGCTTGCGGGATTGTTGTGGTTTCACATTTCGCCCGCGCTGCTCGTCATATTGCTGCTGGTCCTGGCGCGCATGACTGCGCCGATCGGCCAGATCCAGCAGGCGGCCCAACAATTCGTCCATCTGCTCGGCGTTTACGAGAAGATGCGGCAGCTGCAGCGCGAGCTGTCGATCGGCGCGCGGAATGTCACAGCGCCGCCGGACGCGCCTCGTCCCCAGGGCGACATTGTTTTTGCCAACGTCACCTATTTCCATGCGCGTCTGGGCGACGGGGAAAGCGAACGCGTCGGCGGTCTTCACGCCCTCAGTCTGAACATCGCGGAAGGCGAGTGCCTCGGCGTCACGGGCGCATCCGGCGCAGGAAAAACCACGTTTGCCGACCTCATGGCCGGACTGTACAAGCCGCAATCGGGCAGCATCGTCGTTGGAGCAGAACCGCTAACTGGAGCGGTGCTCGCGGCCTGGCGACGAGGACTCGCCTATGTGCCTCAGGATTCCTTTCTCTTTCACGACACCGTCCGGCGCAATCTGTCGTGGGCCAGTCCGCGCGCCCACGAAACCGACATGTGGGAGGCGCTCGCCGCGTCCGGCGCCGACGACCTGGTCCGCCGGATGGAACTCGGACTCGACACAATGGTCGGCGAGCGCGGCGCGCTCGTTTCCGGCGGAGAACGCCAGCGCATAGCCTTGGCGCGCGCACTGCTGCGGAATCCGAAAATTCTCATTCTCGACGAGGCAACGAGCGCGCTCGACAGCGCGAGTGAGCGAAGCATCCTCGCGGGCTTGCGAGCCATACGTCCTCGCCCGACGATCGTGCTGATCGCGCACAGGACCGAGAATCTCGAAATTTGCGACCGCTTGATTCGGCTGGAAATCGTCGGCGCGAACACGATCGCATCGCAGTCCCGGCACGCGACCGACCTTTCGCACCCACTGCATTCGGGGTAACGACTCGCAAATTTTCCCGCGGGCCGATCGACGGCGCCATAAAGGCGGCCCCCCCTACTTCGCGAGGGGCCATGCGATGAGCGCGTTACGCTGTACATCTATCATCGCCGGCTTGTTCCTGATCGTCTTTGCTATATCGTAGTTCGGCGTCGTTGCGCCTGGGATGGTCAACGGAGCGGGGAAACATGAAGATCGTTCGACGGTTCGTCTCACGATCCCGCAGTGCGACCGTTCTCGCGATCGCCGCGCTCCTGTCGTCGCTGGCCGGCGCAGCCGTCTTTCACGGTGCAATCCTTTCGTGGACCCACGGCGAACAGAATTCAGACTTTCTGGCTGCGCATGTCGCGCACATGCGTATCGAATTGGCGCGCATTCACCACGGCAAAGTCGACGGTCGGACGCTCGCGCGGATTTTGAATGCTCAACCGGTTGCCAATGACTCCGCGGCGGCCGACGCGCCAGATCTGCAAGCACTAAAAAACGGCATCGCGCGGTATCTTGCCGGTCAAGCCACGAGCGATCGCACCGGCATCATCGATGCCCGCTTCGTCACGTTTGCCGACGCCGGTGCCGCCACCGCGGCTCCCGGCCCGGCCGCGCCGGCTGCGGACGATCGCACCTATGTGGGACAGAAAACCTGAGAGGGCTGCCATCAGCAGGAAGCTTCGAACTGGGCACACACCATCCATGCGGCGGTCTTCACGCTGAACCCGCGCAATTCGATGGAGGCGCAGGGTTGCGAAGCCTGTCATGGGCCGGGTTCCGCGCATGTGCAAAACCCCAGCGATCTTTCGACGATCATCAGCTTCTCGAGCAAAAGCCAGACACCGATCGCCGAGCGGAACGCCCAATGCCTCTCCTGCCACCAGGGCGGCCAGCGCATTTTCTGGCATGGCTCGATTCACGAAAACAACAATCTGTCCTGCAGCGATTGCCACAATCCAATGACGAATTTTTCGGCTCACGGGCTGACGGCTCGCGAATCGACCAATCAGACCTGCTTTTCCTGTCACAAGGTGCAGCGCGCCGAATTCAACAAGCGTTCGCACATGCCCTTGCTGGAGGGCAAGCTGAGCTGCGTGGATTGCCACAATCCGCATGGATCGACGACCTCGCCTCTGCTCAAGGCCGACAGCGTCAACGAGATCTGCTACGGCTGTCACGCGGAGAAGCGCGGACCGTTTATCTTTGAGCACGCGCCGGTCCGCGAGAACTGCCTGAACTGCCACACTCCGCATGGGTCGAATTTCGAGGCGCTGCTGACCGCACCGCGCCCCATGCTGTGCCAGCAATGCCATGCGCAGGACGGTCATCCCGCCCTGCTGCTCAACAGGGGCAATATGGTCCGCGGCCCAATGCCGAGCCCCATGCTCGTCTCGACCAGCTGCCAGACCTGCCACGTCAATATTCACGGCTCCAACGATCCGTCGGGATCGCGGTTCGAACGATGAGAGGCGCGAGATACGCATCGCTTTGCTGCGCCGTTGTTCTCGCACTTTTTGCTGGCCACGCCTTGGCCGACACCGGCGTGCTCGGTTACGGCGGCCCCGGCAACGAGCTCAACCCCGCGGGCCAGCCCATCGATCTGATGCGCGATCTCAACGGTCTGTCGCAACTCGACGAGATCACGCGCACGCCCACGGGGCTGCTCTACCCTCTGCCCTATTCCTATCCGGCGATGACACAGAGCAAGAGCGACCCCGATATGTGGAGCACAGGCTGGATCCAGGGCGGATTGCTCGGCTCGTTCGGACCAAACACCAAATCGGCGCTCTTTCAGGAATATGGCGACTGGAGCGACGGTCCGCTGGGCACCAGCCTCGGCTACCTGACGGAGAACCGCAAGACGGCATGGTTCATGTCGGCACTTGCCGAGAATGTGGGCCGCTCTGACCAATATTATCAGCTGAAGACCGGCCGCTACGGTGAATACAGCGTCACAGCCTCTTTTGATTCCATTCCTCACGTGTATTCAACGAATGCCAAAAGCCTGTGGTCCGGAGCCGGCACCGGAGATCTTACGTTGCGCGGAGGATTGGTGCCGGGCGCTTCGACGCCGGCCCAGGTGAATGCGGTATTGGCGAGCGCGCCACCCACCGAACTGCAGGTGACGCGCGAAAAGGCTGGTCTCTCGGTCAGCTACACGCCGTGGACGACGATCGAAGGCTTCTTCCAGGTTTCAAACGAATGGCGCGACGGCACGCAGCCGATCAGCGCCACGTTCGGCTATCCCTTCGAGAACGGCGCGACCCAAATCATTGCACCGATCCATTATCGCACCGTCGATGTCACGACTGCGCTGCGCTACAAGGAAGACGACCTGCAGGCGAACCTCACCTATTCGGGATCGTTCTTCCGCAATTCCGACACTTCGCTGACCTGGCAGAATCCCGGGCTCGAGCAGGTTCCTCCGGGTTCGTACATTCCCACGGAAGGCCGCCTCAGCCTGCCCCCCAACAACGATTTCAACACGCTGAAAGGTGATGTGACCTGGCTCATGTCCCCCGATCTGCGGTTTTCGGGGAGCATGTCCTACAGCCTGATGCGGCAGAACGATCCCCTGCTGCCGCCGACCGTGGGTTCCGGCGTGATTCCGGGAGCGGGAGGGCCAATCGACCTTGCCGACTGGAACACGACGGCGGCGCTGAGCCAGCTGACCGCGAACGCGGCGATCGATGTGTTCAACGCGTTCGCGCAGGTCCAATACGTCGCGTCTCCCGATTTGTCCTTTGATTTCGAGCTGCGCGACCGCGTCGAAAGCAATGACACCAATTACCTGGCTTTCAATCCCCAGACCGGACAATACGGATATATCGCGGTCGATGGCGGCCTTGCCCCGTTCAGCCCGGTGCTGAGCGGCGTCTATCAACCCAACGCGCCCGGCGACGCGGTGCAGATCCGCAACTTCCCGTTCGCCAACAACAATCTCGAGCTCACGGCCCGCGGCAGCTATCGCCTGGACAATCACGTAAAACTCGATCTGACCTATGTGCACAATGCGATCGGGCACAGCGTTCGCGAATTGCCCATCGCCAACGACAACCGGTTTCGCCTGCAGCTCGCCACCAACGGCTTCAGCTGGGGCACGGTGCGGCTTTCCTACGAGTATGGCCACCTCACCGGCAGCGACTACATGTCGAATCCGTACATCCCGTACTATTCGATGTCGTTGCCGGGCTACGTCCCGCTGACTCCGCAGGGCGACATTCCCTTCACCCTGTCGGACCTGCGCAAATTTGATATCGGCAATCGCGTGGAACACAAGGTTCACGCCCAGACCAACTATATCGTCACGCCGCGCATCGATCTGCAGCTTACCGGCGATTTCAAGATGAACAATTATTCCGCGCAATATGGGCTGCGCGACGCCTCTTCTTTCGATGTGAATACCGACATCAACTATCAGATATCCACCAAGGCGACCGTCACCGGCTTCTTCACCTGGCAAACGCAGTACCGCGGCATCGCCAGCATCAATCCGCAAGGCGTTCCGGGCAGCGCGGCAGCGGGGGGTCCGGATTATCCGCTCAGCGCCGCCTGGAGCGAGGCGCTCAGAGACAACGACTTTGCGGCCGGATTCACGGCGCACCAGGCGTGGGAAAAGGTGTCGCTCGATTTCAACTACATCTTCACCCATGCCGACAGCGCCGTCGGCTACAACTATACGAGCCCTCAGGCCTTCTTCTTTCTCCTCACTCCCACGCAGGCAGGCACAGCCTTTCCCGATATCACCTACGACTCGCATTCGCTGGAGGCCGATCTGCGCTGGCAGGCGGAAGAGTCGCTGTCATACCGGCTGCTGTACCGGGTCAATTTCGAACATGTGGACGATTTTCACTACGACGGACTCTTTGCGGGCGTGATCAACAACAATACCTATCTCGGCGCCGTACCCGAGAATTTCACCGCCCAGACCGTGGGATTGCTGGTGCAATATACGTTTTGACAAAATTCCGCGCGGGGAGGAAAGTAGCACGGCTCACCTGGGCGCCAAGACCACCATTGCTGAGAAGTGTGGATGCCCTGGCGCCGACGCGGGAGAACAAAACGGCGAATCGTTGGCACCGATCTCTGTGTTAGTTTGCCCGGCTGGCGCCGAACGAGCGCCGATCACGCCGAGATCACGCGATGCCTGATTCCGCAGAAACAAATTCCGGCAGATCAACCGGGGCTGTCCTGCGCAACACTGCGACGGCACTGGCGGCATCGCTCCTTCTGCTCGCGGCCGGTCCCGCGGCCGCGGTCACATTCACCATTTTTGACGTGAACGGTGCATCAGGTACCTATGCGCAGGGCATCAACGCCGGCGGTTCGGTCGCCGGCTATTACACCGATTCGAGAGGCAACGATCACGGGTTCGTCCGCGCAGCCGATGGCACAATCACCACCTTCGATCCGAAAGGATCAAATCTTACCATCCCGTATGGCATTAACCGCAAGGGGGCAGTCACGGGCTACTGCCAGGACGGCTCGATCCAAGGGTTCCTGCGCAGCGCCGGCGGAAAAATCAAGCTGATCGACCCCGACGGATCGATTTATACGGAAACGCGGAGCATCGACAACGCCGGCTCGGTCACCGGATTTTATATCGATGCGAAGAGTTTCAGTCACGGGTTCATCCGGGCGGCCCACGGAACGGTAATCGTATTCGATCCAGTTGGCTCTGCCGCGACGGGATCGAACGGCATCAATAGCAATGGCGACGTCACCGGAAATTTCTACGATTCATTTGGTATGGAGCGCGGTTTTCTGCGCACAGCGGACGGAACCATCACGAAGTTCAGCTTGCCTGGCGACCAGCTCTACCCCGCCGCCATAAACAGCAAGGATGTGATTGCCGGGTTTGCCGGGAACGGTACAGCGAAGGCTTTCGTGCGCGCGGCGGACGGGACGATTACCACCTTCGACCATTCAGGATCCACCGACACCCTTGCGTTCAGCATCAATGCGAAGGGTGCGATCACCGGTGTGTGGTATGACCACAATGGCGTCGAACACGGGTTTGTGCGCTCCGGAATGGGAAAGATCACGAGCTTTGATCCGCCCGGAGCAACTGAAACCGACGCGTACAGTATCAATGATAACGGCGTGATCGCCGGGTATTTCCGTGACGGCAATGGCTATCACGGCTTCTTCCGCACGCCGTAATTTTTCTGGTCCGGGGCCGTAAGGACGCGAACGCTCTTGCGGGCCGTGACAGCGAGGGTTCGGTATAAGAGTTGCAATGACGGGGAGGCGGGACGCGACACGGCGTCATAATCGCCAATCACCCGCCGCCTCTGCGCCGATCCAGCGCGTCGTGCCGCGCCAGGCGATCGTCCGGCCGCCGCGGACATTCAGTGCGGGAACCAGGTCCGGATCGAGCACGCGCAGTTCTCCCCCCACGATGACGAGGGCGACGTCGTCGATTCCCGCATCCAGGGTCGCGCAACGGAAAAGCGCGACGTCAGCAGGCGCGCCGGGCGTTAAGGACGGTGCGGGGACGCCGAGACGGCGGGCGGCCAGCACTCCCACGGCATCGAGCAGCCTGGCATCGGAAATTACGCCGCGTGCGGCCCGAATCTCGTCGAGCAGCGATCCTTCGCCGGTGAGGAGCGAATCGCTGCCGAGCAGCACATCCATGCCCTCGGTCAGAAGCGCCTCAGGCGCGCTGCGCCCGAAAAGAAAGTGGTTCGAGGTTGGGCACCAGACGAGCGCGCAACCTGAGGCGCGAAGCCTCGCAATTCCATCCGCGTCGGGACCTACCGCGTGCACCGCGATCAGGTTCTCGTTCAGATATCCGCGGGCATCGAGCGTTCGCACTTCCTCGGCCGCCGCCACGTCCACACCTTCCGCCACGTGTAAGGCGAAAGGCCCGTCGGCGATCGGCATTCCTTCGCGCAGCGTGGCCACCGAATCGGCGTTCGCAATCCGCACCACATGAATCGGAAAATCGGCGTCGAACTCGCCTTCCCACCTGTCGTGGTGGATCACATGGGTGACGCCTGCGAGCAGATTCTTCCACGCTCCCTTCAACAGCGCCTCGCGCCGCGGCACGGCACGGCCGCGGGCGATCTCCGCGGCATGGCGGCGCTGAATATCATACGCCCAATCATAAGAGTTTTCATAAGGCGGTGCGCCGAGCCGGCCATAGTGATTGCGATGGAGGTGATCGTGCGCGTTGATGAGGCCTGGCCGCACTTCGCCTGCGGACGAGCGGACGACGTGTTCGAATTTTCCGGTCGGTTCGACGATTTTGCCGTTCTCGATGGCGATGGTTGCATTCGCAGCTTCAATCAGCAGGCGCATCACGCCGTCCGCTGGAAGAGGAAAGCGGCGACCAGCGCCAATCCTCGTTCTTGCTCATACGCGGCGTCGCGGCCTGCGCAAACATAGAATTCCTTCACGCCCGGACCTACGCAACCGTGGCGCTGTGCCCTCATTTCCAAACCGGCGCGCGCCGCCATGCCGGCGTGTGCGCTGTTGTCGTGAACGTGATGCTCAATCTCATGTACCGATCCTTCCCGATCGCGAAAACTTCGCCGATGGCCGGCCGCCACGGCGTCCGCGTGAAAATCGGATACGAAAAGCGAGCCGCCGATGCGGCACACCCGCGCCAGCTCGCGGTAGGCCGGCAGCGGATCTCCGATATGGCCGAGCACCAGCCGGCACCACACGACGTCGAAACTTTGCGATGGGAACGGCAACGCACGCACGTCGGCGACCGCAACGCAGACAGCGCCGCCCGCCACGAGCATCTCCAGGCTCGTGTCCACGCCGATGGCGAGCGTCGTGTCGCGTCTCGCGAGTCTGCGTCCCGTGCCGCATCCGGCGTCGAGCAGCCGACTACCTTCAAGCGGCGGCGACAGTGCGGACGCCAACTCCTCATCGAGAAAACTGACGACCGTCTCGGCAGCGTAGGTCGGCGCCCACAGGCGATAGGCCTGTCCCGGCTCCATGGCCTTCACGGACGGGCACCTTCCAGCCTCAGATGGCCATAGGCCTGGCGGTCTTCCGGCACGATCCGCGCCCAGCCGCGCACGCGGCGCAACAATTTAGGATCGGCAAATTGCCCGTGACGCCAGCGCCGTTCCGCGAGCCATCGCCCCGCGATCTTCCCCCAGCCGCGCGTGTAGCGATCGTGAACCGAGGGAAAACGCGACTTGAGCACAAGCTCGAAGTCCTCGACACGGGCTTTGAGCCGCCGGTCGAGCCAGGGCAATTCCGGGTCTTCGTGTGTCATCCAGTTGACCCATTTCGGCGTCGCCCATTCCTCCAGTGTCGCGGGCGTGCCCGCCAGTGGATCGACGTTTCCATAGGTGTCGTTGCGCTGCGGAGTGGGCGTGTAGAAATAGGCGATCAGCTCCATGGCGGGATTGACCGCCTTCAATCTGCGGATGAAGGCAAGGGTGTTGTCGATCTCGCGCTCCGGCTCGTCCGGATCGCCGAACACGAAGGAAAACTCCGGAATGATTCCGTGCTCGCGGGTGCGCGCCGCCGCCTCCAGAATCTGTTCCGTCGTGATCCCCTTCTCCATTTTCCGCAACACGTCGTTGCTACCCGATTCCGCGCCGAAAAAGATCATCGTCAGGCCGGCGCGCTTGAGCCGCCGCCAGGTATCGTTGGAAAATCGGAGGATTGCGTCGACCCGCGCCTCGCACCACCATTTGAGCCTCAGCTCCGAGAAGCGATCGGCGACATCGCGAGCATGGGCGTCGTTCAGGAAGAAATTGTTGTCGTAGAAATGCACCGCGTCCATTCCGTGTTCGCGGGCGAGAAAACGCAAATGCTCCGCGGTGCGCGCTGGGTCCTGCACTTTCTCACGGCGGCCGAATACCGAGATGACGCCGCAGAAATTGCAGGCATAGGGGCAGCCGATCGAGGCCTGATAGACGCCTGAACGCCTGCCGAGAAATGTCGGGCGAAGATAGTCCCGCACGGAAATCTTGTGGTAGGGCGGCGCCGGCAATTCATCCGGTCCGACCCATCGCCGTTCGCTTCCCAAATGGTGCGTTCCGTCCGGCCTACGAAAGGCCAACCCCGCAACGCTCTCCGGCGCCCGTGCGCCGCTGAGAACGTCCAGCAATTCTCCGAACGTGTGCTCGCCCTGTCCCCGGACCAGCCAGTCGACATAGGGCGCGTTGAGCACGGGCGCGGGATAGAGGCTGCCGAAATTGCCGCCCCACACGATGGGAATCTCGGGATGCCGGAGCTTGATCTCCCTGGTGAGCGGAACGGCGTTTGCGAGCTGGGGGCCGGGCATGACGGTGAAGGCGATGGCGCTGACCGGATCAGGCGTTCCGCGGCGCGCCGAAACGTGCTGCGAAACGCCCGCCATGACGTCCACCTCCGGCAGATTGCCGTCGACAATTTGCCAGTCTTCGCTCTCGGGAATGGCGGCGCCGATCGCCATCACCGAAAGGGGAAACCTTCGATTGTCCGGTCGCGTGGCGCGCGGATTGACGAAGACGATCATGGCACGCGGGCCGTCCAAAGATCGAAACGCGACGGCTTCCGCCGCCCCCTGAGCCACGAAACAAGCGGGCGCATTTCATACCAGAACGGATAGCGCACACGCCGCCGCGACCATGCGAGCGTGCCCGATGCGGTGTGGAGCCTTTCAGGCGTGAGAAACTCGATGAAGTCTGGCGTCAGCAACACGTCCGCGCGGGCACCGAAGCGCGTGGCGCCGGTTGCCAGCTTCTCCGCCACCATCGCCGCGCCGTCTTTTTCGGAAAAATAGAAGGGCGAATCCAGAATCGCCACCATTCCGTCATGCCGTGTCACGCGCGCCGCTTCGGCCAGGACGCAGCGAAGCTCTTTTGCGTAATGCAGGGACGCGTTGAACAGGGCGATGTCAAAAGAACGATCGTCAAACGGCAGATTGTCGAAGGACGCGTGCACGCATTTGAACAGGTCCGGGGCATCGGCGAGGAAATCCTTCGCGGCCCCCAGACCGTCGACGTCGTCGTCCCTTATATCGAGGGCAACCGCGCGATGTCCCATTTGCGCCATGCGATTGCACAGCCAGCCGTTTCCCGCGCCAAGATCGAGAATATCCAACGGTCCCGTGGACCCCGCAGGATTCGCCACGTGAGCAACGAAGGCGTCGAAAGTCGCAGCCCGCACCGCCCACTGCGACGCCAGAGGTCCGCTCCGCAGATAGGGAAGCGCCTTTAGCTCCGCTCCGCGAACGGCTCGCCCTTCCTCGGCGCGGTGGCGCGCATATTCGCGGCAAAACTCTGTCGACGTGGCGGTCATGGCGCCTTCACCGATGTCCGCTCAAAATGATACAAGAGGTGATCGCCCAGAACCGCGAGCGGGCGGCTTGCCAGCCGATCGGCTCGTGCGAGGGCGGCGAGCAATGTCGGATGACGTGAAATCCACGGCTCCGCCGCACTTGGCGGTACGAAGATTCCAATTCCGAGACGCCGCACCAGCTTGAACCACGGCCGCATTGCCGAAGCGATCGCGCCGGCGCGATGATAGCGGACCACAAATTTCAATCCGCCGAGTTCAGCCGGTGCCGGCTCTTGCCGGAATCGCCTCAGCGCCTGCCGGGGGCGTCCGCGCAGACATTCCACCAGGATTTCTCCGGGTGACATGGCGCCAAACAAGACGAGGACCGCAGCGCGTCCGGGTTTCAACAGCCGCGCCAGGCCGCGTGCCACCGGAGCAAGATCGTCGACGCAATTCAGGGCCGCGAAGTTCGAAAAGGCGCCATCGAAATTCGGGCCGCACGTAATTGCATGGCGTTCCGCAAAACTTTCCAGCTCTTCAGCAACGACTATCTCTGCACGCGCGCCCATGGGTGCCAGTTTGGGCCTCGCAAGCTCGACCATTTTCGGAGAAGCGTCCGTAAGAAGTACGTTATACCCACGCGCCGCGAGCCAGACGGCATCTTCGCCGGTGCCTCCACCAAGTTCAAATATTCGGCCGGCGGGGGGAAATACATCCAGCAAAACCCGCCGGACCGCGTCGCGCTGCGCGGCGACGCTCTGCCACGCGGCGAATCGAAGATCGAAGGTCGACGCTATCGCATCGAAAGCTAGCGCAGCGGGGCGGATCGCGAACACCAATTCATATCAACTCGCAAGGTCGACCGGATTTGGGGAACGGTACCTTGCTTCTTCGTGCCCCAATCGCGCCCATCGGCAATCGTCGTAGCAACGCGTTCGCGCTTCGTCGTGCAGCACATCGCGGATCATGCGATAGAATGTCGTGTTGTACGTCCCTTCGAACAACATCGCCAGATCGTCCGTGTCGACCCAGTTCCTGCGTTCGCCCATCTCCGCCCTGACCAGTTCGTGAAATCGCGTTCCGGGCAGGGGGTAGGCGACGGAAACACCAATGTCTTCCGGACGCTCTTCGCGAATAAGGTTTCGTGTCCGGCCAAGATCGTCCCAACCCTCGCCGGGATAGCCCAATTGGATGAACCAGCAAGCACGTATGCCGTGAACCTTGAGATTCCGCGTCGCCTCGCGCACCTCCTCGACGCGCGAGCCCTTTTCCATCGCATCGAGAATATTTTGCGAGCCGGATTCCACTCCGAGCCACACTTCCTCCGCGCCGGCATCGGCCAGCGCGCGCACGGCGTCCGGGCGCATCAGATTGACTCGCGACTGCATGGTGAACGGTGTGCGGACGTCAAGGCGCACCACTTCACCCTCGAACTTTTGCAGCCATTCCACGGTCAGGCCGAAAATATCATCGGCAAACCAGAAATGGTCCGGCGCAACGGTGTCCTTCAAGAGACGCATTTCCGTCGCAACCGATGCTGGAGAGCGCTGTTCGTAGCCACGCCCGAAGGTCGGTTTGGCGCACCAGTTGCAACGGTAGGGGCAGCCGCGCGATGCGGCAATATTCCACGAAAAGCGATCATGCCTTGTCCGCCACGCGCGGCGGTAGGCGTCCACATCCAAATGGTCCCAAGCCGGAAACGGCAGCTTGTCGAGCGCTCGCATTTGCGGCCGCGTCGGAGTTCGGCGAACTCCGGCGCCGCGCTCCGCAATCGCGAGGCCCGGCACGCCAGTGAGAGGAGCGGAAGGATCCGAGCGCCAGAGATCTGCGATCTGCGAGAGCGTCGCTTCGCCTTCGCCCATCAACACCGCGTGCGCACCCGTACCGAGATAGAGCTCGGGCCTGTCGGTGGAGTCCGGCCCATTGACCAGCACGCGGCAGCCACGCCGAACGGCGGCGTCAATCATGGCGAAGGCGTCCTGCCGGCGGCGCTCCGTGCACATTTTGGTGAGAAAATTGAAACTGTCTTCCAGGATGGCGACCACCGACGGTCTGTGGAGGTCCAGCGCCGCTTCGAATTCGTTGATTCCTTCGGCGAAGGTCGAATCGAAATGCGCGACTTCATTCCCGCCTTCGATCAGGAGTGCCGTCGCGATCAGCGTCGAGAGCGGCGAGTAGGGCGTCATTCGCGCCAGCTGCTTGGCGTCGTGCTTCAGGAAATAGGAGTGCGTTGTCAAAATCACGAAACGCTCGACCCAAACCTCAATCCTCTCATAGAATAGCATAGCAAACGGACACCGATGCCAAGCGAATTCTGGGGTGACGCAAGCGTGTTCGGGATTCGGATCTCGTTCAGATCCAACTGCCGGGACGCTTTGCGCACGGCTCTTGGCAATCTCGCCCAACCGGATTGCGCCGAGGATCGCGTGCAAGGACCATCAATTTACATCGTACTTCGCACCCGCCGCGTCGATCGACAGGTAACCGATTGCGCCCGGATACACGGCACCTGCTTGAATATCGTTCGCGGCGGAATTGCTCTGCGAGGGAATGGACGGCTCGGACGAGGCGCTTGCGTTTTTCCGGGCGGCGGCACCGACAGCGGCGCCTTCCGCGAGGCGATTAATACCATCGTTCTGTTCCTGGTCGCCCACGCTGGCCGCACGCCGATTCACGCCTCCGCGGTCATGATTGGCGACAGGGCGATCGTGCTGGCCGGCAGAAGCGGATCGGGCAAGAGTTCTTTGGCGCAGGCCGCGGACCGTGCCGGCCTGCCGGTCTTGTCCGATGACACCGTGTTCGTTCAGGTCGAGCCTTCGTTTCGCGTCTGGGGGCGGACCGAAGCGATCCATTTGCGGGAAGCGGACGTGCCCGCCGGCGTGACGGGAGGAATACGCATTCGCGCCGGACGCCTGAAGCGTGCACTTCCCGTCGCGCGGCCGCGGCGGAACGCCGACCAGGCGCTTCTTTGCGTCATCGGACAGGGAGGCAATTTCGGGCTTGAACCCATCCAGCAGGAAGAAGCGGTTCGCATGCTGACGGAAGCACCG
The DNA here is from genome assembly GCA_036495845.1 of Rhizomicrobium sp. Classification (GTDB taxonomy): domain Bacteria; phylum Pseudomonadota; class Alphaproteobacteria; order Micropepsales; family Micropepsaceae; genus Rhizomicrobium. The sequence goes on from DASXMF010000211.1 coordinate 40,290, forward strand.
GAACCTGGCTTCGAATTTTACGGAGCGCGTTCGGAGGAAGCCGTTCGCGCGGTCGCAGCCGGAGGTTGCTGGCGGCTCACACTTTCGCGCGATCCGGATGCGGCCATTGCCGCCCTCATCGCCGCATTTTCCCCGCAGACCGGTACCTGAAATCAACTATGAGGGACACTAAGACAGGTTTAACGCAGAGGACACAGAGGTTTCGCGGAGGGCGCAGAGCCCTTCGACAAGCTCAGGGTGAGGAATATTCTGGTTTCCCTCATGCTGAGCTTGTCGAAGCATGTTCTGCCACCACGTCCTCTGCGTTAAATAATTGTCGCTACGCGAATCACCCAAGATCGAAGGCGGGTACTGCTGTTCCCACGGGCGGCGAGAACAGCGTGTGACGGAACGCTTCATACAAACAGACGAATTATCGCCGGAACAGGTGTGCGCGCGGTTTGCGGCAGCCCGCCGCAACGGGTTCCCCGCATGGATCTGGCCCGACATCGCCGTCGGGGAATGGCGGGCGGCACTGGCAGAGATCGCGAATGTCACCCGGAAGGTTTTGCAAGGCGAGTACGGCATCACGCTCCTCTGCAACGACGCGCGAGCGATGGGCGTTGCCGGATACACCTCGGGCATGGGTCCGCTGCTCGGATACTGGATCGAGAACGGAACCATCCGCGCGCCAGGCGCTGTTGAGGACATTTTCCGCCGTCACCTGTCGCATAATCGGCAGCGCATGTTGCGGCTTTCCGACGTTGCGCGCGAGGTGTCGGAACGACTGGCCGGGGCGCGAATCGCACCCTTGATTCTGAAGGGAATGCACACCGCCTACTGCTATTTCCCGGAGCCGGGCGTCCGCCCTCTTTCCGACATCGACCTTTATGTGCCGGCGAAATCGATGCCGGCGGCGGAACAAGTCTTTTCCAGTTTGGGCTATCGGCGCACGCCGCGTACGCGTTCTCCCTATGCGTGCGACTGGACAATTCCATCGCTGCCGCGCGAACCCCGCACCCTCGCCTATGTTCATCGGGACGACCCCTGGTCCTTCGATGTCCTGGGAATGCTCGACAAACGCTTGGCGACGGGCGCGCGGATCAGGCTTGACCGCCTCCTGTCCTCGGGAGGTCGTGCGGCCTGGCCGCAAAATCATCTGGCCGGTGTCATGGCGCAGCCCTTGCTCGCCCTCTACCTCGCCATACACATCTCGCAGATCCTGTTGAACGCAACACTGTTGAGGCTGACGGAGCTGATCCTGGTCGTCCGCCGCGACAGCGCCGCCGGATTGCTCGACTGGCAGGAATTCCTGAACGGGGCCGCGGCGATCGGTGGCGCCCGCTTCGTCTATCCCGCACTCGTTCTGTGCGAACAATTGGCGCCCCAGACAATACCCGTCGAAGTGCTGGATGCAGCCGCAGCCGATGCTCCTAGAAATCTTCGCCAAGTGATGGTCAGGCTGACCGTCGAGGCCGCGCAACCTCTCGATCGCCATTCCGTCAGCGAACGCTTCATGTGGGCCTCGAACTGGAGCGAATGTTTGAGGCAGGTTGCCGCCGAACTTGCCTTCGACGGAAGAGGCAGGCCCATCCGACAGACATTGTACAGCACGGGAACGAAATTGCGGGCGTTGCGCCGGCGTCGATACTCGGCTTGACTTCGCGTAGCCGTGGCGGGGCGGGGGCAGGAGTGATGCGAGGAGGGATTGGTACCTGGGAGATCAGGAGAAACAGCTCGATCTTGATTGATGGTTTTTTCCCGTTCCATGGGTGGCAGCAATTTGCGTATCTCCTGAGCCTTGCGCTGATCGTTTATGTGATTGCGCGACTGTTGCATGTGCAAGAGCCTCTGATACCCACCGTGATTGCATGGATTTCTGGAACGATATCCCTGGCCATCATGGCTCGCGGGACAGCGGCGTTTCCTCTTTCGGTGATGGATCATCTGCGCTCGACACTGAAAGCGATGCGCTTTTCGCCTGAAAAAGATGAAACAATTTGGCGGTCTCGTTTCCCGGCATGGCTGCAATGGACTTCTTCGCCAATCCTCGTTCGGAAACAAGAGTCCATGGTAACTGTCGAGGGGCCCCTTTCCACCCTTGCATTTGTGAGCCGGCGGCTCAGACACAAAGCATTTCAGACCGATTTGTGACTGTCGCCAGAGCGCAGGCGCGCGCGAATTCCCCGCGCGGCAGCGCGCGCATACGCGCATCCCGGTCCGCCGCTCGCGAGCGATCGGCAGAATAGCGCCGCCGCCTTTCCATACTCGCCTCTTTCCAGGCTCTGCGCTCCTGCTGCACAAAGACATTCGGCCCTACGCCGGCGCGCCAGTCTCCTCAGTTCACCGCTGGTTTCGACCTTGAGGAAGAACTCGTAAACGAAAGCCGAGTGTTCGTGCGGCGCATTCAGTGTCTTCGTCAGCCTTCCATCATGTTCGCGAACAAGGGTGAGCCGTTCCGGCAGGGCAATTGCCTCCGACGCGCGAGCCAGACGCAGCGCAAACTCGGCATCGTCCCTGTAAGCCATGCGCGGATCTTCGCAAAAGCCGCCGATCGCATCGAACAGCGAACGCCGCACCAGGAGGGTGCAGGGACATACGCCCGTTTCCTGTTGCAGCAGCGCGCGAACGATATTCCCGGAAATTGCCGGCGCTCTTCCGGAATGCAACGGAATTTCCAATCCGTTCTCCCCAAGCAGTTCGTACTCCGTATAGCTCCAGTCCGCGGCTGCGCTCCGGACGGCGCCGAGCTGAATTTCGAGCTTCCGCTGGCGCCAGAGATCATCCGAATCGAGAAAGGCGATGAATTCTCCGCGTCCGGTGGCTGCACCCAGATTGCGCAGCCGTCCAATGTGACCAAGGTGCGCGGATCGCAGGATGCGGACGTTTGGGAGCGCGAGACGCTCGAGGCGTCCCACCGTATCGTCGGTCGACCCGTCGTCGACTACGAACAGCTCCCAGTTCGCATGGGATTGCGCGACAACCGATGCGACCGCCTGCTCCACTAGCCGTTCCCGGTTCCAGGTGGGGATCACGACGGTTACGAGCGGATTGTTATCCATGGGTAGTCGCGTTTTGTCGCCCGCTGCTTGCGTCGCGTCGCGATCAGCGGCAGCCTTCGCAGCATGCACACGGGGAGAGCCTATCACGAATTCATGCTTGCCTCCGCGCGCGACCGCAAGGTGCGACGACGATTCCAGCGTCAGGCGCTCGGCCTGGTTCCGCCGCAAGCGAGCATTCTCGATTTTGGCGGGGGAACGGGAATCGATGCAAAAGTGTATGCTGCGCAGGGCCATCGCGTATTCGTTCACGAGCCCGCCGAATCGATGCGGAATTATCTGGTGTGCCACTGCCGCGAGGAGATGGCGCAGGGACGAGTCATTCTTGGCGATCTGGCCGCGGCAGCGCCGATTCATCTGATCACGGCAAATTTTGCCGTATTGAACCTGATCGCCGACCAGGCAACCCTGTTCGCACAATTCGGGCGCCGACTCCTTCCCGGAGGTTTCGTACTCGCGAGCCTGCTGAACCCTTTTTTCCTCGGCGACGCGAAATATTCCTGGTGGCGCGCAAATCTGGGAGCCCTCGTGAAGCGCGGGACGTACTTTGTCCCCGGCAAGTCCGGCAACGTCCACCGCTTTGCGCCCAAAATCGTCGCCCGTGCGGCGCAACCCAATTTTCGTGTCGCGAGAGTTATTCCCCGAGGCGCGGGTTTGGCGATCGGCCGCTACATGTTCATGCTCTTCCAGAAGGCCTGAAGTGTCGTTGAAGACGATCGGCAAGGCTTTTCTGCGCCCTCTGCCGCAATGGGCGCCGGTCGGAATTTCTCCTCCTCAGCAGGCTGTCTCGGTCTCGCTCGAGTGGAACGGACACGCGGCCGACGTAACCGGCAATCACACCATTGCGTCGCTGAAACCTCTCACCGTCGCGATCGGTCTCGATGCCGCGACATACGATCTGACTTTGGGCACGCTCACCTTTGCGGATGCTGTAACCGGCAAGCCGATTGGGCTTCTGCAACTGAGCCGCGTGGCGACGAGAGACGTAGGGGGGGCGCAAACCGGATTCTTCCAGATCGTCGGAGCGCACCACCAATGCCTCCCATGGCCGCGGAGACCGTGGAACGCCATGCTCCAGGCCCGAGCCATTCGCCGATTCAGAAGGCCTCACAATTTTTACATGCCTCCGGCTGCGGTTCAGCAACTGATGATTTTTTACATCTGCCCGAGACCGGTCGTGCTCGTTTCCGTCTCGGAAAAGAATCACAGCAACCTGTTTCCGATGGACCTGATCGGTCCCTTGGCAAACGGATGTTTCACGCTCGCGCTGCGCAGCACGAATGTGTCCGTTCCGACCATGGTCGAAACGCGGCGTTTCGCCATTTCCGGCATGCGCGCGGAGCACAAGGACGTCGTCTACAAGCTCGGCGAACACCACAAGAAAGAATTCGTCGCCTGGGACGAGCTGCCTCTTTTGGTCGTCTCGAGCGAAACGCTGAAGCTTCCCGTCATCGGATCGGCTCTGTGGATACGTGAACTCCTGGTGGAAGAGAGCGAAGCCATCGGCTCGCACATGTTTTTCACCTGTCGCGTCGTTTCCGAGCGCCGATCGTCGCCGGGGCTGCAGCTTCACCATACCGCCGGGTTTCACCAGGAGTTTCGCAAGATGCGGGGAAAGCCGTTCCCACCTGCCTAAAACTCTTTATGATCGTATTGAATCCTTCACGCATCGTTGATCCACGCCATCGCCCTTTTCGGGTAAAAGAAAGTTGAAACGCCAAGACGCCAAGGCGAAACAGCACTCATCAATATTATCGTCACGGCCGGACCCAGGTCCCCACGAAGCGCGGCCGGAGAACCGGCTAAGCGTCAGCGGAGACCGGATCACCCATTCCTTATGACCAACCTCACATCGCTCTCACCTGGATGGCCGGCTTCTGCGGGCCATGACAGCGAGAGGTATGCGCGTAGTGCGCAACTTGTTCTTGGCGCCTTGGCGGCTTGCTGTTCAATTTCCTAGCTTCGCACTTCCCGGTTCAGTGCGCGTCGTCTTGTCCGTGCCTCTCTCTTGCTCACCAATTCCGCGTAGACGCCGCGTATTCGACTTGTGGTCGCATCGGCGTCTTCAGCGATCGTCTTTTCCTGCGCGCGCGCGGCGAGCAGCAGACGTTCGTCCTCATGGGACAGCAGTCCGGCGATTTCATCTGCGAGTGCCATGCTGTCACCGCATTTTATCACGCGTGCGGCCATTGGCGCCCATTCCGCAAGCAGACCGACATTCGTTCCGACGGTTGGAACGCCGGCGGCCGCAGCCTCGCGCGCGACGATGGGGCCGGCTTCGTGCATCGAGGTGACGATCAGAAGGTCGGCGGAAACCATGCATTGCTTCAGCGCATCCTGGGGCAGGAAACCGGTGAAGTGCACGCAATCGCCGAGCCCCAGCTGGTCCGCCCGGCGCTGGATCGCTCCATGAAGTCCATCCTTGCCGACGATTTGCAGCACGAAAGGGATTTCCCTGGCGCGAAGGTGAAACGCGGCCATCAGAAGCGTCTCCTGATCCTTGACCGGGCTGAGATCGGCCACATGCAACAGGGTTGCCGGCGTGGATTCGGGCCTTCGGCGCGGCGGCGCAACCGGCCAGCCGTCGAGTGCTACGCCAAACGGCATACGCTCGGCCGGAATCCCCAGCTCGCTTGCATCGCGAACCATGATGGCGCTGGGCGCAGCGACGCGATCCGCGCCCAGAACCGCGATGCGCAATCCGATCCGTCCCTTGAGCGTGAACCTGCCGCCATAGCCGATCGCCGGCAGGTTTGCGAGATCTCCGCCCGGAAGATGCAGCAGGACGGGAATATCCAACATCTTGCACGCGACCGCCGCGAGCATGCCTTGCGGGACGGCCCACAAAGCGTGGATGACATCGATGGGAGCGCGCCGGTGCTCTTCGAGAATCTGCCCCAGCGTGCGTAGCCCACGTGCAATCCCATATGTTCCGCCCGCATTGTGAACCTGGGCGCCGAGCAACGCCCAGTGCCCCGCTTCGGTTTCCTGGCGAAGCGCGAAGATGTGTACGTCGTCGCCGCTTTGCACGAGTCTCTCTACGTGCCAGAGCAGACAGGGTATGACGCGTTCCGTTCCGCTCCGGTCCACGCCGCCCGGCGTGACGATGGCGATTTTCATGAAGACCGGCCCTTGCGCGATCTTGCATGTCGGTCGATGAGCGTCTGGTAGGCCGCCACCAGTTTTCTTCCAAGGACGGGAAATGACAGCTCGGATTCGAAGTGGCGTACCGCTTGCGTTCGCATAGCTTCGGCCGGACGAGCGGACAGCGTTACCAATGTGCGGGCGAAACTGTCCGCATCGCCGGGCTCGCACAGAGCGCCGATCGCACCATGCATCATGAGCCCACGAAATGCCGGAATATCGGAGACGATGGGCGTCGCTCCGCATGCAAGCGCTTCGAGCAGGGCGTAGCCGCAGCTTTCACTTCTGCTGCCAAGCATGAAAAAGTCCGCCGCGCGGCAAAAATTCTCGACCTTCGCGTGCGGCACGGCTCCCAAAAGGTGAACACGCTCCGACAGGCCGGGTTCGGCCGCCAGCCGCGTGCGCAGCCGATCCAGCAGCGGCGCATGTTGGTAGCAGTACCACAGGCACGCATCCGGCAAGCGCGGCAGCGCAAGCGAGAAGGCTTCCAGAATGGTAATCGGATCCTTGTTCGCGTTCAGGTGTCCAACCCACAGGATCGCTGGCCGACCGTGCAGGCCTGTCGCGATCCGGGCCGCCGCCATGTCGCCCGGTCGAAAACGCGTGGACGATTCCGGTATCGAAAAGACGGGAGTGCCCGGCTTGAGCGCCCCGTCCTGGAAGAAAGGGGCTGCCTGTTCCGACGCCGTGAACGCCGCTCCCGCGACCCTGGCCAATCCCCATCGCCTGAGACCGCGAATCCGGCCGCGCGGGGGATCCGCATGGTCCTGCACCAGCACCGGCGGGCCCAGTGCGCACATGGCACGGGTGTGCAAGGGAAAGCCGAAGCCGTTCACATGAATCGCGTCGGGCCTGAGCGCCTTGACCGCCCGCGCGAAGCGCATCGGCGCAAAACCTGCCGTCGAACGGCCGGCCATCGCCGGTTCCGCGACGAATCGAAACGCGACGCCGTCGCGTTCACACCAGGCGTCTTCGTGCGACGACTGCACGACAGCAACATCCGCGCCCGCGCTCCTGACGGCCGATGCAACCGCAGCCAGCGTTGGCCAAGCATCGAGGAGCGCGGGGCCGGTGCGCCGCTCCGCATCTTGTGCACAATTGACGTGGACGACGCGCATCGGCTTCAGCCGCTCGGCAAATTGCGTTCAACGGCCCGCACCGGGGCCACGCGCCTTCCAAACCTGCGTCTCGATAAGTTGGAAGGATCGGCCATGATTGCGCGGAGGGTATTTGCACACGAGGTGCAGGTCCAGATTCGCGCAGTCACGCCCGCGCCTGCGGGCGCGTCTTCCGGCCGCTTGCTACGAAATTTGCGCGCTGTCGAAAGCCGGCGCCTGGGCCACCTCGTGCTTTCCAGGGTGATTTGCCGACCCGTTGGCCCGAAACGATGGACGATCGTTGAGCGATTCCAGCGATTGAAACTCGATCGCGCCGCTGGCCGACAAGGCAAGCATGCGAATGGTTTCGAAGATCATGCGATCGCGATTCGTGTCTGACAATTCCCCTGCGAGGCTAAGCGCCATCGCGCCGTGGAGAAACGACCACAGAACCTGGCCGATCAGATCGGGGTCGCTCTTGCAAAGTCCCGCGTTGGCGAGCCGGCGGAGGGGCGCCGTGAACGCTTCGCGGGCGCGAAGCTCGTTCCGGCGAAGTTCGGGTGCCGCCGCAGCCCGTGACCCCGAGAGGTCGAACATCGACCTGTAGAGAACCTGCTCCTCTCGCGCGAAGTCCACATAGACCTGGCTCAGAGCCGCAAGAATTCGCTGCATAGAACCCGGGGCATCCTGCACGGCGCCCAACCTATCGGCGAGGCGCGCAAAAGTCTGTGCCCGCACGGCGGCCACAATCTCGCTTTTGTCCCTGAAATAGCGATAAGCCGTCATCGCGCTGACGCCCAGCCGGCCGGCCAATTGGCGCATGTTGAATTGCTCCTCCCCCATTTCGGCGAGGATCTCAGTGGCCACGACGCACACGCGTTCGCGGAATTCTTCTATGTCCGCTTGAGTCAGGGCGCGCCGCATTCAACCTCCCGACATGAGTCGCACAGCGAAAAAGAGACTCCCCTGATTGGAGACGGATATGGACACGCGGCTATTCCATCCGACGCCAAAGCCCGTAGAATCCTCGACCGGAGTGCCATCGAAGCGCCAAGTCTGGTTGTTGCCTGAGAAGAACCTCCCTAAAAGTAGAAAACAGGTGTTGACGGCCCGGTCGACTAGGAGTCTCGTAGATTTGGTCCCGCTACCCCGGGGAATATGGCGAAGGGATTGAACGTCCTAGGGCATGGGGCGTGGGCGCGGCATTTGCCTGCGCGCTTAAAATGAAGGGGAGGAGACTGCCAATGGCCCTATCGCGACGTCACCTGTTCAAATCCGGACTGACATTTGCGGGAACAATCGGTTTGGGAAGCGTTGCGACCCGGTCGCTGGCCGCGGATGCTCCATCGCCAACCGTGAGCAAGCAGAATGCGGGCTACCAGGATCAGCCGAAGGGGGAGCAGCATTGCGGCATCTGCAACCACTTTGTCGCTCCCGGCAGCTGCAACGTTGTAATGGGCACGGTCGCGCCGAATGGCTGGTGCAAGCTCTTTGCGCCCAAATCGTCCTGAGCCACCGATTTGAATTGAACTTTAGTATGACCGGCGTCGTAAGCCGCAACTCCCGGAGGTCACGGTTGGTATTCGTTTGCAGACGAAATCCGCTCTGCGACAGGAAACCTTCATTGCCGACTGGCGACCCTTTTTGAAGTGGCCCCGGAAGCGGAGGTCCGCTTCCGGGGCACTGCATGGCAGATCGTTACTTTGCGACTTTGATGAGACCGATCATACCGTCTGCATAGAAATTCGGGCCTGCCGAAAAGGTGATATCGCCACGTGGAACAGGATCCAGCGCCCACAATCCCTGGATCTTGATCGGCTTGCCCCTTTTGTTGGAAAGCGTTCCAAGCAAACTGCCGCTACCGGCATCGTAGGCGTTGATTTTTCCATCATAAAGATTGCCGACAAGCAAAGAGCCCGCAAAAGAGCCGAAGGTCGACGGCGCTTTCGCCATGCCCCACGGCCCATTGAGCTTGCCCTTGGCGATCAACTGCTGAAGCAGTGTTCCGCTCTCATTGAATACGTCGACGTATCCGCTTGGTCCGAAGCCGCCTTGCTGTGCGAAAGTCACATACACATTGCCATTGAAGATGGCCACGTTGAACGGCGCGAAACCCGCGGGCAGGCCGGTATCCGTAAATGCAGCAACCTGGTTCCACTTGTTGTCGAAGACCTGCACTTGATTGTTGGCAATATTGGCGGCGAACAGGAGCTTGGTGGACGGATCGAGCGCCAGTCCCGTGTAAACGGAACCGTTGCCGGAATTGTCGACGGCGATGACTGCATTGTTGGCATCCACCGATGAATTCCATCCCGAAAGGACGCCAGTGGCAGAGTCGAATATGAATGCGCTGTCGCCACTCTTGCCATTCTCCGTAATCTTAAAACCGACGGCGGGCGCATAGACCGTTCCCGTCGGCTGTCCCTTGGGAATTGTGACAACGATCGAGTCAATCTTCCCGGTGCCCTGCTCGTAAACCGTGGAGAGGCCCGTTCCGTTGTCGGCAGCCCAGATCGGCGATTTTCCGGGTGCCTGTGCCAGACCCCAGGGGTTGACGAGATTGGGGTCGACATTGGGCGCCTTGCCGGTCTGGTTGGAAACGAGAGGCACAATCTTGAAAGCCGTTGTTGCGGGAAGCTGTGCGCTCAAAGCAGGAAACGCCATGAGCACAAAGCCGAAAGCGAGACTTATTTTCCTTCTCATCACACCCTCCGTGAGGTTTCAGCGTTCTGGAGGCGTCAAGGTGGCAGCCGCAGCACGACCGCCCTCCGCCGTATATCGGATGGACGGGCCTGGATCGCCCGTTATTCCGCGAGCTCCCTCATCGTGAGGTGAACATGATCGATAAGCCGTCGCTGGATATCCACATCCTGCTCTCTTTCCCGTAGCGCGGCCAAACAGTTTCCGCGTTGTGCGTGCCGTTTTCCGGTATTGCTTTTGGGGGCAATCTCGCGCCTGCTTTGACGCGGCGGCAAGGGCACGGGCGAAAGCATGACATCATTGGAAGAAACCGGAGCACGGGATGCGGCGGTGCGACGCGTTCGCACCTTCTTCGGCGAGCCCATCGGACTTGCCTATCTTTCCTTCACCGAAGCCTGGGAGCGCTTTTCCTACTACGGCATGACCGCGCTGCTCGTGCTCTACATGAGCCAGGCGCTGTTTCTGCCCGGACATGTGGAGCATGTGGCGGGCTTCGCCGTCTTCCGCACCGGCATTGAAGCCGTATTCGGCAAGATGAGCACGCTTGCGCTCGCCTCGCAGGTTTTCGGGCTCTACACCGGCTTCGTCTACTTCACGCCGGTGTTCGGCGGATGGATCGCAGACCGTTTCCTCGGCCGCCGCCGCGCGGTGATGTGCGGCGCGGTGCTGATGAGCGCCGGCCAGATTTCTATGGCGTTCGATGCCTCATTCCTGGTCGCGCTGGCGCTTCTGATCGTCGGCTGCGGCCTGCTCAAGGGCAACATCTCGGTTCAGGTTGGCGCGCTTTATTCGCCACAGGATGCGGCCGGCCGCACCCGTGGTTTCTCCATCTACTCGATGGGCATCAATTTCGGCGCCACGGTCGGTCCCCTGCTTTGCGGCCTGCTCGCGCAGCTTTATGGCTGGCACACGGGCTTCGCGCTGGGTGGCGCGCTCATGCTTCTCGGCCTCGCGACCTATATCGCTGGCTACCGCACGCTGGCCGAAACAATTCCTGCCGCGAACCGCGCCCAACCTGCAGCCAGGCTTGATGCCGGCGCCTGGCGCGCGATCGCGACGCTCATCGCGGTCATGGCGCTCACCATCTTTCAGTCGATCGCCTATTACCAGAATTCGAACATCGGTCTTGTCTGGATCAACGCCCATGTCGATCTGGAGCTCTTCGGCTGGCGCCTGCCGGCGGCGTGGTTCAATTCCATCGATCCGCTTGTCAGCATTCTCTCGGTGCCGTTCCTGATCGCGCTATGGAAATGGCAGAGCGGCCGCGGCGGCGAACCGGGCGAGATCACGAAGATTGCTACCGGTGCGGCGATTGCCAGTGCGGCCAATCTGCTGCTGGTGCTCGGCAGCGTCCTTTTCGTCCGCGTGCCGGCGCTGTTTCCGATCGCCTACGACGTGCTGCTCGGGATCGCTTTTCTCTATTACTGGCCGACGCTCCTCGCGCTCGTCTCGCGTGCGGCGCCGCCGGCAATCAAATCCACGATGATGGGCGTGGCGTTTCTTACCCTGTTTGTCTCGAATATCACCATCGGGCGACTGGGCGGCCTCTACGAGCACATGGCACCTGCAATTTTTTGGGCGATGCACGCGGCCATCGCCGCGACCGGCGCGTTGCTCGCGACGTTGTTGGCGCGTCCGCTTGGCCGCGTCCTTGATCGCCGTGGCTGAATAGCGCCGAATCTACTCCTGCGTCGCGCGTACGATCACGCGCAGATTGGCGGTATCAGATCCGAACCGCGCTTGCACTTTTGTTTCGCCCGGCGCGAGCGCGTGAATGAAACCGTTCGGATCGATGCGGATGACCGGCGCGCCGGGCTGCGGCAGAAGCCGCCACGTCACGAACCGCGCATTGAGATCGAGCGGGCCGACGGGCGGCGGATAGAGCGCCGAAGGATGGGGCACCGCCGTCTGTGTATCGGAATCGAGCGCCAGCGCGAGCACCGGCAGATCGTTGGCTCGGAAGGAAAGCGGCGGCGCGGATGGCGGGATGACGAAAACGTGCAATGTCCGCACCGACACGCCGCCGTCGCCGAACAATGCGCGGATTCCAATGCTGACCGGACCAAGAAGTTTGGGCGTGACGCGAATGCTGAGCGTTCCGCGCGCCGCACCCGGCGCTTCGGCGATTGTTTCCAATGCCGTGCGGCCCGTTTCGCCCTGCTGGAACGCCGATATTTGCGGGGGCAGATATTGCGCGGGATAGCGAACCACTACCTCGAATGGCTTGCCCAGCGTGGCGCGCGTGGGACCGTGGACAATTACGCGGTCGACCGGTTTGAGCGTACGAGCGGGCACGGATGGTTCGTTCGATGCCACAGGAGATCGAAGCGGCAAGCAGGAATCCGCGCCGGTGGATTCAATCCAGCAGGCGGCCAGCTTGTCGACGCTTTGCGAGGGATCGTCGGTCACGCTGTTGTCATTGATATTATTGCCGGTCAGCCAGGTCAGAATGCTGCCGACGAGCGAGGTGTGGGACAGCTTCGAAAATGTATAGAGCTGGTTTCCCGAAGCACCCGTGGTCTGGCTCTGAACAGTGACGATCGCATCATCGGGTTCGTCCTGCAGGATCGAATCCACCGTCGGCACGGAATTGGAATCTGGATTCTTGTAGAGCGCGGCAATCAGCGTATCGAGGCCTAGCGCCAGCGCGCTGTTGCCGGGCCTCGTCGAACTGATCGCACGCCAGGTCGCATTGGCGATATTGGGACTCACGAGGTTGGGATTGTTGAGGCTCGGTCCGTCGGGATCCAGCGAATACACCGCACCCGATTTGACGATCAGGGAAGGCGCATAGATCGGATAGCCGTTCGCATTGAAACATTTGGCGACCGTCGCGTTGCCGCAGACCTGCTCCCAGATGAAGCCCTGAGGCGTCCACAGCGGCGCCTTGCGCCGGTCATTGCGCTTGGAGATCAGGAACGGCGCCAGCGTCGAGCCGATTTCCGGCGTGTTCAGCGTGACGATGGCGTGGAACTGCCCCTGCATCCGGTTCCGCAGCGAGACATATTTCGACTGCGAGGCGTAATTTCTCGCAACCAACCCGCCCATGCTGTGAACGACGAGGTCGATGCGGGCGCCAACGATCTGCTCGCTGTCCAGCTCGGCGAGAAACGAATCGATTTCCGTCTGCAGCGCCGACTCAGACGTGACCTCGCAAGGATCATTGCCATTGCTCAACGGATCCTTCCTGGCGTCGAAGCGGAGATATTTCGAATAGCAGACGGGCTCGACCAGCTGCGGCGCGCTTTTCCAGGGTGCGTGCGCGCGCAGATATTGTTCAGCCTGTGAGAGGCTCTTGCGGTCGCCCCACAGGCCATGCACGAGCGCGAGCGGCGGAATAACGAGAGCAAGCGTCGCATTCGTGTTCGTTCCGTCCTGTGCGGCGGTGACACTGATCGTGTTGTTGGTCGAATAGCCGCCGAGCGGTCCCTGCACGAGAGCCGGCGCATAATAGTCGGTGCCAATCTGGATCAGGCTGGTGACGGTCAGGCTGGCTTGGCCCGTCATGGGCGCTGTCGTCAGAAACGTGTCGGCATAGGGAAGCAGCGTCGCCGCGTTGTTGACGGTGAAGGTGACGGACGAGTTCGACGATGTCTTCAGAAGGAGTACGGCCGCCGAGGCGCCGTCCGCAGAAAGTGCATTGGCTTCGTAGGCCGAAAGGTTCGGGTTGCCGGCAAGGAATGATTTGAGTTTGAGATTGCCAAAATGACCGGCGCCTACGAGAAAGGGATCGAGTGGGACAAGCGATTGCGATGCCGGCTGCGCCACTGCGGCATTTGCGAAGACGACGCACGCGATGACTGCAAACTTAAACCTTAAACTCGAACGCACCGCGCACATCACTGATCCCATATTGGTCACTCTCTCGTCGGTTCTTCCCCCCAGACTATCACGGTGGCAAAACGGGGTGTGGTGAATTATCGGTTCAAAGCAAGCCTTTAAATTCTTCCCCCGCAACTTTGCGGGTGAGGTGTCGGGCGTTCAGGCGCAAGCCTGTACCTGAGGCAGAGTGGGCCGACAACAACAATCCTATCGCACTTCAATCGCGCGTTGCAGGCACGTCCGGATAGGCAGCGAGTGCGGGGCCGAGCGCCGATTTGAGCGGGCCGAGCCAAGGCTCGTAATGCCGCCAGCGCTCGAGTGCGTCGTCATAAATCGGCGAGCGCACCTGTTCGGAGCTCGCCGAATTGACGGCACGCGCATTCCGGTGAAATTCGAGGCACGCCTGCTCGAACGGCAATCCGAGATGGTCGAGCAGCGCGCGTATCTGCGTTTCAGGATTTGCGACCAGCTGCTCGTAGAAGATGCGATGCACGCGGCCCGGCAACACGCGGTCGAAATGCGCCATCACCTCCACGTAATCGGCATAATAGCGGCCGAGATCCGCCAGCCTGTATGTCAGCGCGAGCCCGTGCAGGAAGATGGTGGTGAAATTGGAGAAGCAGCAACCGAGCGGATGCCGGCGGACATCGACTATCTTCGCATTGGGAAACATGAGGTGGATAAAACCCACATGCCAAAAATTGAAGGGCTCCTTGTCGACGAAGAAGGGCCGCCCGGCTCGCCGGCGCACGCGCGAGCTCTCGAGATACTGCTCACCCAGCGTTTTCAGCGCCGCCGCGTCGAGCTTTTCGAGAACGCCCGGATAGTCCGTGCCAAATTGCGGTGCTACGCGGTCCTGAAGGTGTCGCGCCAGGAAGCGGATGGCGGCAAGCTCTCCCGCGCCTTCGATCATCGAATGGCTCGACAGTATCTGCTCGACGAGTGTCGAGCCCGCCCGCTGCATTCCAACGACGAAGATAGGACCGCCGGCGTCCGAGCCCATACCCATGCGCGTGCGAAAGAATTCCGGCGTGAACAGTGACTTGTACTGGCGCACATTTGCGCCCGTAGAATCGGGATCGTAGCTCGCCTGAAGCCGGCGGATGGCGTTGGCCTTCGCGTAGCACCCGAACGATTCTTCGTAATGCCCGCAATCGCCGTAGGCCTTCCCCAGCGAAAAGAGCAGGTGTACGCGGTCATACTCGCCAAGCCCCGGAGTTGCGAGCACAGATCGCATCGCCTCGATATCGACTGCGCCGAAGCAGAATGTCTTCAGATTGGCGAGCCCCCACCATGCGGTTCCAAGCAAGGGAGAAAGCGCGAGCGCTCGGCGATATGCGGCAACGCACTCGTCTCGCATGCCTGAGGTCCGGAGAGCCTGCGCATAGCTCACGAGAACCTTGGCGGAGCCCGGATAGTCCTGCGCAATCCCGCGCCGGCAGGCGAGCGAGGCTTCGTGATTTCCCACGGCCGCGAGAAGGAGGGCCTCGAGATCGCGATAGAGCGGATTGCGCGGATCCTTTTTGAGAAGCAGCGTCAATTGCTCCAGGGCCGCGGCCGGCTTGTTCGTCTGCCGAAGCACGCTCGCGTAGTTGAAGCGCGCGGCGTCGAACCCCGGCGCCTCGCTCACGCAGCGCGCGAGCAACTCTTCCGCATCGTTTTTCCTGTCGAGGCGCAGGCTCGTGTCGGCCATCAGGTTTAGCGCGTCGGCATCGCGTGGGCGTTTCTTCAAATATGCGGAAAGCGATTGCTCAGCGACGTCGGGCCGGTTCGCGTTCAGCGCCCTGGCCGCTTCGCGCAGGCGCGCATCGCGCAGCGGCCTGACCACAATCGAGGCTTCCACTATTCTCGCGATTTCGGCATCGTCGTCGAATGTGGCCATGGTGTTGTTACAGTGCAAACAGGTCGCCCTACTGCGTATACGCCACGGGCGGAACGGGGCAGGACTTCACGGCTTCGGGACGCAACTGGGCAGGGTTGTATTGCTCGCCGGCAAGTGGATTGCGCCAGCATTCGTTCAATACCGAGCAGTAGCAAATCCGGTACGACATCTGCACGCGCGCGTGGTCGAGAGCGCCCCAGACTGCCAGATTATCGCTCCCCAGCGGATAATGGATGAAGGTTTTCGTGTCCCCGGCGCGCAGCACGGTGCCCTGCACCGTGCCGGTGGTCAGCCGCGTGTGGTAATTCGCTTCCGGAGACGTCGCCAGGATATCCTTGAACCCGCAGCAATCGAGCAACAGCTTTCTTGCGGAGCGATAGGGTTTCCGCTTCCAGTACACCTCGAAGCTTTCGATCTTCGCCGGTCCCACGCCGGCGTTGACGACCATGAATTGCAAATCCTGTTTTGAGTCCGGTGTCGCGTTGCTGACCTGAACCTGCAGAAACGGCCAGGTGCTCCCGGCTACGAGTTCTTCGTTCGCGTTTTCGGTGCGAACGCCGATCCACAGCGATATCGCGGAGACGAACAAGGCCGCGACTGCGATGACGATATCGGCGACGCGCCTGTGAAAGAACCGGCCGATTTTTCGAGGATGTCTTTGCCCGTCAGCCATCTGCGATCAGCTCGCAGAATTTCTTGAGATCGATGTTGCCGCCGGAGACGATTGCGACGATGGGGCCGGTGCCGGCCATGCCTGAGAGAGCGGCCGCAAGCGGCAACGCACCTGCTCCTTCCGAAATCACGCGCGCCTTCTCGGCCATCAACCGCATAGCGCGTCTGGTTTCGTCGAGGCCCACCACGATCGAGCCATCGACCAGCCCTTTCATCCGCTCCCACATCCGCGGAAACAGGCTCTGGCCGCCGGCGCCATCGACGAACGAGGACTTCCAGTTCTGGAAAACCTGGGGCGACCCTGCGGCGAAAGAGAGCGCGGCTGGCGCCGCCGTCTCCGGCTCAGCCCCGAACACTTTGATGCCAGGCTTGATCGCCTTTACCGCGCTCGCGATCCCGACCACGAGGCCGCCGCCGCCGATGCCCGCAATCACCGTTTGCGTCTCAGGCGCGTCTTCCAGAATCTCGAGACCCATGGTCGCGTGCCCGGCGATGAAATTTTGATCGTCGAACGGATGCACGAATGTGCCTTCGACGCCCGGATAGGCGCGATCTTCGAGCGCCTGCCACGCGACCGCATAGGGCACGGGCAGGAGCCGCGCGCCGAGCGCCTTCATACGTTCGATCTTCGATTGAGGGGCGGTCTCGATCACGACCACCGAGCACGGCACGCCCGCGTTTGCCGCCGCATAGGCGACGCCCTGTCCGGCGTTTCCGGCACTGATCGTCCATACGCCGAGCCTGCGCTCCTCGTCGGATAACATCGCGACAGCATTCACGGCGCCGCGGAGCTTGTAGGCATTGATCGGCTGAAGGTTCTCGAGTTTCAGGCGGATGTCCGGGCCGCGCGGACCAAGTTCCAGCCGCACCAGCGGCGTGCGCAGAACAGTGCCGGCGATGCGCACCTCCGCCTCGCGGATTTCGGACAATTCAATCGAGCGTACGGCTTCGAGGTTGGTGGGCATCGGGCACTTGGCTTCGCAGCGCCCGAATTCTGCGCTGCAGCTCGTGCCGGGAGCAAGGCGTGCGCTCGATCAGGGGTGTTTGGGCGCGGGCGGGGGCGTGTGCGCCTGAGCCGCTTTCTGCTCGCGGGCCTTGACGGCCAGATGATGTCCCACCGCACAGCCGGCGACGGCGCCGAGCACGGCATGATGGTGGGCGAAGTGTCCGGCAACGGCGCCGACGACGGCTCCTTTGAGACAACCCGCCTCGCTCGGGGATACCGCGACAGCACCTAAGAGCACGGTTCCGGCAAGTATTCCCGCGGTTGTTCGCTTCATTGTATTCTCCCCGTATTGAAACACCGAATAGAGGTAAGCGGCGTCGGCCCGGCATCAAGAGAAAGCGATCAAAATCCACCCAACGTCCAATCTGAGAGCCGACTGTACCCCGCAAACAACGCAGGGTGTGTCTGGCTGCACGGCTCAGGAACTTCGAATGCCGATAACGAACCGAATCGGGCCGACGAAGGCCTTAGGCCCGAATCAATGACCTGGTCGTGGGACGAGATGATCGAGGCATTCCGAGCGTTAGGCGGCACGGCCGATAATATCGTGCAGCGGCAAGGCGCGCTCGGACGCGGGATATTTCCCGCGGACGGTGGCAAGCCGATACGTTTGCTGGTGCCCAAAAATCTTCTGATCCCCGTGGACGATATCGAGTTCGTGGACCATCGGCTAAAGATCAGGGATTCCACAATCGTTGGAGAACCCGAGCGCAACTTTTGCGAGAAGTACGAGAACATTTTTTCCTGGGGCGGCGAAGGGCGCGCCGATTCGGTCGCTTTCATTACGGCACTTGATGGTCTTCCCGCAGAAGTGCGCTCGGAACTGTCCGCCGCATTTAGCAAATTCGAGAGCGGCGCGGGCGACAGCAATTACCGGGCGCAACGATGGTTCCTGCACAGCAGGATGATCCATCGCGAAGGCAAATTCTACGTGATGCCGATAATGGAGCTGGTCAATCACGATCCTTCAGCGCGCACCTATGATCTGAAAGAAGGCGTGGCCATCGAGGGCACGTTTTCCGGAGAGGTCTTTGTACGATACAGCCTTCAGGATCCATTCGGCATGTTCCGTACCTTTGGCTTCGCAAGTCCGGAACCCATGGCGTTCAGCATGCCGATGACGGAGGGCGACCACCCCCGACTTGTCATAAATACGGACTACAATTTCAACTTCAAACGCGGATCTTTCTACGTGCCGGAATTCAAGCTGGATGGCGATGCGCTGACGCTCTCATGCATGATGATAGGAAACTCCCGGTTTCCGCGATTTTCGAGAGGCGCGTTCAACGCCGTCATGAGGGAAGCGGGGCAGCCAAATTCAAACGAAATGTTCGATCTGATCCTCCATCGGAACAGGAGCAGGCATCACCGCCTGCTAGCAGCACTCGAACCATACGACGGCGAATTGATTCGGACGCTCAGAAAGGCCGTGCGCCTCCAGCTCGAAGCCATGTCACATTGCATCGGTGCTCGCGAACTTTGAGTCTCACGGTGCAATTTTGCGAGGCGATGCCCGTTCGTCAATCCAGCCCTTAATACCGGAAAGGCGAAGCCGGGAGATGGATGACCAACCGCGAGACGCAGCAGCCGTCAAAGAGCGAACGCGCGAGCGAAGGCGACCTCGCCTGCCCTGCTGAAATGTACGGCGCGACTTTCGCGGTCGCGCTCGAGCCATTTGAGCGCACGAAAGCGCTCGAGCAGCGCGGCGCCCAGGCCGCCGCCCAGATGCTGCCGGCGCATGCTCCAGTCGAGACAGGGCTTGCAGAGCGGCCGGCGCGCGGAAACGAGCGGTGCGAGATCGACCTGAAACTCCCGCAGGAAGACTTCTCCGCGCCTGGTCAGCCCCAGCGCCTCCCCATTGCGCGAGATGCGGCGCGTCTCGACGAGCGAGTCGAGCAGCCTCACGCCCATCTCGCCAGCCAGGTGATCGTAGCAGATGCGCGCCCTGCGCATCGCCGGATCGCGCGGGCCGGGGCGCGTGCGCATCGTGCCCGTGCGGGCGGCAACACCCATGATGGCTTCCAGCATGGCGGCCACGTCGTCGTTCGCAAGCCGAAAATAACGGTGGCGACCGGCACGCGACGCTTCCACAAGATGGGCCGCTTCAAGCTTGGCCAGATGCGAACTCGCCGTCTGCAATGTAACTCCCGCCTCCGCTGCAAGCTCGCTCGCGGTGAGAGACATGCCGCCTGCAAGTGCCGAAAGCATGTTGGCGCGACCCGGATCGCCCGCAAGGGCGGCGATCGGAGCGATACTGGGGCCTTCCTTCATGCTTCGATGATAATCGAAGCATGCCCGTAACTGCAAGAGTTACGTTCAGTCTCCGGAAGGGAGATCGTCATGAGCATCGTTTGCCATATCCGCTACCAGATCGACCCGTTCAAGCGCACAGATTTTGAAGCGTATGCGAGGAACTGGCTGAAGATAATTCCCGCGTGCGGCGGTGAATTGCTGGGCTATTTCATGCCCCACGAGGGCACGAACGACATCGCTCACGCGTTGATCGGCTTCGACTGTCTGGCTTCCTACGAAACCTATCGGGCAAAACTGCGCGACCATCCGCAGGCGCGGGCGAATTTCGCGTTTGCAGAACGCGAACGTCTCATCCTGCGCGAGGAGCGGACGTTCCTGCGGCAGGTGGTCGCCGAGGTTTAGACATCGAGTTTTCCGTGCATACCGTTCGGCTCCGAACCGCGCTACACTCAGCCGGCAACGCGGAACCAGGCGTGGAGAGTTGGCATGACGGCAGACGAAGGCCCACCCGCATTGCCGCAGCAGGTGAGCGACAATCCCGCGCTTCATCGTTATGAACTGAAGATCGGCGAGGCGACGGCGTTCGTGACATACCGCCGCGAGCCGGGACGCGTCACCTTCATTCATACGGAGGTCCCTAAGCCGCTCGGCGGACGCGGCGTCGGCACCGCTCTCGCCGAGAACGCGCTCTCCGATGCGCGTGGCCGCGGGGACAAGGTCGTTGCCGATTGTCCGTTCATTGCCGCCTTCATTCGAACGCACAGGGAATTCGAGGACCTGCTCGCCGAGCCAGCACCCCCGGGACCGCATCATGAGTGACGCCCACGCCTCCCCATCGATGCCCTTGCAGCCCGGTACCGTGGAGGTCACGGAGACGGGCGAAGGTCTTGCGCAATATCTGCTTGACGGCCGCCACCGGCTGATCGCCGACGAGCCGGTGGAATCGGGCGGAATGGACAGCGGGCCGGGGCCCTACGAGCTCCTTCTGATGGCGCTCGGTGCCTGCACTTCCATCACATTGCGGCTCTATGCCAGACGCAAGCAGTGGC
>DASXMF010000212.1:0-2826 GCA_036495845.1 Rhizomicrobium sp.
GCGCGCCGCCCAATCCGCCGATCGCGGCGCCGAGCGGCATGAAGGTAAAAAACACCAGCATGCCGCTATAACCTTCGAAATCGCTGGTTTTGAAGATTTCGACCCAGGCGAGCCCGGCCCCGATACCAAGGGCGGCACCGCCCAACGCGCCCAGCACCAGACCCAACAGCGCAAGCAACGCGATCTTCATGACAGCATTTTCGTCTATCGATACAGCAAACCTACCGATTAGTCTGACGGAACAGTGGAAAGGTTCAACGCTGCGACGAAAAAAGGCACTGAGTCATTCCGGGATGGTCCGAAGGACCAGACCCGGAATCTAATCTCGAGATTCTCCGATGTGCAATTGCACATCGTAGTTCGCGCTCCGCGCGCCCCGGAATGACGAAAGCGCCCGCTCAGCGCTTCATCGCGTCGCGCACGCTGGTGGCAAACGATTCGGTGAGGTCGCGGCCGAGCAATTGCTGCACGAAATCGAAGGAATCGAAAAACGAGCGGTGCACCAGGATGCGGTTGGCGCGCAGGGTGAAGAACTCCGCGGCCTCCAGGTGCACGACGCGGTCGTCGTTGCGCTTGCGCAAGGAGATAAACTGCATGGTTGCGATGTTGTCGCCGTCGACGGCGATGAACTTGATCTCGTATTTCCGGTTCGAATAGCGCTTCTGCTGGGTCTTGATCGCCTCCGCGACCCAGGCGTTGCCGTGCTTGTGCCCGAGATGCGGAAACAGCTCGATCGGCGCATAGGTGATGCTGTCGAGCTCCTCGTCGCAGCACGCCGTCGCGGCCGCGGCGTCGCCGGAATAGAATGCATCGAGGAATTTCAGCACCCGCTGCTGGTTAAGATCGGCAACCATGTTGTTCTCCGCCGGAGTCATGCCCGACTCGACTGCCCGCTTCATTGTAACCGAATTGAGCGGGGATCAACCGGCCAAGCGTTAGAAGCCTGTTGGTATCAGACGGGTAAAGCGACGCACAACCAGGTGGTGTATTTTCGAGCTATGCTCATTTGGGTCTTGACTCGGGTGGCGCGCACGAATCGCGAGTCGAGCGCGGCTCCCGTGCAGGTGCCGCATTGAGTTGTTCGCCGGGACGACGTGTCGGCGGCAGCCTTGAACCGCCACACCCCGTCACCACCTGACCTCGCGATGGAACCGGATCGCGGGCGCGCGCTTATCCCTTTGTGCCGCATCGACCCAGTTGCCCGCGGAGGACACCATGAAGACGATCGCCACCTTGCTTGCCGTCGCAGCGCTGACGCTGGCCGCCAATACCGCCGACGCCAAGGGCTGCCTGAAGGGCGCCGCGGTCGGCGGCGTCGCCGGTCACTATGCCGGCCATCACGGCGTGCTCGGCGCCATCGCCGGCTGCGCCTATGGCCGCCATCACGCCAAGGAACAGGCGCGCCAGCAGCAGGAGCAGCAAGGCGAAAGGCCGGCGCAGGAGCACGCGCAGGGGAAGATATAGGCGCTGCTACCGGCGCGAGAACGCCCTTCCCATCGGAACGAGGCCAACGCTTTCAGCGTTTTCTCTTCGTGAGTAACGGAGGCAAGCGATGACAAAACCCCTGACCACAACCATCGGGTCCGTTCCTCAGGACAATCAATGTCACAAGGGCCCTGGCAGCGCACCGGCTGCGCCGCTCGACACCACCAAGGGGCATCGCGACGACGAGAAGCACAACATCCGCGAACAGGCCGCGCACGGCAATTTGACGCAGAACACCAGCCACCGGCGCTCGGGTTGAGCGGGGCGGCGGCGGTCGCCGCCCACCGTCATTGCGAGCGAAGCGAAGCAATCCAGTCTTCCCTTCTGGCTCTGGATTGCTTCGTCGCGGAGCCTGTCATCGGGCGCGCATTCGCGCGACCCGTTGGCTCCTCGCAATGACTAGCAAAGTGCGCACATCCGCAATTTCTGATTCACATGTCAAACAGCCGCGCAGGCAACCGCCCGCGTTCTCGCGGCGCGTTTCGCCCGAGTTTTGCAACTAGCCTTGGCCCTCAAAAGAAAGAGGGCGCAGGGAAGACCGGGTGCACGCCGCACCCGCGGTCTCGTGCGCAAATGTGCAGCAAAGAACACGCACACGAGCATACAGGTTCGGCGGAGGCAGTCCGGCCTTCCCTGCGCAATGGTTTTACGGCTTATTTCGTGCTCTCCCCGGTGATCGGGCTTTCTTGCCACCGTCGCCAGCATGATGCGAACATCATCGCCAGCTTGACGCCAGCGTCGAGGCGTCAGGACCACACGACTTCACCGTCCGCATCAGCACCACTCGTCAATTGTGCCATCTGCGTCCATCGCATCCCGACCCGCGTTTCGTGACGACTGCGCATACGCCCCTCAGGTGGGCGGGATGATTACTTTTAGGGAGTAGGTGCCGGTGGCCGCTAGGGCATTTCAGAATCGTCATTCCGAGGCGCTCGTGCGGGCTCGGAATGACAACATCAAGGCCAATCAGCCGACGCCAGAAACTCTTCGACTTCTGCGTGCGTCTTAAAGCAGCCCAATTCGCGATAGTTCGGTTTGTCTTCGGCCGAGCGCGGCGAATGGATTGCGACGAACTGGTCGCCTTCCTGTGCGACAAGATCCGTCAGATTTTCGCTATCGAACGGCGACATGTCTCGCGCACCGCAATGCGGGCACTCGTCGTCGCACATGCAGGACCATTCATCGGTCCAGAGGCGTTTGCATCGAGCACATCGATAGAAGTTAAGAAACCAGGCCATACGCGGGCACTTTGTGAACCGCTGGCATAGGACAACTGGGTTTCTTCGAAGCCGAGTTTCATGTTGGCGGGGCAGGTGCGAAATCAAATTCCATTTGCGGTGG